>JAUIJZ010000059.1 GCA_030430715.1 Alphaproteobacteria bacterium
GCCCCGTGGCGGACGCACTTCTCCCGTTCGAGCCGAATGTGTTTTTTCGGCCCGATGCCGTAGCACCGGTGTCGCAGAAACTTCGAACAGGCGAAAACGTCTCGCCAGCGGAGCGAACGATGCTCCGTTCAGAGGGGGGCGTCAATATCCAAAACGACCGGGGGAATTAACTAATGGCAAACAATTCACAGTTGAATTTTATGCCGTAAAATCAATAACTTACATGCAAACGTGCCACCTATGCATTATGGCGTACACGGAGAGTTATTCATTGATTTCCAATGCTTGCGGGACAGTGCTGGGTTGTAGCTTGGGGGCGCGACAACACGCCCTACGCGACGGCGATTTAGCCGTTGCTGGCGCTGGAGAGCGCGGCAATGCGCTTCGCCAGACGCGAAACCTTGCGGGCGCCGAAATTCTTATGCGCCACGCCCTTGGACACGGCGCGCATGGTTTCGGACTCAGCGGCGCGCAGCGCCTCGGCAGCCTTTGAAGCATCGCCGCCAGCGATCGCTTCTTCAACCTTACGCCAGGACGTCCGCATACGGGACCGGCGCGCCTTGTTAACCGCCGTACGGCGGGCGATGACGCGGGTGGCCTTTTTTGCGGACTTAGTATTCGCCATTTCGGTGGTGTTTCCCAGGCTGGTTTCGGCAGCGAAGCGGGGGCGTATAGACCCCCTGCGCGCCGACGTCAAATGATCATCGGTTCTTGAATACAGGCGGTCGCTTCTCAATGAAAGCAGCGACGCCTTCTTTCTGATCCTCCGTCGCGAAAAGCCCATAAAAGAGGCGCTTTTCGAGGCGGACGCCCTCCTGCAGTGAAAGTTCGGAGGCGGCGTTTACAGCTTCCTTATTGGCCATGGCGGCGATGCGCCCAAACGAGGCGATTTTCTTGGCCGCCGCCATCGCCTCTTCCAATAATTTGTCCGCCGGCACGACGCGGGCGACCAGGCCGGACCGCTCGGCTTCGGCGGCGTCCATCTGACGGGCGGTGAGGTGGAGGTCCATGGATTTGGCCTTGCCGAGCGCGCGCGTCAGGCGCTGCGTGCCGCCCCAGGCCGGCATCAGGCCCAGGGTGATTTCGGGCTGGCCGAACTTGGCGGTGTCGGCGGCGATGATGAAATCGCACATCATGGCCAGTTCGCAGCCTCCGCCCAGCGCATAGCCCGCGACCGCGGCGATGATCGGCTTCCGGGTGCGCGCCACGCGGTCGAGATTGCTGAGCGCGTCGCTGGCATAGAGGTCGGCGAAATCGCGGCCGGCCAAGCCTTTGATGTCGGCGCCGGCGGCGAAGGCCTTTTCCGAGCCGGTGAGCACGATGCAATTGATCGCGTCATCGGCTTCAAGCGCATCGAGCGCGGCGCTCAATTCCTTGATCAGATCGGTGCTGAGCGCATTGAGCGCCTTGGGCCGGTTGAGCCGGATCAGAGCAACCGCGCCATCGGTTTCGAGCAAGATGTTTTCGTAGGCCATGGCCTTGCTTGGCGCGCGGCGGCGCGAAAATCAATTGCCGCCGGGCGCGCGCAGGATAGCCAGGCGCACGCCCAGGCGGGTGCGACGCCCCTCTTGGTCGAGCGTGAAGGTGAGCCGCTCGCGCCCGCGCTGAAACATCAGCACCCCGTCATTGCGCGGACTCACCGCCCAGCCGAGCTGCGGCAGGGTTTCGTAGTAAAAGTCACGCACTTCGAGGCCGGAAGCCTCGCCCTCGGCATAGGCGACCACCAAACGCCCCTCGGCGCCGTCAAAAGCTGAAGCGGCGCCGGTTTCGGCAAAACCCGGCGGCATGGGCAGATCTTCGATCGCCGCGAAAAATCGCGTCTCCGCATATGCGGGAGCGGCAATTGCGATTGCTGCTGCGGCAAAGAAAGCGCGACTCACGCGCCAAACCTAACCCCGTTTCGCTACGGCCCAAAGACGGGCGCTAGCGCTGGCAGCGCGGGCACCAGAAGCTTGAGCGCCCGCCCTGCACGGCGCGCGCGATGGTTCCGCCGCAATCGGCCGTGGCGCAGCGCTCGCCCTCACGATCATAAACGCGGAAGGCGTGCTGAAAGCCGCCCTGCGCGCCATCGACTTGCGCGTAATCGCTCAATGTCGAACCGCCCGCTTCAATCGCTTCCTCGAGCACGACGCGGATGGCGTGAAACAGCTTTTCCAAACGCTGCGCGCCGATGCGTCCGGCTTCTTTCGTTGGCGTGATGCCGGCGCGATGCAGCGCTTCGACGACATAGATGTTGCCCAGCCCGGCGACGACGCGCTGATCCAAGAGCGCCGCCTTGATGCTGGTTTTCTTGCCCGCGAGCGCCTTCTTCAAATACGGCAGATGAAATTCGTTGCCGAGCGGCTCGGGGCCCATGCCCTTAAAGAAGGCATGAACGGGCAGCGCATCGTGCGCGATCAAATCCATGTAGCCGAAGCGGCGCGGATCGTTGAATTCCAAGCGCGCGCCCTCTTCCATTTCCAGCACGACATGCGTGTGCGCGGGATTGGGCGGCTCGGAATAATAAAAATCGCCCGGCTGCTTCTTCTGGCCAAGAATGGACCAGCGCCCCGTCATGCCGAGATGCGTGATCCACACCGCGCCATCGTCGAGATGCGCCAGGATATATTTCGCGCGCCGCTCCAGCGCATCGACGCGCCGCCCCGTCAGCCGCGCGGCGAACTTTTCCGGAAACGGAAAGCGCAGATCCGCCCGCTTGGTCGCCGCCCGCTTGATGCGCCGCCCGACCAGAACCGGCGCGAGCCCGCGCCGCACGGTTTCCACTTCGGGAAGCTCAGGCATGCGGCGAAATGCCGGAAATCAAATGGGAAAGCATTGGGCTGCGATATAGCGGCCCCTCCCGCCCGCCGCTATACCGCCCTCATGAGCGAGACGCCCGACAACGATACCGCCTCCTTCGGCTTCGAGGACGTGCCCCGCGCCGAGAAGGCTCCGCGTGTGCGGGCCGTGTTCGATCGCGTCGCCAACAAATACGACCTGATGAACGACGCCATGAGCGGGGGCATGCACCGGCTCTGGAAAGACGCCGCCGCCGCCAAGCTCAACCCGCAGCCGGGCGAACTCATCCTCGACGTGGCCGGCGGCACCGGCGACATCGCCCGGCGGCTGAAAAAGCTGGGCGACGCGGCGGCGGTGCGGCGCGGACTGGAACCGCCCGAGATCCACATCATCGACATCAATGCCGAAATGCTCGAAGCGGGCCGCAAACGTGGTGAAGACGGCCTCTCCTGGCATGAGGGCGACGCGGAAAACCTGCCGGTCGATGACGCCGCCGCCGATGCGTACATCATCAGTTTCGGCATCCGGAACTGCACCGACATCCCGGCCGTGCTGGCCGATGCGCGCCGTGTGCTTAAGCCGGGCGGACGTTTCTTCTGTTTGGAGTTTTCCCGCCTGGCGATCGGGGGGCTCGAGCCCGCTTATGATTTCTATTCCTTTAACGCCGTCCCGGCATTGGGGAAATGGATCGCCAATGACGAAGATTCTTACCGATATTTGGTGGAATCGATCCGGCGGTTTCCGGATCAGGAACGCTTCTCGGCTATGATCGCCGAAGCAGGCTTCTCGCGGATTGGTTACCGCAATATGGCCGGCGGCGTCGTCGCGCTGCATTGGGGTTGGGCGGTTTAGTGTTTTCTTCGATCGGACATAGTTGGCGGCTTCTGCGCGTGGCGGCGACGCTCGCGCGCTACGACGTGCTGCTGCCCGCCGAATATTATGACCGCTATCCGGTGCCGGTTCAGGCGGTGCACACGGCGCTGTCCATTTTCACCAAGCGCAAGCGCGGCCGTTCCATGGGCATGCGCCTGGCCGTGGCGCTGGAGCGGCTCGGGCCGGCCTATGTGAAGGTGGGCCAATTCCTCGCCACGCGCCCCGACATGATCGGCGTCACCGCCGCGCAGGAGCTGGGCCGGCTGAAAGATCGCCTGCCGCCCTTCTCGCGCACCGTCGCGCTCGACACCATCAACGCCGAACTCGGCGGCACAGAACAATTGTTCAGCGGCATTTCCGAAGCCATGGCCGCGGCCTCGATCGCGCAGGTGCACCAAGGCATCGTGCCGCGCGAAGGCGTCAAAGCCATCAAGGTGCTGCGCCCGCGCATCGAGCGGAAGCTGGCGCGCGAGATGGCGGCGCTGCGCTTCGCCGCGCAATGCATCGAATTCTTCTCACCGCGCTCGCGCCGTCTAGAGCCGGTGCAATTCATCGACACGGTTTCCTCGGCGCTCGAACGCGAACTCGATCTGCGCCTGGAAGCCGGCGCCGCCGCCGAGTTCCGCGAAGTCGCCGAGAAAGACGGCTTCCTCGCCGTGCCGGAAATCGATTGGGCGCGTTCGTCCAAGCGCGTGATGACGCTCGACTGGATCGAGGGCGTGCCGCTCACGGATGGCAAGGCGCTCGACAAAGCCGGCGCCGACCGCAGCGCGCTCGCCGTCGCCATCACACGCGGCTTTCTCGCCGCCGCACTCGATTACGGCTTTTTCCACGCCGACATGCACGAGGGCAATTTGCTCTATGGCAAGGACGGCCATCTCTGGATCGTCGATTTCGGCATCATGGGCCGCATTGGCCATAAGGAGCGCCGCTATCTGGCGGAGATCCTCTACGGCTTCCTGCGCCGCGATTATCGCCGCGTCGCCGAAGTGCACCAGGAAGCGGGCTACGTGCCCGAGCGTTTCACCGTCGAGGAATTTGCCCAAGCGCTGCGCGCTATCGGCGAGCCGATCTTCGGCAAGACCGCCGACGGCATTTCCATGAGCCGTTTGCTGTTGCAGCTGTTCGACGTCACGCATCTGTTCGGCATGCATTTGCGGCCCGAACTGGTGCTGCTGCAAAAAACCATGGTGCAGGTCGAAGGCGTGTCGCGCGGGCTCGATCCGCGTCACGATATGTGGTCCGCCGCGCGGCCCATCGTTGAGCGCTGGGTGCAGCGCGAACTCGGCCCGGAAGCCGTGGCCAAGCGCGCCATCGACGAAGCCGCAGCGGGTTTGTCGGCGATGCGCCGCCTGCCGCACACGCTCACCGCCATCGAGGCGGCGGCGCGCAAGGTCAGCGAAGACGCTCCGCGCGAGGAACGGCATTGGTACGAAATGCCGGCGGTGTGGATCGCCTTCCTCGGCGGCGCGCTGCTGGCGCTGGTGCTGACGGCGGGCGCGCGCCGCATCGACCCGCCGCAAGAAAAAGCGCCGGAGCGTCCGGCTGCGACGCGCCAAGCGCCCGTGATCGCGCCAACGCCGGCGCCCTTGGCGAACGATCCAGCGCCGGATGGCGCCGAAGAGTCCGCACCTGAGGCCGAAGCAGAAGAGGCCGCGCCCACGCCATGAGCCAGAAGCGCGCCCTCCTCATCATTGGCGGCGGCATCGCCGCTTATAAGAGTCTCGAACTCATCCGCCGTTTGAAGGAACGCGGCATTGCCGTGCGCGTGGTGATGACGCAAGCGGCGCAGCAATTCGTGACCCCGCTCGCGGCGGGCGCGCTGGTTGGCGAACGCGTGTTCACGGATTTGTTCGACCAAGTGCAGGAATTCGATGTCGGCCACATCCGGCTCGCACGCGAATGCGAACTCATCATCGTCGCGCCGGCGACCGCCGATCTGATGGCGAAAGCGGCTAACGGCTTGGCAAATGATCTGGCTTCCGCTGTTTTGCTCGCCACCGATAAACCTGTGCTGATGGCGCCGGCGATGAACCCGCACATGTGGGCCCATGCCGCGACGCGCCGCAATTTCGCACGGCTGCAAGCCGATGGCCTGCGTTTCGTCGGGCCCAATGAAGGCGAGATGGCCGAAAAGGGCGAACGCGGGCTTGGCCGCATGGCCGAACCCGAGGAAATCCGCGACGCCGCGCTCGCGCTGCTGGTGGATGGCCCGCTGAAGGGCAAGCGCGCGCTGATCACCGCCGGCCCGACGCTGGAATCGATCGATCCGGTGCGCTTCATCTCCAATCGCTCAAGCGGCAAGCAAGGCTACGCCATCGCCGCCGCCCTCGCCGATCTCGGCGCGGACGTGACGCTCGTTTCCGGGCCGACGGGCTTGCCGGCGCCGCAAGGCGTCACGCGCGTTAGCGTCGAAACCGCGCGCGAGATGCTCATCGCGTGCGAAGATGCGTTGCCGGCGGATGTCGCCGTGTGCGTGGCCGCAGTCGCCGATTGGCGCCCGGAACGCACGGCGTCGGCCAAACTCAAAAAAGATAAGAGCGGCATTCCGTCGATCAGCCTCACGGAAAATCCCGACATTCTCGCAACGCTCTCGAAAGCGAAAAAGAAACGCCCGCGCCTCGTCATCGGCTTTGCCGCCGAGACAGATCACGTTGAAGAACACGCGCGCGCCAAGATCGCCAAGAAGGGCTGCGATTGGATCGTCGCCAATGATGTCTCCGGCGACGTGATGGGCGGCGATGAAAACGCCGTCATGTTGATCGCCAAGAATCGGACCGAGACCTGGCCACGCATGGCCAAGGGTTCGGTGGCGAAAAAATTGGCCGAAGAGATCGCCAAAGCCCTCGAAGCCAAGGCGCCGCGCAAATAACGCTGCGGAACCCGCCTCACCTCGCGGCAATTTGATCCCTTTAATTTTAGCGTCGCCAACGCTATGTAAGCCGCCTCACAACAGAACATCGACTCCAACCCCGAGCGCGACCGCGCGCCCAGAGGACGATCCACCTGCATGAGCATTCCGAACCACAACGAACGCCGCGAAGCCGCGGCGGCCGCCAAAAAGGCGATGCTGGAGAAATTCAAAAACAAGGCCACCGAGGCCGTTGACCCCGCCGTCGCCGCAGAGCGCGCCGCACAAGCCAAAGCGCGTGACGAAAAGCGCGCTGAAGCCGAGCGTAAGCGCCGCGAGCGGGTCGAAATGGAAAAGCTGGAGCGCAAGCTCGCCGCCGAGGAAAAGGCGAAGGCTGAGGCCGAAGCCGCCCGCCTCGCCGCCGAAGAGGCCGAGCGTAAGCGCAAGGAAGAAGAAGAGGCCGCTGAAATCCTCGCCTTCGAACAAAAAGCCCGCCGCGACCTCAAATACGCCGCGCGCAAGGCCCGCCAAGCCGGCAAGCGCTAGCGCTCAGCGCTTCCGCTTCTTCTTGCCGCGCGCGATCTCGGTCGCGAGCGCATCCAGCTTGACGTCCCAAAAAACGCGGAACCGCGCGACCCATTCATCCACCTGCTGCAACGGCGCCGCATCCATCGCATAGATGCGGCGCGGGCCTTCGGCGCGCACATGCGCGAAGCCGCTTTCGCGCAAGACTTTCAAATGCTGCGAGACGGCCGGTTGGCTGATGCCAAACTCATCCTGGATCACACCGACGATTTCGCCTGACGTCTGTTCGCCATCGGCCAGCAGTTCGAGAATGCGGCGGCGCACCGGATCGCCAAGAACGTCGAAGGCGTGCATCAAGCCTCGCCGCAATAGAACTTCACCGTCGATGCTGCACGCCGTAGCGCTGTGTCACGATCTTCCCCGCCGGCGATTTCAGCCGCGCCCCATGCGTCTCCCGAGGCGCGCATGAAGGTCTTCGCCTCCTCGCTCGCCGCCCAGGCAGGATCGGCTTCCGGCGGCTTCGCCACGCCGCCGCTGCTCAAATAGAGGTAGAGCCCGAGCAGGCCGAGCTCCCAGCCAATGCCGACCGCGCCCGCGCCGAATTGATCCCAGTGCGCTTCAGGATGGGCGATGTGGCGCAGTTCGAGCCGCGCGCCCTCGCCTTCGCTGCTGAGATCCACCTCAACCCAGCTTACACCGCCGCCAAACTCCCAGGTCAGCGCCAAATGCCGAGGCGGCTCGCACGCTGTGATCGTGCCGCTGGCGTTGCCTTGCACCGCATAAGCGCCGCCGAGTTTGAAATCGCCCGTCACCGGCGCGAACCAGCGCGGGAGCCGCTCTGCATTGGTGATGGCGTCCCAAAGGTCATCGATGCCGGTATCGTAGGTGCGGCCGAGCACGACAATGCGGGCTGGCTTTCCATCTCGCTCGGCGTCGCGCACCTCGCGCGACACAGCGCCAATCAGTTTGGGAATATCGATGCTCATATGCGGCCTCCTGCGCCGTCATATAAGCTTACACTTATATGACGGCAAGCGCCGAATCCGGGTTAAAACGCGCATGAGTTCTACGATCCGCATCGAAGTCGCCCCGCTGCCGCATTTTGCGGAGCTGGCCCTGCCCGCTTACGAAACCGCGCTGTCCGCCGGCATGGATTTACGCGCCGCGGTGGCGGATGGCGCACCCATGACTCTAGAGCCTGGCGCGCGCGCGCTCGTTCCGACCGGGCTCAGCATTGCGCTGCCTGCGGGTTACGAAGCGCAAATCCGTCCGCGCTCGGGCCTAGCTTTGAAGCACGGCCTCACTTGCCTCAACACGCCCGGCACCATCGACGCCGATTATCGCGGTGAAGTAAAAGTGCTGCTGATCAATCTCGGCCAAGAGCCGTTCGTCATCAAACGCGGCGAACGCATCGCGCAAATGGTGATCGCGCCGGTGACGCAAGGTGCGTGGCAAGTGGTGGAAACGCTGTCCGAAACCGCGCGCGGCGCGGGCGGCTTCGGCTCCACCGGCAAGGGCTAGCGCGACCGAAGCCCAATGAAGCTGCGTTTTGCTCGGCGGCGCTGACGCGGCGCTTCTTCGGCTTCGGCGTCATTTGCGGCATCATCATTGGCGGGCGCCTCCTGCGGATGGGCCGCCTCCTCCAAAGCGACGCGATCCGAGGGACTGAGATGCACCTCGTCACGGTCGGCGCGCGCCTTCTCAATTGCCCGGCGGAATGAAACCGGGTGCGCCATGGCCGGGAAATTGATGGTCGCGTCTCCGGTGCCGGTGACAACCACCCGGCCATAGCCCCAAATCCGCGCCCAAAGCGATTGATGCAGAGCAACGCCCTCCACGCTTTCAACGGCAAGCTCCTCCGTGCGGCGGTTGAGCCAGCCGCGCTTCACGACGACGCGCTTATTGGTGACGGCGAAATCCGTGGTTTTCATCACCACGGCTGCGTGGATGAAAATGTAAATCCCGACCAGCACGATTCCGAGCAAGATCAGCGCAAGCCAAGCGCCGACCCAAAACAAGGTCGGCCACTTGCCGCGCTGAATAATGACTTCGCCGGGCGCCAGGCTCTCATCGATATAACGCATCATAATCCTCTCATGGACCAACGCCGCCGAACGCGCGCCCGTTCCCGCGCCTCGACGGCGGGCCGGGCGACGCTATAGTCGGCGCGCCATGCGCCTGCTTTTGCTTGCCTTCTTGCTCACCGCCGCTTCCTGCGCCGCGCCGCCGCCCGCGGCGCTTTCGTGCCCCGCCGAACGCGCGGTCTATGCGCTGCGCGGCGAACCGGGCGCATCGCTGCGGTTGATGCAAACGCCGCATCGGTTGAACGCGACGTCGGACCTTGCCGCGCGCGTGGAATTTGAAGGCGATGCTTATTGGTTTGGCTTCACCTCAAGCCTCGGCTTCTCGCGCAATTATATCGGCGCCATCGCCGATCCGCTCGAAGCGGCGCGGCTTGAAGATGCCGGAGAAGAAAACGAGAGCGGCGAGCCGGAAACGGACTCTTCCGAACTCGTTTTATTCGACGCGGATTTCGATGTGATCGGCGCCGTGCCGAATAGCGGCGACGCCGCGCCGGCGCATCTCATGGCCAACGGCATCGCCAGCTCGATCTGGTATTCAGAGCCCCGCCGCGTATTGCCTTTGGCGCTGTGGGATCTCAGCGGATGCGCTGACGATGTTTAGCCCCGAAGAGCGCGAACGCTATGCGCGCCACATCATGCTCAAGGAATTGGGCGGGCCGGGCCAGCAGCGCCTGAAAGCCGCAACCGTTGCGCTTGTGGGCGCCGGGGGTTTGGGCGCGCCGGCCGCGCTCTATCTCGCAGCGGCGGGCGTCGGGCGCATTCGGCTCATCGACGACGACGATGTCTCGCTCTCCAATTTGCAGCGGCAGATTGTTTATCGCAGCGATGAAGTGGGCGCTCCGAAACTTGAGCGCGCGCAAGCGGCGCTGACGGCGCTTAATCCCAATGTCGCGATTGAAACGCGGCGCGAGCGACTTCAAGAAACCAATGCGCGCGCCTTGCTGGACGGCGCCGGCATCGTGCTCGACGGCACGGACGATTTCGCCACACGCTTTGCGGTGAACCGCGCCTGCCTCGACCTCGGCGTGACTTTGGTGTCTGGCGCGGTTGGGCGCTGGGATGGGCAAGTCGCCATCTTCAAACGCGGCGGGCCCTGCTATCGCTGCCTCGTGCCTGAAGCGCCGCCCGATGCCGAAACGTGCGCGCAAGTCGGCATTGTCGGCGCGCTGACGGGCATCATCGGATCGATGATGGCGCTCGAAGCCATTAAAGAGATCGCCGAGACCGGAGAAAGTCTGGCCGGGCGCCTGCTCATTTTTGACGGCCTCAACGCTGAAGCGCGCACCGTGAAACTGCCGCGCGATCCAGCCTGCCCCGCGTGCGCTCATGATTGATTGGACAACACAATTGATCGCGGCCGCGCGGCGCGATCTCGATGTGCGCGCGCGCCTGGCGCAAAGCGGCGCGCTGATCGACGGCTACCACCCCGAAATGGAAGCCGTGCATCTTGAGAATGCGGAATTGCTTGAGCGCGCCATCGCCGAGATCGGCTGGCCCGGCCCCGGCACGATTGGCGATGACGGCGCGGCGGCGGTGTTCCTGATCGTGCAGCACGCGATCTCGCGTCCCGATCTGCAGCGGCGCGTGCTCGCGCTGATGCTCGACGCCATCCCGCGCGGCCAAGCCAATGCGCTGGACGCTGCCTATCTGGCCGATCGCATCGCCGTGTTCGAAGGCCGCCCGCAAACCTTTGGCACCCAATTCGATTGGGATGAAGCCGGGCTGATGAGCCCCGCGCCTATCGCCGACGAAGAAGGAGTCGATGCGCGGCGCGCCAGCGTCGGGCTGCCGCCCATGGCCGACACGATCGCCCATATGCGCGCCAACGCCGCCGCCGAAGGACAAGCGGCGCCCTCCGATCACGCCCAGCGCCGCGCCGATTTCGACGCCTGGGCGCGCCGCACCGGTTGGCGAAACTGAGCGCAATTCTTAGCCAAGCTGTCGCAATCGCGCTTTAAGAGGCGCATCATGCTGACACTCGCTCGCCGCTCCCTGCTCACCGCCTCGCTTGCCGCCGCCGCGCCGCGCGCGGCCTGGGCGCAAACGCTCGCCAATGGCCTGTTCACGCACGGCGTCGCCTCCGGCGACCCGCTGCCGGACGGCATCATCATCTGGACGCGCTTTGTCGGCGGCGATGGCCGCATCGCCTGGGAAGTCGCCGAGGACGAAGCCTTCGCGCGCGTGGCCCAGCGCGGCGAAGCGCGCGCTTCCATCGCCAGCGATTTCTGCGTGAAAGCCGATGTGCGCGGGCTGATGCCGGGGCGCCGCTACTTTTATCGCTTCCTCTCCGCGTCGGGACCATCGCTCACCGGGCAAACGCGCACCGCACCCGCAAGCGGCGGCGATCGCCTCAGCATCGCGTTGTTCTCCTGCTCAAATTACGCGTTTGGGTATTTCCATGCTTACGGGCATGCGGCGGCGCGCGACGATATCGATCTCGTGCTGCATTCCGGCGACTACATTTATGAAGTGCAGCGCGGCGCCTATCCAAGCGATGCCGACGCCGTGCCCGGCCGCATCATCGACCCCGTCAACGAAACCGTCTCGCTCAGCGATTATTACCAGCGCTACGCGCTCTATCACACCGACCCCGACCTGCTCGAATTGCGGCGGCGCAAGCCCATGAGCGTGGTGTGGGACGATCACGAGATCGCCAACGATACGTGGCGCGAAGGCGCGCAGGCGCATCAAGATTATGAAGGGCCGTTCGCAGACCGCGTCGCCGCAGCCTCGAAAGCCTATTTCGATTGGATGCCAATCCGCCTCGAAGGGCGCGGGCCGCGCCTCTACCGCACGCTCGATTGGGGCGACCTGGCGCGCATCGTGTTGCTCGACACGCGCCTGATCGGCCGCGACCGCCAGCTCGATTATCGCACCGGCTTGTCTGAACCCACGCCGCAAGCCATCGAAGCGTTCCGCGCTCAGCTCAACGATCCCAACCGTTCGCTGCTGGGGGGCGCGCAAGAGCGTTGGTTTGCCGAAGCGCTCGCTCAATCCAAACAACGCGGCCAGCCCTGGCAGATCGTGACCCAACAAGTTGTGATGGGCGATCAAATCGCGCCCGCCGGCCTGACACGGCTCTTGCCGGAAGGCGCCTCGCCTGGGTGGTTCGGCCAAGCCGAACGCATGGCCGCGCTGAACTTGCCTTGGAACCTGGATAGCTGGAGCGGGTATCCGGCCGCGCGCGCGCGTTTTCTCGCCGCCTGCGCCGCGCATGCCAACAACGCCATCGTGCTCGGCGGCGACAGCCATAATTGCTGGGTCAACAATCTCGCGGCGGCGGACGGCGGTCGTCTTGCGGCGCTGGAATTCGCCGGCGGCAGCGTGAGCTCGCCAGGCTTTGAGCGCACCCTGTCCAATGCCGGGCCCGGCGAGCGCGAATACATGGTGCGCTCGGCCAATCCGCACACGGCGTTTTCCGACCTGACCCATCGCGGCTATGGCGCGCTGACCTTCACGCGCGGCGCCTGCGAAGCGGAATGGGTTGCGTTCGGCGATGTCGCATCGCCGCGCGCGGCCGCACCAAGCGTGACGCACATTGCCGCCGATGCGAGCGCCGGATCGGGTCCAGGCGAATGGAACATCTCTGCGGCTTGATTTGCGCGCCAGTGTTGGCCATGCCTGATGCATGAGCGACTGGCTACGCGGCGGCGTGATCTATCAGATCTATCCGCGCTCCTTCCGTGACTCCAATGGCGATGGGGTCGGCGATCTCAAGGGCATCGTCGAGAAACTTGAATATATCGCCGAGCTTGGCGTCGATGCCGTTTGGCTGTCGCCCTTCTTTCGCTCGCCGATGAAGGATTATGGCTACGACGTCAGCGATTACGCCGATGTCGATCCCATGTTCGGGTCGCTCAACGATTTCGACATGCTGGTGGACCGCGCCCACAAGCTGGGCATCAAGGTCATTATAGACCTTGTGTTCTCCCACTCGTCCGATCAGCACGCCTGGTTCCAGGAAAGCCGCTTCAGCCGCGAGAGCGCCAAGGCGGATTGGTACGTCTGGGCCGACGCCAAACCGGACGGCTCGCCACCCAACAATTGGCAAGCCATGTTCGGCGGCCCGTCCTGGACCTGGGATTCGCGCCGGCGCCAATATTATCTGCACAATTTTTTGCCCGAGCAGCCGGATCTCAACATCCGCAACGTGCATGTGCAGGACGCGCTACTCGACGCGGCGCGGTTCTGGCTTGTGCGCGGGGTCGACGGTTTCCGCCTCGATGTCGTGAATTTCTACGCCCACGACGCGCGCTTGCGCGACAATCCCCCGCTTGAAATTGATGAGGGCACGCCCGCGCGCCCGCACCAATTCCAGCGCCACCTCTATGACCGCACGCAGCCGGAAGCGTTCGAATTCATCGCCCGTTTGCGCGAATTGCTCAACGAGCACAATGCGGTGGCTATCGGCGAGATCGAAGACGAAGATCCTCATCCGGTGCAACGCGACTACACCGACACGCCGCAAAAATTGCACTCGGCCTATTCCTTTTATCTGCTGCGCTCAGAGAAATTGACGCCGCATATTTTCCAACAGGCGATGGAAGGCTGGGAGGGCGCGCCGGGCTGGCCGTCCTGGAGTCTGTCCAATCATGACGTCGTGCGCTGCGCCACGCGGCTTGCGAACGAAGACCCCGAACTCACAAAAGTTGTCCTCGCCGTATTGCTTACGCTGCGCGGCACGCCGTTCCTGTATCAGGGCGACGAACTCGGTCTGCCGCATGCGGATGTCGCCTATGAACGCCTGCTCGATCCCGAGGCCATTGCCTTCTGGCCACACGGCATCGGCCGCGACGGCGCGCGCACGCCCATGCCTTGGACGGTCACCAAGCCGCTTGTCGGCTTCACGGTCGGCGACGATTCCTGGCTTCCAATCGATTATCGCCACCGCGCCATGGCGGCGGACGTTCAAGAGGCCGATCCAAATTCCGTACTGCATTTCACGCGCGAGATGCTGAGCGTGCGCCGCGCCAGCAAGGCTTTGCGCGAGGGACGCTATACGCCGCTCGAAGCACCGCCGCAGGTGCTGGCGCATGAGCGCAAAGCCGGAGACGAAACCGTCATCTGCGCCTTCAATTTTACCAGCGACCCAGTGCGCTGGCCCCTGCCGGCCGAAGCGAAGCGCACACTAATCACGGTCGGCAACGCCGAAATCCGCGATGGCGCGGCCGTGCTGGACGGCGCCTCGGCGATCCTGTTCGAAACATAAACAAGAACGGCTTGCGGGGCGGAATGTTATACTGTAACTCCACGTTACTTTGTAACGGGGAGCTCAGCCATGGATCAGCCGCGCACCGCCGCCGCCCTTATTGCGGTCGGCTCATTGATGACCGCGCCGGCATTCGCCCAACCCGCGGCCGAGCAGGCGGAAATCGTCGTGACCGCGCCGCTCGAAGGCGCGCAGATCGAAAGTTTGCAGGGCGCGGCTATTCTCCGCCGCGATGAGATTATCGAAACGCTGAATGGCGGCCTCGGCGATACGCTCGACGCGCAGCCCGGCATCGCCTCCACGTCCTTCGGCGCGGGCGCCAGCCGCCCCATCATTCGCGGCCTCGGCGAAGATCGCGTGCGCGTGCTGCAAAACGGCATTGGCGCCATCGACGCCTCCACCGCTTCGCCCGATCACGCCGTCACCAGCGACGGCCTCGACGCCGAGCGCATCGAAGTGCTGCGCGGCGCGGCGGCGCTGGCCTATGGCGGCAACGCGATCGGCGGCGTGGTCAATGTGATCGATCAATCGATCCCGACACGCGCGGTTGACGGCGTCGAAGGCGAAGCACTCGCCGCTTTCTCCAGCGTCGATGACGGCCGCCAAGGCGCGCTTAGCTTCGGCGCCGGAGCGGGACCGTTCGCTTTGAGCTTCAGCGCCGCCCGGCGCGAAACCGATCCTTATGAGATTCCGGGCGCCGCCGCGCTCCATCACGAACATGAGGAGGACGAGGACGAGGAAGAAGAGCACCACGAAGAAGCTGAAGGCGTCGCTCCGAATACATGGACGGAATTCGAAAGCTACAATCTTGGCGGCTCGTACGTGGGCGATTGGGGTTTTATCGGCGTTGCCGCGAAGCACACCGAAGGCGAATATGGTTTGCTTGGTCACGCGCACGATCATGAACACGAAGAAGAAGAAGACGAGGAAGAAGGGGAAGAGCACGAAGAAGAGCCCAACCTTTCTCGTCTCGCCTACGAGCAAACGCGCTACGAAGCGCGCGGAGATTTGCGTATCGATGCGGGCCCGTTTGACGGCCTCGACTTCGCCGTGCAGCAGAGCGACTACGAGCACACGGAATTCGAAGCGGACGGCGAAGCGGGCACACGTTTCTTCAGCGAAGGATGGGAAGGCCGCTTAGAAGCCCACCACCGCGGCGAAACCCAGCGTGGCGCCCTCGGCGTGCAATTTAGCGACATCGATTTTTCCGCCGAAGGCGAAGAGGCCTTCGTCGCCGCCACCAACACCCAAGACATCGGCGTCTTCGCCGTCGAAAGGTTAGACTATGGGCAATGGGGCCTCGAAGGCGGGCTGCGCTTCGAACGGCGCGAGATCGACAATGTGACGTTCGGCGGGCGTGACTTCGACAATGTGAGCGGTTCGCTCGGCGTATTCGTGCGCCCGGCGGAGAATTGGTTTCTCGCCGCCACACTTGCGCACACCGAACGCGCGCCGACGGCGTTCGAATTGTTCTCGGACGGGCCGCACCTGGCCACCGCGAATTATGAGCTGGGCGATCCCACGCTCGATCAGGAGCAGGCGCTCTCGTTCGAACTCAGCGCGCGCTACAGCACCGGCCCGCTGCGCTTTGAGGTCAATATCTTCCGCGCCGCATTCTCCGATTACATCGCCCTGGTCGAACGCGGTGATGTGTGGTGGCTGGACGAGGAAACGGAAACGAGCGGTTTCGCGCCGGATGCAGACGATGCGGGCATTCCGGAAGAGGCCGAAATTCTGCCCGTGTTCAATTTCGTCCAACAAGACGCGACCTTCACCGGCGGCGAATTCTCACTCTCGGCGCTGCTGTTCGAAGCGGGCAGCTTCAGCTTCCGCGGCGACGCGGCGTTCGACATCGTCAATGCCGAGTTCGATGGCGGCGGCCACCCGCCGCGTATTCCGCCGACCACGCTGACGCTGGGCCTCGAAGCGGAAAGCGAACATTGGAACGGGCGCATCGAAATGGTGGATGTCGGCGCGCAGAACGATCTCGCGCCATTCGAGACGCCGACCGAGGGCTACACGCTGCTCAATGCCGGGCTCGCCTTCCGGCCGTTCGGCGAAGACGGCGCCCTCACCTTCCGCATCGACGGCCGCAACCTGACCGACGAAGAAGCGCGCGCGCACGCATCATTCCTCAAGGATGAGCTGCCGCTGCCCGGCCACAATGTGCGCTTTACTGTGCTGACGCGGTTTTAGATGAGCTGAGTCTGGCCTGGTGCGGCCGCACGATTGCCCGCGCTACTGCGAATAAGTTGCAATATCGGCTGACCGTGCTAGTGCCCCTGCTACGAAGTAGGAGGGACGATGCGCGCTCTTGTAATAGCCGCCGGCGTGCTGGCGGCCGGCGCGGCCAGTGCCGACGAATTGCGGGTTGAGATCGAACTGCCGCGCATGTCGGTGGCCGAATATCATCGCCCCTATGTCGCGCTCTGGATCGCGCGGCCTGATCAGTCCGTCGTGTCTCACCTCGACGTTTGGTATCAGCAAGAAGACGGGCCCGAGGGCGCCGGCGAAACTTGGCTCGTGGACATTCGCCAATGGTGGCGTCGTATCGGACGTACGCTTGAACTGGACACAGATGGCGTATCGAGACCAACGCGGCCGCCCGGTCAGCACACAATGAGCTATCAGCTCCCGGCGCTGCCGCCCGGCGATTATCTCTTGAATGTCGAAGCTGCGCGCGAGGTCGGGGGCCGCGAACTGATCGGCGTGCCATTCCGCGTGTCTTCAAACCGCGTTGTCGAAGCCTCCGCCCAGGGTGAGAACGAACTTGGCGCAATCAACATGCGGATCAGCCGGTAGGTCGCAGTCATGAAGAAACAAACCTCATTTTCATCGCTCCTGCGCGTATTGGCTTTGGCCGCGAGCGCTTCAATCTGCGCGATCGGCGCCGCCAGCGCGCATCGCATGTGGATCACGCCATCCGCGTTTACACTCTCCGGCGAAGAGCAGTGGATCACGGTCGACGGCGCGATCTCCAACGACCTGTTCTTCGCCAATCACGTCCCGCTGACTTCGGATGCGCTCATCGTCACGAGACCGGACGGACAAAGCGGCGAGATCGAAAATGCTGCAACAGGGCGGTTCCGAACGGTGTTTGACGTCCAACTCAATCAGCAAGGCACCTATCGCATCGCTGAGACTGGCGCGCTCTTCTTCGCCGAATGGCAGGAGAATGGTGAAACGCAACGCCGCAGAGGATCGCTAGAACAACTTCGCAGCGGCGGCGTGTTGGCTCATGACGGCGTGCGCCTGATGCGGTCAGCGCGTCGCGTGGAGACCTATGTTACGCTTGGCGCGCCAAACGAGACCGCGCTGCGGCCCACAGGCCAAGGGCTCGAATTGCGCCCTCTCACGCATCCGAACGATATCTTCGCCGGCGAACCCGCACGCTTTGTCTTGCTGCAAAACGGCGAGCCTGCCGCGGGACTTCAAGTCGAGATCGTCAAAGGCGACGATCGCTACGCCGAAGCGGTGCAATCTCAAACTCTGACGAGCGCCGCGGACGGTTCGATCAGCTTCACACCGCAGCAAGTCGGCCGCTACTGGCTCGCGTCGCAGGCGGAAGGCGTCGCCGAGATGGACGGCGTGCCGATGCGCCAGCTGCTCACCTACACGCTGACGTTCGAAGTGGTACAACCGTAACGCCCTCACGATTATCGGCGTCACGCAATTGACACTTATTCGCAAACTCGGCACACCCGGCACTGAGAAGCATTCGCAGGTGGTTGGGGGCCAAGATGGCGAGAAAAACACGATTGATCAATGGCGTAGCTGGGACACTTGCGCTTGCGCTGTGCTCAGGCGGTGCAGCGTTCGCACAAGAGGCGGATGAGCCGATCACGGTGTGGGGCACCGCGGTGACCGCGGATTCCCTTTATCTTGGGCAAGAAGAAATCGCGATCCGGCAGGCCGATCACTTGTCCGATCTGCTGCGCACCATTCCGGGTGTCGACATTGGCGGCACGCATTCGGTCAATTCGCGCATCAATATTCGCGGGCTCGATGACCGCAATCTCGCCATCTATATCGATGGCGCGCTGCAAACGAATTATCTCTACCATCACATCGGCAATCTGCTGATCAATGCCGATATTCTGCGTTCGGCCGATGTCGCGCTCGGCGCCAACACAGTCACCCATGGCGGCATTGGCGGGGCTGTGCATTTCGAAACAATGAGCGCCGCCGATCTGCTGCAAGGCGCGGATCAGCGCTTCGGCGGACGTATCGCTGCATCATATGCGTCGAATGCGCAGGTTGGAGGTTCGCTCACCGGCTACGGACAAATTACCGATCAGCTCGACGGTCTCATCTATTTCAATCACGTCGACCGCGACAATTTCGAAGATGGTGACGGGCGTGAAACCATCGGCTCGGATGGCGAGACGAACAACCTTCTCGCGCGTCTCGGCTTCGACATCACGTCCAATCAGCGGCTGGCGCTGAGCTATGACAGGCTGGAAGATTCCGGGGACTACACGCAACGTCCCGACATGGGCGTGCTCACCAATGCCGCCATTACGGGCAACATCCTGCTGCCCACGGAATATGAGCGCGAGACGATCAATCTTTCCTATCGCGGCGATTTCGGCGACGCGCTGAATCTTCGCGCCACCTACTACACCAATGATCTGCGGCTCTGGCGCGACGAAACCAACCCGGCCATCCCCGGCGGCATTGCCGCAATGCGTGAGGTGACGTCCGACAATCAGGGCGTGAATGTGCTCGCAGAA
>JAUIJZ010000060.1 GCA_030430715.1 Alphaproteobacteria bacterium
CTTCTGATAACTCGGATGCGAAAGGCTCAGGTGAAAACGTAATTGAGCCATCCAAGGCATTCATAGCGGCGACCAATAAATGGTAGGCTTGCCGCGCTTTCGCGGACGTTTCGGCGCGAACTTGGATCTCCATGTCAAAGAATGCGAGCCCATTGGGATAGTGGTTTGTCGATGCTGCATGCCCGCGCTCTTCGAGAAGGCGCTGAGAAATCCTTTGACGTTCTTGCGGTGAATTAGGGCATACGCCGGATTGCTTCTCGAAACTCCATGAAGCACCTCTTGAGCTGAACGCACTGCCGGGTGGGTCGTTTGAGAATAATTGAGTATGGTAGAGTGGCATTGAAGCTATTGTACCTTGCTATCCAGCCACCCCGCCAAATCCCTCAACGCCCGTTCCGCCAGCGCCAGCTTCTTCGCGCGTCCGCGCTCGACGCCTTTGAGGCGTTTGCCGTCGGCATCGTGCGTCGGTGCGCTGATTTCCGGGAAGAGGCCGAAGTTCACATTCATCGGCTGGAACGAGCCTTTGCCGCCTTCGATATGGCCGCCGGTGACGTGTGCGAGCAGCGCGCCGAACGCTGTGGTTTGCGGTGGCGTTTCGAGCGCGCGCCCCAAGCGCTCCGCCGCAGCAAAGCGCCCGGCCAACATGCCCATGGCCGCGCTTTCCACGTAACCTTCAACGCCGGTGACTTGTCCGGCAAAGCGCACGCGCGGTTCCGCGCGCAAGCGTAAGCTGCCGTCCAGGAGCTTTGGCGAGTTCAGGAATGTGTTGCGGTGAATGCCGCCGAGCCGGGCAAAACGCGCGTTCTGCAGGCCCGGGATCATGCGGAAGACCTCTTCCTGTGCGCCATATTTCAGCTTGGTCTGGAAGCCGACCAGATTGAACAGCGTGCCGAGCTTATTGTCCTGTCGCAGCTGTACCACCGCATAGGGGCGCTTGCCCACGCGCGGGTCCATCAGGCCCACCGGCTTCATCGGACCGAAGCGCAACGTATCGGGGCCGCGCTCGGCCATCACTTCGATCGGCAGGCAGCCCTCGAAGTATGGCGTGTTCTTTTCCCACTCCTTGAATTCAGTTTTGGGCGCGGTGTTGAGCGCGGCGATAAAGCCCTCGTACTGCGCCTTGTCCATCGGGCAGTTGACGTAAGCCGCTTTGTCGCCGCCGGGGCCTTCCTTGTCGTAGCGCGACTGTTTCCAGGCGATGTCGAAATCGATGGAGTCCGCGTGCACGATGGGCGCGATCGCATCGAAGAAGGCGAGGCTGTCTTCGCCGGTCATGTTGCGAATGGAGTCGGCGAGCGCGGGTGAGGTGAGCGGTCCGGTGCAGAAGATGACGTTGTCATCTTCGCCTTTGAGCAGCGCGTCGAGCGACTTCACCTCCGCGCGCTCAATCGTGATCAGCGGATGCGCCTGCAACGCCGCCGTCACGGCTTCGGAAAACACGTCGCGGTCAACGGCGAGCGCGCTGCCCGCGGGCACCTGGGCCGGCGCGGCGCTGGCCATCACCAATGAACCCAGACGGCGCATCTCCTCATGCAGCAAGCCAACGGCGTTGCCGCGCCAATCGTCGGAGCGAAACGAATTGGAGCACACAAGCTCGGCGAATTTATCGGTGCTGTGCGCGTCGGTTTTCACGACCGGGCGCATTTCGTGCAGCACGACCGACACGCCCGCATTGGCGAGCGCCCAGGCGGCTTCCGATCCGGCCATGCCGCCGCCGACCACGTGCACAGGTTGCATATTTGTCGTCATTGCGCCTCTATATGGCGCAAACGGGGGAGGGCGTCATGAGGTGGATCGCTGGGCTGGTCGCAGCCATTGCGCTTGGGTGTGGGAGCGCAGCGGCGCAAAGCACGCCAAATCCGGTGATGGAGCACTACCGGGCTTATAACGCAGCGATGCAGGCAGGCGATTTCGCCGCGGCCGAGACAGCGGCGGCGGCGGCGGTCGAGGCGTCTGAAGCGCGCGACGGCGATGGCGGCAATACGCCGGTTCTGGTGATGAACTTGGCGATGGTGCGCGTGACGGCCGGACAATTCGAACAAGCGGTGGCGCCTGCGCAGCGTGCGGTCGCCTTTGCCGAGCAAGGCGCCGAGGGATTGGATCTCGCGCTTGCGCGGTTGGTGCTCGGTCAGGCGGAATTGAGCCGCGGCGGGCGTGGCCCCGCTGAGCGTCTGCAAGCCTTGCTGTTGGAGATGCGCGCAGCGGGCGGGCACGAATCCCAAGTGTATTTGGCTGCATCGCGCCTTGGACAATGGGCGCTTACCGAGCGGCTTTACAGACATTCCGTCGATGCGTGGACGGTGGCCATCGATATGACGACGCAAGGCGACCGCAATGGCGCCGTTGCGCGCGGCAACGCTCTGATCGGACGCGGCACCGCGCGCCTGTTCGCCGACAATATGGGCTTTAGCACTGGCAGCACGGGCTCCAACATCGTGCAATCGCCCGAAGGGTTGGCCGAGCTCGATTATGCCGAGGCGTTGCGTACGCTGCGGCCGCTATTGATCACGGCGGCCGGCGGAGACACGCGCCTCACAGAGGCGCAGCAGCTTTATGCAAATGCGCTTGCTTGGAGCACGGCGTTGCGCGCCAAGCTGCGTTCGTTGGGGTGGGAGGATCCCGCGCCGCTGCAAGGCGGCGGTGGGTTTGTTATCGGCACGTCATCACTTGCGCCATTGTGTCCGCTCACATTGGACGCGCCCGAGCCGGCCTATCCTGGCAGCGCGATAAGCGAATTTGGCGCCGGCGCGGTGGTGGTGCGGATCGTGACGGACGATCGCGGTGAGATCGTCGAGCGCGGGGTTATCGCGACGGCGGGCGGCGTAGGCTTTCGCAACTCGGTGGAGCGCGTTTTGCCGCGCTGGCGCTACGAACTCGCCGAAGGGGCCATGCAGCCTTGCAGTGGAGCCAGCGTGCGGTTTATCCCCTACCTGTTTTACATCGGGTTTTAGCGCCACAACATGAACCAAGAGCTGGTTTCAAGACTCTCGATCCGCGATCACGTTGGGGTTGCGCTGCGCTCAGCGCGCGAAAATTGGCGTTTCGCGCTATCGGTCGCGGCGATCGGCGCGGTCATCACGACGCTGTCCACGGCGTTGGTGGCGGCGACGCCCGCTTTGGGGCTTCCGGCGACGATCGTGAATACGATCGTGCAGGCGGCGGTCTACGCTGCGCTGACGGTGGCGGCGCTCTATGGCGTGGGCGAGGCGCGTGCGCGTTGGACGGCGGCGGGCTTTCGTGTATGGGCGGCGATGGCCGTGATCGGCTTTTTCCTGTTCATCGTGTTCTTCGTCATCACCATCCCGATGATGGTGGCGCTGTTCTCCGGGCCGCTCGGTCCGTACATGCCGGAATTGCAGGCGGCGGGTTCGGATGAAGCCGCAGTGTTTTCCGTCATGGAGCGCTTTGCGCAGGAGAATGCCGGCACATTGCTGCTGCTGTTCGTGTTTTATGCAGCGTTGTGGCTCTACATGACGTCGCGTCTCTATCTTTCCGCGCCCGCGAGCATCGATAGAGGCCGCATTTTGACGTTCGAAACCTGGAGCTGGACCAAGGGCGCGACGCTGCGAATCATCGGCGCCCGTCTCATGCTGCTCGTGCCGGCGAACATTCTTGCCGGAGCGCTGGCTTACATTGTCGGCGCTTTGGTCGGGGTAAATCCCATTACGCCTGATCCTGGGGCAGGCGTGCCGTACCTGATCTTTGTGCTGGCCTCGACCTTCATCCGGTTCGCGCTTTATTTCTCGCTTGAATCGGCGTTGTCGGCTTCGCTTTATCGCCGCTTGCAGCCCGCTGAACCGGCGCCAGCGGCCTCCTGAGGCTCGACCGACTCAGGCGCGCACGCTAAAGCCGCCTGCCAAATGCGCGCTTCACGTCCATACGTAGCCGACACGCTTCGGCTGGCCGGTCCGGTGGCGCTTGCGCGCCTCGGCATTATCGGCATGGGCTTGGTGGACGTGATCGTCGTCGGCCAATTGACGCCGGATGAATTGCCGCATCAGGCGCTCGGCTTTGCGCCGGTTTCGGTTTTTCTGGTTGCCGCGATCGGCCTTCTGCAAGGCGTGCAGGTGTTGGCGGCGCGCTCTCTCGGTCAGAAGAATTATGAAGGCGCGGGCGTCGCCTTGCGGCGCGGCTTGGTGCTGGCGCTTGCGGCGGGCTTGGCTTCGGCGGCGCTGATGTGGCTTGCCGGTGAAAACATGTTCGCCATATTCGGCGTGGAGGCGGCCTTGGTGGCGCCGTCTGCGGCCGTGATGAACATCCTGGCGCTCTCGATCCCGCTGCATCTTTTGTACATTGCGGGCACGTATTTCCTCGAAGCCATCAAGAAGCCGGGCATTTCCACGGCGGTGATGTGGGTGGCGAACGGCGTCAATCTCGTTTTGAACCTGCTTTGGGTGCCTGAGCATGGCGCGATCGGCTCGGCGTGGGCGACGGTGGCTTCGCGTGCGTTTCTCGCCGCGGCAGTGCTGGCGTGCATCTGGTTCTTGCGCGACGGCGCGCTTTACGGCGTGCGCAAATTGGGCGCTGACGGTCCCACCTATCGCGCGCTATTGGCGGTCGGGATCGCGGCCGCGGTGAGTCAGGCCGTGGAGGCGGGCGCTTTCGCAGCGATGACGGTGATTGCGGGCCGCATCAGCGCGGACGTTGTTTCGGCGTATCAAATCCTTCTGAACCTGATGGCGTTTGTGTTCATGATCGCGCTTGGCGTTTCCGCCGCCAGCGCCGTTCTCGTGTCGGAAGCGATCGGCCGTAATGCGCCGCACGATGCAGCGCGCGCGGGGTGGACCGGTTTGGGCATCAATACGGTCGCCATGCTGTGCGCGGCTTTGGCCGTCGTTATTTTCGCCGAGCCAATCGGGCGGCTTTACACGACGGATTTGGCGCTCGCTTCGCTGATTGCTTCACTTGTCTGGGTTTCGGCGCTGGTGCTGACGCCTGATGGCGGGCAAGTCGTGACAGCATCCATTTTGCGCGCGCGCGGCGACAATTGGTTTCCGACCTTCAGCCACATCCTTGCTTACGCCGTGGTGATGCCGGTGCTGGGGTATTGGCTGGCCGAGCGCGAGGGCATGGGCGTGGCGGGGCTGCTGCTGGCGATCTTCTGGGCCAGCGTGCTGTCGGTGTTTGTGCTGATTTTGCGCTGGTGGGCGCTCACGCGCCGGCCCGCGCCAATTGCTCATTCGCCGGACTGAGAAACAGGCGCTAAGGCGCGGCCGCGCCGAGTATCCAGCCTTCTTCGCGTTCTACGATTTCGGCGAGCGGGTGCTCCATAGCTGGGCCGAATTGCGCGCCGAGCTGACCTTTTTCATCGAGCGTGTTGAAGTGTTCGCACGCGGTGCGCACTTGCGCGGCGTCCTTGACCTCGCCTTGCTTTGGCGTCGCGCCGAACATCGACGGATAGATTTCGGTGAAAACAGCTTCGACGCCATCAAGCTCGGCGATGGTCAGCGGTTTCCAACCTGTCTCGAATGGCCAGATTTTTACGGCGCGCGTATCGCGCAGGCGCTTGATCACCGGCATGCCGGTGATCGCCTGGCCGCCGACCGAGCCCTGATAATAGAGCTTCCAGATCGAAGAGGTCCCTTTGAGCGCCGCCTCGGCATGGCGCAATTCGGGCAGATCGTCCGGGCCGTGTTCGCGTGGGCGCTTAGTGGACAGCATGGTCTGCGCGTCACGCGCAGGCGCGCCCCAAAACGGAAAGGCTTCGCCCGTCATCAGCCGGTTCATCTTCGCCGCGACTTGAAAGCGATTGTTGGCGTTGTCGGGGCGGTCTTTGACTTCCTTGCCGACATAATCCAGCAGCGCGCGCCAGGGCGCGGCCTCAAGTTTTAGCGCCGCGGCCGTTCCGCGCGGGAAGGCGAGGGGAAAGTCAAAGCCGACGAGCGCGCGCTCGTCCTTGCGCTTGAGGTCGTCGAGGATGTTGGTCAGCAGGCGTTCGGCTTCGGCGCGCGTGGCCGGGTTGTGCGCTTCGAACGCCATTTGAAAGCGCACATTCCGCTTAAACACGCCGATCCAAATGGAATCGGCGCCAGTCGTTGGCTTTGCGGCCGCACTCCAATCGACCATGACATAAGCTTGGAAAAGGCGCTGGTTCATACTCGCCGAATTTCCCGTTCATCCGCACATAAAGAGGAATTGCGCCTCAGCCGCGATGCAAACGGTGAAGGCGGAAGCACCCTAGTGCGGGATGACAGTTTTGAAAATCGGCGAACGTGCGCCGCCACGCCGTATGCGACGCGGCGGCGCTTTTGCCGCGCCTATCGGGAGGCGATTTCTTGTTCGACAGCCGGGCCGGTTTGGACGGCGGCATAATATTCCGTCAGAGCCGGAATACGCGCGCCTTCGATCGCATCGGCGAGGACTTCAGTGGAGCACCGGCTCAGAGTGGCATGGCCGTTTATTGGCCGGCTGAGCATGATTTCCCGGCAGACGCCTCTGGCGGCGTTCTCCACGCGCGTATAGATCGCTTGGATTCCAGCCTCTGTCTGCAGTTCGGATTCCTGGTAAGTGACCCGGACGGTGTGGTTTACCGCTGTGGAAAATTGAGCAGCTGCAGGCGCTGCGGCAGTAAAAGAGAGGCCGAGGGCCGTAATGATTGCAATGGAACGTCGCATTTTAGGTCTCCTAAATGTGGAGCCCCTGCGCGCGTTTGCCTCCGTTTATTTTGCGGGGCCGGTTTATGAGCGTTCGGCTGAGCCTGTCCATCCTCAAAATTGGTTGGCTGGGTTGAAATATGCTTGGTAGACAAAATTGTCGGCATGGCGCCTCCGCTGGCGGCAGTGTTTCTGAAAAAAAATGTCATATGAACGACGGGTAATGGAATGAAAGTTTCATGACGATTCGCTTGCGGTTTGCGCCATCTCCAACGGGGCGCTTGCATGTTGGAAACGTGCGCACAGCACTCATGAACTGGCTGTTTGGGCTCGGTCAGGGCGGCCAGGTGTTGTTGCGCATAGATGACACCGATCTTGTTCGGTCCACCAAGGCTTTCGAGCAAGGCATCGAGGACGATCTGAAATGGCTCGGCTTGAACTGGGCTGAACGCGCCAATCAATCGGATCGCTTCGCAGAGTATGAAAAGGCCGCTGCTAAGCTGAAAGCGAACGGACTGCTTTATCCTTGCTACGAAAGCGAAGAAGAACTCGATCGCAAACGCAAGATCCAACAAGCGACAGGCAAGCCGCCGGTCTATGATCGCGCGGCGCTGAAGCTGAGCGAGTCCGAGCGCGCCAAGTTGGAAGCTGAAGGGCGCAAGCCGCACTGGCGTTTCAAGCTTTCCGGCGCCCGCAAGGAATGGACCGATCTTGTTCGCGGCGATCAATCGATCGATACGGCGTCGCTGTCCGATCCGGTGCTGATCCGTGAGGATGGCGGCTTTCTCTACACGCTGCCTTCGGTTGTCGATGATATCGACTTCGCCATTACGCACATCGCGCGCGGCGAGGATCACGTCACCAATTCGGGCGTCCAGATCGAAATTTTCGAGGCGCTGGGTGCGAATGCGCCGGAGATGGGCCACTTCCCGTTGCTGG
The DNA here is from genome assembly GCA_030430715.1 of Alphaproteobacteria bacterium. Classification (GTDB taxonomy): domain Bacteria; phylum Pseudomonadota; class Alphaproteobacteria; order Caulobacterales; family Aquidulcibacteraceae; genus Vitreimonas. The sequence continues at coordinate 7,533 of JAUIJZ010000060.1, forward strand.
TTGGCGCCGATGGCGGCGCATTATCGAAACGGATTGGTTCGCTCTCCGTACAGGATTTGCGTGATGAGGGCTATGAGCCCGTGGCGGTGCTCTCGCATTTGGCCAAGATCGGCACCTCTGATCCGGTCGAAGCGCGCGACAGCGTCGCCACACTCGCTGCCGAGTTCGATTTCAGCAAGATCGGCCGTGCGCCCGCGCGTTTCGATCCGGAGGAATTGAAGCGCGTCAATGCAGCGGTGCTGCATGGCCTCGAATACGACGCGGTGAGAGAGCGTTTAAACGCGCTCGGCGCCGATCGCGGTGAAGCCTTCTGGAACGCAATCCGCGCCAATCTCTCATTGCTGCCGGATGTGCGCCAATGGGCGCAGATCGTTGATGGCCCGATTGAGCCAGTCGTGCCCGATGCGGCATTCGCGGCGGCGGCGGCCGAGTTGTTGCCCACCGGCGGCTACGATATGCAATCTTGGAGCGCGTTCACGAATGCGGTGAAGGCGAAGACCGGCGCCAAGGGCAAGGCGTTGTTCATGCCGCTGCGCCAAGCGCTGACAGGATTGGATCACGGCCCGGAAATGGCGGCGCTGTTTCCGCTGATCGGTGAAGAAAAAGCGCGCAAAAGGTTGTTGGGCCAGGCCGCGTGATGAGGAGAGGCGATGACGGTGAGCAAACAACGCGTCGCGGTCATCACGGGCGCCAGTTCAGGCATCGGCAAGGAAACGGCGAAGGCGCTGGCGGCGCAAGGTTGGCGCGTTATTGCGGTTGGCCGCAACGCTGAGCGTTGCGCGGCGGCGGCGCAAGAGATTGCCGGCGTCGCGGATCAGGGCGGGCGCGTGGACATGCTGCGCGCCAATCTCTCGCTCATGGCTGATGTGGCGCGCTTGGCCGGCGATGTCGCCGCCTTGACCGATCGCGTCGATGTGCTTGTCAACAATGCCGGCGGCATGGCCAAGCAGAAGGTGATCACGGCGGAAGGGCTCGAGGAAAATTTCGCAGGCAATCATCTGGGGCCGTTTCTGCTGACCAACCGGCTGTTGCCATTGCTGCGGCGCGCTGCCGCCGATGCGCCGAAAGGCGCGGTGCGGATCATCAATACTGCATCGGATGCGAGCGAGATGATCCCAGGCATGGACCTCGGCGACATGCAGGCGATCGACGATTACAGCAATGGCGGCGCCTATTGCCGGAGCAAGCTGGCCAATGTGCTGTTCGCGCGCGCTTTGGCGGGCCGCTTGGCGGGCGATGGCATCGTCGCGCATGCGATGCATCCGGGAACGGTGGATTCCAATTTCGCGTCTCACGCCGACGATGAAATTCAGGCGTATATGAAAACCTTGACGTTCATTAGCGAGGCCGAGGGCGCAGACACGCTGATCTGGCTTGCAACGGCGGAAGAGCCTGGCCAGTCGAGCGGCGGCTATTTCTGCAAGCGCGCGCCGCGCACGCCTAATCCGCTGATCGACGATGCGGGCTATGTCGCGCGATTTTGGGAAGAGAGCGAGAAGCTCGTCAGCCGCGTTGCGGTCTAAAGCGCTGCGTGTGCGTCAGGCCGGAATGAAGCGGATGGCCACGCCATTATTGCAATAGCGCAGGCCGGTCGGCCGGGGGCCGTCATTGAACACGTGACCCTGGTGTCCCAAGCATTGTGCGCAATGGTATTCGATGCGCTCATAGCCGAGTTGATGATCGGACTTCGTGCCGATGTTTTCTTCGATCGCACGGAAGAAGCTGGGCCAACCCGTGCCGCTATCGAACTTCCACTCGGAGCGGAACAGGGGCAGCGCGCAGCCCGCGCAAACGAAGGTGCCTTCGCGGTGCTCGTCGTTCAGCGGGCTGGTGAAAGAGCGCTCCGTCGCTTCGTGGCGCAGCACTTGGTAAGACGCCGCCGGCAAACGCTCGCGCCATTGCGCATCTGTCACGCGCCGCCATTCGCTATCGGCGAAGCGCGCTTCGTTGGCGCGGGTGGCCGAGCTTTGCGGCTGGCCTTCGGCCGTGCAGGCGAGAACCGGCCAAATCGCGGCGGCGGACAGAAGAGAGCGGCGAGAAAGACGGGTCATGTCAATTCAATACGAAACGAGCGTCTTGTCGGTTTCACGAAGAGACTAAGGTTTCCAGCGCCGCGAAACAATCTTCGATGGATGCGGCGTCGATGACGGTATCTGTGAAGCTCGCGGGCGTCAGATTGGCTTCCACCGTATGCTGCAGCAGCGCGAAGAAGGGGGCCCAGAAGCCGTCCTCCGAAAGAAACGCGACAGGTTTGCGATGCAGATCGAGCCTACGCCAGGACATGGTCTCGACAGCTTCTTCCAATGTGCCGATGCCGCCGGGCAATACGATAAAGGCGTCGCTCTCCTCGAACATGATGTGCTTGCGCTCGTGCATGGTGTCGACCATGCGGTGAGGCACGTCCTCAAGTACGATTTCGCGGCGCTCAAGAAAGCGCGGCATGACGCCGAGCACTTCGCCCCCGGCGGCGTGCGCGGCTCTGGCGCACCGGCCCATCAGGCCGACTGAGCCTCCGCCATAGACCATGCGCAGCTTGCGCTGGGCCAAAGCGGCGCCTAGGCGTGAAGCGAGGTCGAGATATTCGGGTTTGGTCGTCTCGGACGATCCACAATAGACGCATACCGAACGAAGCGGGCGGCCTTTGGGGGCAGAATCAGCCATGGCGCTCATCAAGCATAGCCATTACGGCGCATTGCGGGCGAAAACCAGCGCCCTTAAGTCCTCCCCTCAAGGATAGTTCCAAATGGTGCGTGGAGAACATAAGGCCGTGGGCCCAGCCCAGCCCGGCGCGGAAGCCGCGCCGCCGCTGCTGCGCACGATCTCGCGGCTGATGATTCTGATCGGCGGTTTACGCGGGCCGGGGGTGCGGCTGCGTTTGTGGGCGTCGCTGGTGTTGACGCTGCTTGGCAAAGTGCTGGCTGTGTTTTCGCCGCTCGTATTGGCGGACGGTATCAACGCACTCGCCGCGGGCCGTGATGGCGCGTTGCAGGTGTTTATAGGGCTGGTTGGTTTTTGGGCCGCGCTACGGTTTGCCTCGACGGCTGGGCCGCAATTGCGTGATGCGATTTTTCAGCCGATCAGCGAAGAAGCGCAGCGCCGCGCCGGCACCCGCGTCTTCTCGCACGTGCACGGTCTGTCCGTGCGGTTCCATCAATCTAAGCGTACGGGGGCGGTCTATCGCACCATCGAACGCGGCGTGCGCGCGGTGGATTTTCTGCTGCGCTTCCTCGCGTTCAATATCGGGCCGACTGTGATTGAGTTGGCGCTGGCCGCGTTCGTTCTGGCTATGCGCTACGGGGTGTTGTTCGCCTTCATCGCCGCGCTGACGGTCGGCATTTATGCCTGGGCGACATTCGGGATCACGGAATGGCGGCTTCGTTATCGCCGTGAGATGAACGAACGCGATACCGAGGCCGCGGGGCGGGCCGTGGATTCGCTGCTGAATTTCGAGACGGTAAAGAGCTTTGCCGCTGAGGCTCGCGAGAGCGCGCGTTATGACAAGGCGCTGGCGTCCTACGCAGCGGCGGCGGTTAAATCCAACTCATCGCTGGTGATGCTCAACGCGCTGCAAGGGCTGGTGATGAATGTCGGCTTGCTCGGCATGGTGCTCGCGGCGGGCTTCCTCGTTGCGCGCGGCGGCACGGGCGAAGGCTTTGGGCCAGGCGACATCACCGCCGTCATGCTGATCATGCTCAATCTCTATGCGCCATTGAACATCCTTGGTTTTGCCTATCGTGAGATCAAGCAGACCTCGATCGATATGGAAAAGATGTTCGGCTTGCTCGACGAAGAGCCGGACGTTGCCGATGCGCCGGATGCAAGCGATCTGCGCGCAGGGCCGGGCGAGGTGACGTTCGCGAGCGTCGATTTCGCCCACGAAGGGCGCGATTCCGGGCTCGCCGATGTCAGCTTTGTCGCGCCCGCCGGAAAGACGACGGCCATTGTCGGCCCCTCCGGCGCCGGCAAGTCGACAGTGCTGAAACTGCTGTTTCGCTTCTACGATCCCGCATCGGGCCGTGTGCTGATCGATGGGCAGGATCTGCGGAGCGTGCGCCAAGTCTCGCTGCGCAGCGCGCTGGGGCTCGTGCCGCAAGATGTCGTGCTGTTCAACGATACGATCCGCTACAACATCGCTTATGGCCGCCCGGAAGCGAGCCAGCGCGAATTGGAAGAAGCGGCGCGGCGTGCGCAGCTTCTGCATTTCATCGAGAGTTTGCCGCAGGGTTGGGATACGCGTGTGGGCGAGCGTGGGCTGAAGCTTTCCGGCGGTGAGAAGCAGCGCGTCGGCATCGCCCGCGTTGTGCTGAAAGATCCGCGTATTCTGATTTTAGATGAGGCGACCTCATCGCTTGATAGCGGCACCGAAGCGGACGTGCAGGCAGCGCTCGAAGAGGCGAGCCGTGGGCGTACAACGCTCGTAGTGGCGCATCGCCTCTCCACCATCGCTGACGCTGATCAGATCGTGGTGCTCGATGAGGGGCGTGTGGTGGAGCGCGGCACGCATGTGCAACTCATCGCGCAAGAGGGCCTTTACGCAACGCTGTGGAAGCACCAGGCCGAAGAGCCGAAGGAAAACGTCGCGGCGGAGTGATCAGCGCAGATCGCGCGCCACGACCTTTGCCGCATTGTGCCCCGGCGCGCCCGTCACGCCGCCGCCCGGATGCGTGCCAGAGCCGCACATATAGAGCCCAGGAATAGGGGTGCGATAATCGCCGTGGCCGAGCACAGGGCGCGCACTGAAAAGCTGATCGAGTGAAAGCGCGCCGTGCATGATGTCGCCGCCGACCAAGCCGAACGTGCGTTCAAGATCGAGCGGTGAGAGCACTTGGCGCCCAAGCACGGAGGCGGCGAAGCCAGGCGCGTATTTATCGACGGTGGCGATCATCAAATCAGCGACGTCGTCCTTGCACGCATCCCAAGAACGTCCGTCGCTTAGTACTGGCTGTACGTGCTGACAAAACAGCGAGGCGACGTGCTTGCCTGCCGGCGCGAGCGAGTCATCGAGCGTTGAGGGGATCAGCATTTCCACCACCGGCTCGCGCGACCAGCCGAAATTACGCGCGTCCTGATAGGCGCAATCCATATAGGCCAGGGAGGGCGCGATGATGATGCCGGCGGTCAGGTGATCGCCCGCCTCGGGTTTGCTGGTGAAGCGCGGCAGTTCGGATAGCGCGACATTCATGCGGAATGTGCCGGAGCCGACTTTGTAGCGCGCGATGCGCTCGCGGAAATCGGGCGGCAGCAAATCCGGATCGGCGATGCGATCGAACAGGAGTTTGGGATTGAGGTTGGAAACCACGGCGCGCGCGCGATGCGGCTTGCCGTCACCGGTGACGACGCCAACGATGCGGCCACGCTCGGCGATCAATTCTTTTACGCTTGCGCCTGTGTGGATTTCGACGCCGCGTTCGCGGCAGCACGCGGCCATCGCTTGCGTGATCGCGCCCATGCCGCCAATGGCGTGGCCCCAAAGCCCGGGTTTTCCGTTCACTTCGCCGAAGACGTGATGCAGCAGCACATAGGCGGAGCCGGGCGTGTAGGGGCTCGCATAATTGCCGACAATGGAGTCGAAGCCGAACAGAGCTTTCACCGGGTTGCTCTCGAACCAGCCATCCAGCCAATCGCCTGCCGATTTCACGAACAAATCGAGGAGATCGCGTTTGGCGGTGAGGTCGAGCTTATTGAGGCGGCCAGCCAAACGCGCCGAGCGCAGCCCTTCTTCAATGGCGCGTACAACACCGTGCTCAACAAGATTTGGCGGCGGCTCCATCAAAAGCGCGCGAACGATGTCGGCAATGGTTTCGAGGCGGCGCTCATATTCCGGCAGGCGTTCAGCGTCGCGCTGCGAGAAACGAGCGACTTGCGTCTGTGTAATTCCAGGCGCCGATAGAAAGTAATCGCCATCGGGCAATGGCAGGAAGTTGGAAACCTTCCTTTCGACAATGCGTAATCCGTGCCGATGCAAATCGAGATCGGCGATCACTTTGGGATTAAGCAGCGACACCGTGTAGCTGGCGACGGAATTGCGGAAGCCGGGATGGAATTCTTCCGTCACCGCGGCGCCGCCAACGACGTCACGCTGTTCCAGCACCAACACCTTGAAGCCGGCTTGCGCCAGATAGGCGGCGCAGACGAGCCCGTTATGGCCGGCTCCGATCAAGATGACGTCGTGCATGCGTCTCGCTCATGCCTTGGCCGAAACGCCCGGCAAAACAAAAAAATCCCCGCGGGCGAAACGCCTCACGGGGTCAAAACAATTCCAACCAACCAACAATGAAGAAAGGAGAATGGCTCCCCGGGTAGGATTCGAACCTACGACCAACCGGTTAACAGCCGGTTGCTCTACCGCTGAGCTACCGAGGAATAATAGCGGGCCGCTTCCTATCAAGTTCGGCGCCGGTGGGAAAGTCCCGCTGCAGCGCTTCTTACCGGGACGCGTGGCCGCAAGGGGCGCCTACCCCAAAAGAAAAAGAGGGCCCCTTTCGGGGCCCTCGAAGGCGTTGGGTATGGTGGGGTGTCTCCAAGGGAAGACAAGGTGAATGTCGCACTAACCGGTTAAGCTGCGGTTAATGGCGAACGTTTCGTTCACTTAGATTGCCAAGGTGCTGAAAAGTGGGGTTATTACCCGTTAGCCAATCCGGCGGCGGCGCGGATTGGAGGCCTCGCCCGGAATCGAACCGGGGTGCAAGGATTTGCAGTCCTCTGCGTAACCACTCCGCCACGAGGCCATCGCCAGCGCCTATGGGCGCGCTGAGCCGGCTCTCCTAGGCTCGCGCACGGGGCACGGTCAAGCTTTTGACGTGTGGGTGGGGCGGCCTGCGTCGCTCTTGCCCTTGCTCACCGGCGCGGCGCTGCCTATCCGGGTAGCGCTTCCGGAGGCCCCATGGATTTCGCCCGCGCCCGCACCATCATGGTTGAAAGCCAGGTCCGCACCGCTGACGTGACGGACCAGCGCGTTATTGACGCCATGCGCACGCTGCCGCGTGAGCTGTTCGCGCCCGCGCCAAAGCGGACCCTGGCCTATGCCGATCTTGAGTTGGAGGCCGCGCCAGGCCGGGTGCTGATGCGTCCGCGCGATTTGGCCAAGCTGGTGCAGGCGCTTGCGCCCCAGCCCGGCGAACGGGCGCTGGAGATCGCTGGCGCGACTGGCTACGGGGCGGCGGTGCTGGCGGCGTGCTGCGCCGAGGCCATATCGCTGGATCCCGATCCGAGCCTGAGCTTCGCCGCGAGCGCTGCGCTGGAGGCCGCTGGAATCGGTAATGCGACGACAGCTTCGACCCCCGCTACGGCCGGATGGGCCGATGGCGCGCCCTATGACGTCATTCTCTTGAACGGCGCGGCCGAGATCGTTCCGGAAGCGTGGTTCGAGCAATTAAAGCCGGGCGGCCGATTGGCCGTCATCGTGCGTCAGGGCGCGGCTGGTGAAGCGCGCATTTATACGCGCTCGGGCGCGAACACCGCGTATCGTGTCGTATTCGATGCGTTTCCGCCGGTTGCGCCGGGATTAGAGCGGCCAGCCACGTTCGCTTTCTGAGCGTTAACATTCCTTTATCGGATAGGGCCGAGCATGCTCGGCAGAACACGTGGTGATTCCATCACAGCGCAGCGCTGCAGTGCGTCGCGCGATCGGTGGACGGGAATCATCGTGAAACCTAGGCTCGGGCGTCGACTCAATTAGACGACTCGAAATTGGCATTTGCGGGGCTCGAAAATGGCGGCGCAGGAACAGCAAGCCGAACCTTCAATGGAAGAGATTTTGGCGTCGATCCGGCGCATCATTTCCGAAGAGGAGCAGGCGCCTGCCGAGCCTGTGCTTGATCTGACGGAAGCGGCGGCCGAGCCCGTGGCGGCTGAGGCGGCGCCGGAACCGGCGGGCGGCGAAGACGACATCGTGTTTGAAGCCATGGAGCCCGCGGCAGAGGCTTTTGAAGAGCTGGAACCGCCCACGCCTGAGCCCGCGCCTGCGCCTGTGCGGGCGGCGCAACCCGTAACGACGACGCCCGAAACCATCATCTCCAATCCCACGGCATCGGCGGCAGCTGGTTCCATGGCGCGGCTGGTCGGCAGCCTGCGGGTTTCGGATACCCCTGGCCAGACAGTCGAGGGTGTTGTGCGCGAACTGCTCAAGCCGATGCTCAAGGAATGGCTGGACCAGAATTTGCCGACCATCGTGGAAGCACGGGTCGAGGCCGAATTGGAGCGTATCGCCCGTTTGGCGCGCTGACGCTCATTTTCACCACAAGGCAGGACGGCGTCTCAGTCATTTGGGCTGAGGCGCCGTTCTTTTATGGGCGCGCGCTGTCGCGCTGGCCCGAACGGCCTGCTATGAGGCCCTCCGCAGTGCGGCAAGGCCGCTGACCGTCCGAACAGAGATGATCGAAACCACCTTCAATCCGAAAGACGTTGAGCCCCGCTGGAGCGAGGCTTGGGAAAAATCAGGCGCCTTTAAGCCCAAGGACAATTCCGAGGCCGGGGCCTTTTGCATCGTCATCCCCCCGCCCAACGTCACCGGGTCGCTGCATATCGGGCACGCGCTCAACAACACGCTGCAGGACGTGCTGGTCCGTTTCGAGCGGCTGCGCGGCAAGAGCGTGCTGTGGCAGCCGGGCATGGACCATGCGGGCATCGCCACGCAGATGGTGGTGGAGCGCCAGCTGGCGCAAGCGGGCAAGAACGAGGACCGCCGCTCGCTGGGCCGCGAGGAATTTCTGAAACGCGTGTGGGCGTGGAAGGAAGAAAGCGGCGGCCAGATTTTCAATCAGCTGCGCAGGCTAGGCGCCTCGTGTGATTGGTCGCGCGAGCGCTTCACCATGGATGAAGGGCTTTCGGCGGCGGTGCTGAAAGTGTTCGTCCAGCTCTACAAGGAAGGGCTGATCTACAAGGACAAGCGCCTTGTAAATTGGGATCCCCATTTCGAGACGGCGATTTCCGACCTCGAAGTGGAGAACCGAGAAGTCCCCGGCCATTTCTGGCACATCAAATATCCGCTCGAAGACGGTTCGACCTATCAGTTTCCGGTGACTTTCGATGAGGAAGGCAATCCGGTCGAGTTCGAAACGCGCGATTACATTTCCATCGCGACCACGCGTCCTGAAACCATGATCGGCGACGGGGCCATTGCCGTGCATCCGAGCGATACGCGCTACGCGGCTATTGTCGGAAAGAAAGTGGTGCTGCCGCTTTGCGGGCGCTCCATCCCGATCATCGCCGACGATTACCCCGATCCCGATTTCGGCTCCGGCGCGGTGAAGATCACCGGCGCGCACGATTTCAACGATTACAAAGTCGCGCGCGGCCACGACATTCCGATGTACGAGCTGATGGATACGAAAGGGAAATTCGTCAGCGCCGATTATGTGCCGGCGAAGTATCGCGGTCTCGATCGGTTCGAAGTGCGCAAGCAGGTCGTCGCCGATCTGGAAGAACAGGGCTTTCTGATCCGCATCGAGGATAAGAAGGTGAGCCAGCCGTTCGGCGACCGCTCAGGCGTCGTGATCGAGCCGATGCTGACCGATCAATGGTATGTGAATGCGGGCGAGCTGGCGAAATCGGCCATCGCGGCGGTCGAAACCGGCAAGACCAAGTTCGTCCCTGAGTCTTGGACGAAGACCTATTATCAATGGATGCGCAACATCGAGCCCTGGTGCGTCTCGCGCCAGCTCTGGTGGGGCCATCGCATTCCGGCGTGGTATGGCCCGGACGGTCACGTTTTCGTTGAAGAGAGCGCGGAAGCCGCGAAGGGCGCAGCGCGCAAGCATTACGGCAAAGACGTTGCGCTTACCCAGGACGAAGACGTCCTCGACACATGGTTTTCGTCTGGTCTCTGGCCGTTCTCGACGCTGGGCTGGCCGCAGCAGACGGCGGAGCTGAAGAAGTTCTACCCGACCTCCACGCTCGTCACCGCGCACGACATCATCTTCTTCTGGGTCGCGCGCATGATGATGCTCGGCCTGCACTTCATGAAGGAACCGCCCTTCCACGAAGTTTACATTCACGCCCTGGTCCGCGACGCGAAGGGCCAGAAGATGTCGAAGTCCAAGGGCAATACGATGGACCCGTTGGGGCTCATCGATAAGTTCGGCGCCGACGCGCTGCGTTTGACGCTGGCTGCGATGGCCGCGCAGGGGCGCGACATCAAGCTCAGCGAACAGCGCATCGAAGGCTATCGCAATTTCGGCACCAAGCTTTGGAACGCGGCCCGCTTCGCACAGATGAATGAGTGCGCGGTATGGGATCAATACGATCCGAGCAGCCCGGTGCAGACGGTCAATAAGTGGATCGTCGGTGAAACCGCCAAATGCGCGGCGGCAGTGACGCGCGAACTCGAAGCGCGCCGTTTCAATGAAGCGGCAGGCGCGCTCTACAGGTTTGTGTGGAACGTCTATTGCGACTGGTATCTCGAATTCATCAAGCCGCTGCTGAATGGCGAGGATGAAGCGGCCAAGCTCGAAACGCGCCGAACGGCGGCGTGGGTGCTCGACCAGATCCTGATCATGCTGCACCCGTTCATGCCGTTCATTACCGAAGAGCTTTGGGCGCGCACCGGCGAATACGGCGCCAAGCGCGACGGCATGTTGATCACAGGTCAGTGGCCGCAACTTGGCGACGAATTGATCGACATACATGCGGAAGCAGAAATCGATTGGATGGTGAAGCTCATTGCCGAAACGCGCTCGACGCGCTCGGAACTCAACGTGCCGCCGGCGGCGAAAATCCCGCTGCTGTTATTGGGCGCCGATGAAGCAACGGAAGCGCGGCTTGAACGCTATCAGGAACTGATCGACCGTATGGCGCGCCTGGAATATTCGACCAGCGCCGATTCAGCGCCTGGCGGTTCAGTCACCTTTGTCCTCGATGGCGCGACGGTGGCGTTGCCGCTTGAGGGTGTCGTCGACCTGCCGGCGGAAGCTGCGCGTCTCGGCAAGGAGATCGGCAAGCTCGACGCGGAAATCGGCAAGATGGATGGGAAACTCGGCAATGCCGATTTCATCGCCAAGGCGCCGGAAGAAGTCGTCGAAGAATTGCGTGAACGGCGCCAAACAGCATCGGCATCCGCGGCCAAACTGAAAGCGGCGCTCGCTCAAATCCAGCGTTAGGGCGGAGTTAGAGTGGAAGCGGCGGAACCAGAGATCATCGATTTGGCGCGTCTCGATGAGGCGGCGTTTCAGCGGGTCTACAAAGAACGCATTGAGCCGTGTTTCGTCGCCAATGAGAGCGAGCGCATCGCGGCGGTGGCGAAATTCAAACGCTACGCCTTGATTGGCGGGGCCTTGGCGCTGGTTTTAGGCGCTGTGGTGTGGGGCTGGTCCGGCGATGTTGTGCCAGGTGTGGTGGCTTTGCTGTTTGCCGCCTTCTTCACCTGGATCATTGCCTATCAGCCTTTGGCGAAGGTCGGGCAGACGCTCAAGGTCCAGTATTGCGGCGCGCTGGCGGAGGCGATGGGCGCCTCATTCAATGTTGGCGGCTTTGAACCGCCAGCGTTC
>JAUIJZ010000162.1 GCA_030430715.1 Alphaproteobacteria bacterium
AAAGCCCTTCCTGGAATCGACAAAAAGTCTGATATTCAGGAATACATTCGCCGACATCGAATGGATCCTTCAGCACATCGGTGTTGAGGGAAATACGCGTTTTGAGTTCGAGTGCTACGATGTCAGCCATCTCTACAATCTGGCGTTCTTTCTTGATCGCGGCTTGGTGAAGCCGCCGCTCTTTGTACAGACGGCGTTCGGCCTTCGCGGCGCCATCGGCGCGCATCCGGAAGATTTATTGCACCAGAAGCGCACGGCCGACCGCTTGTTCGGCTCGGACTACAAATGGTCCGTTCTTGCCGCGGGCAAGCATCAGATGCCGATCGCCACAATGGCTGCGCTTATGGGCGCTAATGTCCGCGTCGGGCTGGAAGACAGCCTCTATATCAATCGCGGCGAACCGGCGGTTTCTAACGCGCAACAAGTGCGCAAGATACGTCACATTCTTGAAGAGCTCGGATTTGATATCGCGAGCCCCACGGAAGCCAGAGAAATGCTGCACCTGAAAGGCGCCGGCGAAGTGGGATTTTAGATAGGGAGACTTGCGATATGCCGCGTTTGGAACTCTTTCACCTGCCCGGCGCCTGTTCGCGCGTCACGCTGACAGCGCTTGAGATGACCGGCGCGCCTTTCCAGGTCACGGTGCCGCGCGACCGCGCCGACCTCGCCAAACCCGATTACAAGAAGCGCAATCCGTTCGGCCAAGTGCCGCTGCTGATTTTCGACGATCAGCCGCTCATGGAAAACATCGCTATTCTCGCGACATTGGCCCGCCTCTATCCGGAAGCCGGCCTCATCCCGACCAACGATTCGTGGCTCGCCTCCATGACATTGTCGCGTATGGCGACGTGTGCGAGCCAACTGCACCCCACTATGACACGGATCCTTTTCCCTCAGCTTTTTTGCGACTCGTCGCCGGAAGCTCTTGAACGGACGCGCGCGCTGGCGCTCGGCATGATGAGGGCTCGCCTCGCGGCGATCGAGTCCGGTTTCGGCGACAAATGGTGGCTCGGCGACACATTCACCATCGCGGACCCCTATCTCCTCTGGATTACCAATCGCTTGGTTCTTCTTGATCTGGACGATCTGACAGATTTTCCAAAACTCAAGGCGCATGTCGCGCGGGTCAAAGCCACGGAGGCCGCGCAGCGCGTCCTCGCCCGTGAGGCCGAATACGTCGCCGAGCAGGAAGCCGCCGGCGCACAATTGCCCCCGTTCCTGCGCCCGGCGATGGCCGCCTGATGTCTGACTTCGCCACGGTCCTGGCGGCCTATGAGACGCGCGCCGCTGACGATCTTCAGCGCATGCGCCAAGTCCCGTTCGAGCAAATGCTCTCCTTTCGCGAGGAAATGCTCTTGCCCGTCGGCCCAGAAGCCGGCGCCTTCCTCGACCATCTCGCGCGCGGTCTAAAGGCCAAGCGCATTTTAGAGTTAGGAACGTCATACGGGTATTCGACGCTTTGGCTCGCGAACGCCGCAGCCGCGATCGGCGCCAAGGTGTTCACCGTCGATATCGCCAAACACAAGCAAGATTATGCGCGCAGCCAGCTCGAACAGGCCGGCCTGGCCAAGAGCGTAGAGTTCGTGTGCGGCGACGCCCTGGCCATGATCGACGAGATTGACGGTCCGTTCGACCTTGTCCTGCTTGACCTCTGGAAAGAGGCGTATGTTCCGGCGCTGGAAAAGCTCGCGCCCAAGCTGGCGCCTGGCGGCACGATCGTGGCCGACAATATTCTCTTTCCGGAAGAGGTCCGCGACGTCGCCGCGCTCTATCGCAAGCGCGTGCGCGAAATGCCCGAAATGAGCACGGTTCTGCTGCCGATCGGACAAGGCCTCGAAGTCAGCCGCTGGCGCGCTTAGCTCCGCTTACGCACCAGCCGACTGCTCCTCCGCGATTCTCCGCGCCAGGACGCGCCGCGCACGCACGGCCGCCTCGTCCATCGGCAGCAGCGCGGGCGATAGATCGAACAATGCCTTTCCGCCCATGCGTTCGTGAATAGCGCGAACCATCGGTTCATCCTCGTTCACGAACGCGTTGGTGATCCCCTCCCGCAGCATCTCGCTCACAGACGCGTCATTTCTCATTCGATCGCGGGCGAAGCTCCAGAAATAGTGCGTGGAATTCTCTGTTTCCGGCGTCAGCAGATGCGTCTGAGGCGTCGAAGCGCTCGCTGCATCCGGCGGATCGACAGGGATGGCGCCCGTATCCAGCATCATATTGGCCGGGGCCTCCCAATGCATATGCGCGCGCCCGTCGATACGCCGCACTGACTCGTCCATCAGCAGCTTGAACAAGGGCGTGTTTTCCGCATTTGGCATCGAATGATACGCCGTCACACGGCCATCTTTCTCAACCGCCTTGTATTGAACATTGGCGTAACTTCCCGGCGGCGCGATGAAGGGGTGCAGGTATTCCGCGTGGCTGAGGTCGAGCAGATTGTCCGTGACCAGCTCATAATGGGCCTGCACGTGCAGATAGCCGTGAATGATGGTGAAGCCTTCGTCGTCAAGAAAGTCATAGGCGAGCGGCGCACACTGGGTCGCCTTTTCCTTATCGCCCATCCAAATCCAGATCATGCCGTTCTGCACTCGTGTCGGGAATGCCGGCACGCTCATTGACGAGGTGATCTGTCCTTTCCCGTGCGGATTACGAATACAGCGGCCGTCGCGACCAAAAGTGAGTCCGTGATACGGGCAGGTGATGGAATCGCCGTCGATCTTGCCAAGACTGAGCGGCGCGAAACGATGCGCACAACGATCGGCCAACGCAATCGGCGCACCGTCCGCGCCTTTATAGATGACGATGGGCTCGTCCAGTATCCGGCGCGCCACCGGTTTATCGTCGATCTCCTGACGCCACCCCGCCGCGTACCAGGCATTTCGCAAGAACGGCATCGCTTCCTCCTCCTATGCGCCCGCCATCATGTTCTGAACGGATTTGCGAACGGCAAATCCGCTTCGGCCAGGCGCACCAATTGATTGTATTTCGCCATGCGCTCCGAATTGCGCACGGAGCCGATCTTGATTTGGCCTGCGCCGGATCCCGTCGCCAGGTCGGCGATGAACGCATCCTCGGTTTCGCCCGAGCGCGCCGAAACCACGGTGCGGAAGCCGGACTCCCATGCCGCGCGCATCGCCTCAATGGTTCCGCTCAGAGTGCCATTCTGATTGATCTTGATCAGCGCAGCATTCGCGGCAGCGCGCGCTTTTCCTTCGCGAATGCGCGCGGCGTTGGTCACGAATAGATCGTCGCCAACCACTTGAACCGAGGGCGCCGCACGCGTGAAGCGCGCCCAATTTTGCCAATCGTCCTGATCGAGCGCGTCCTCGATCGAGACAATCGGATAGGCGCCCGCCATCTGCGCGACATAGTCGGCCATCTCCGCACCCGAGAGCGTCTTGCCGATCTTGCGCAAC
>JAUIJZ010000163.1 GCA_030430715.1 Alphaproteobacteria bacterium
CCGCCATGCTGGTATGCGATCGTGCCGCCCGCCGGCAGCTGCGCCTGCGCGACGCGCTCAACCTTGTATTCCTCCGGCGTGCCGACGAGGAAATGATTGGCGTAGGGCAAGGCGTCATCGCCGCCGCACATGCCGCGCAGCGGGTGATCCGCCGACACCATCCACGCCATTGCCGTCGTCGGCGCCAACACTGTCTTCACATTCAGGCTGCCCGGCGCGCCGCGCCATTGGCCGGCGCCGCCATAATCGGTCACCATTTCCCGACTGATATTGAGGATCGGGAAGCGGCATTCGGCATCTTCCGCTTCGGACAACAAAAGATTGCCCAGCGAAACCGGGCACGAGCCCCAGCCGTCAATGCCTTGCACCGCTGATGAATCCATTGAGCGTGCATCCACGCCCTGATCCATCCACATGCCCTTTTCATTGAAGCCGATCACGGCGTTGGGCATGCCGATTTTGTAAAGTTGCGGCTGTGACCGTTCAGGCGCCACTTGCGAAAGCGCCAAGCACACCGCCTCGATGATTTCGCAAGCCGGATGGAACGATCCCAATGCCGCCGGGGAGTTTGGCGGCGGCTGCACGATGGTGTTTTCCGGAATCACCATCTCAACGGCATGGAACATGCCTTCATTCTTGACGATGGCGGGATCAACCGCCGCCGCCAATTGCGTCATGATGTAGGAGCGCGTGTTGCCGAACGTGTTCCACACGCCAACGAGGTTCTGGCGGTCGTCGCAGCCGGTAAGATCGACCGTGAGCTGATCGCCCTTGATGATGCAGGCGACCTGCACCTTCACATCCTTCGTGCCCATCGTATCGTGATCGATCAGCACAATCGCTTCATAGCGCCCATCGGGCCAGTTCTCGACCTCCTCGCGGAAGCGCTTTTCTGTCAGATCGATATTATAATTGATCGCCGCCTTGACCTTCTCGGCGCCCCATTTGCGCACGAGGCCTTCCAGCTTCTTCACCGACATCTCGACCGCGCTGATCATCGCGGCCAGGTCGCCGGCGAACGTGGCGAAGCGATTATTGCGGGTGATCAAATTGATTGTATCGCGCCGCTTCTCGCCGCGATGCACCAGCTTTACGCACGGGATCGCCAAGCCCTCGGTGAAGATGTCTTTGGCGTCGAGCGAGAAGCCGCCAGGGTCCTTGCCGCCAGTATCGCCCTGATGGGCTTGCAGCGCCTGGATCATGATCAGTTCGCCGTTGTCATCATAGACCGGCCCATAGACGTTATAGTCCGGCAAATGGCCGCCGCCATGATCGGGATCGTTGCCGACGAACACATCGCCGCGCCCCCAATCATAATCTTGCAGATGCTCCAGGCCGTAGCGCACCGTGAGCTGCGAGACGAACGTCAGGTGCGGGGTGCCGATGGCGCCAGATGCTAGCCGCCCGTGCGCATCGACGATGGCCGCATTGCGCTCATTCGATTGGTTGATGATTGGCGAGGACGCGGCGCGCCCCAGATGCGTCGCCGCTTCAAAGCAGATCGTCTCCATCGCGCCGCGAATGATCCCGGCCGTCACCGGATCGATTTCGGATTGCGTTGGTAAGGGCGCGCGCTGTGCGGCCAGCTTACGGTTCAGCGCAAAAGACATGAGCGGGCCAAACCTCCGGCGGCTCTTACTGGCATTCGACCATCGCAACGTCGCACCGGCCGGGCGGGCAGTCTCGGCAGTTGCTGCAAGCTGCTGGACACTCGCCGCGCCTAGACCGGGGGCGGATTGAGCCGGGCGAAGCTCTTTTCGAGGCGATAGGAAAAGTGCGGGTAGCAGGGCATGACAGAACTCGCCGCGTCGAGCTTGGCGATCTGCGCCGCTGTGAGGACCCAACCCACGGCGCCCAGGTTTTCCTCAAGCTGCGTCTCATCGCGCGCGCCGATGATCACGGATGCCACAGTGGGGCGGCTCAGCAGCCAGGCCAAGGCGATCTGCGCATGCGTTTTGCCGGTTTCTTCCGCGACGATGTCCATCGCATCGACGATCCGGAAGAGCCGCTCATCATCTACCGGCGGCGCATATTGCGGCGCGTCAGCCATCCGCGTGCCCGGCGCCGCGCCCTGTCCGCGACGGATTTTTCCCGTGAGCCGGCCCCAGCCCAGCGGACTCCAAACGATGGCGCCCACGCCCTGGTCAATGGCGAGGGGCATGAGGTCCCACTCATAATCGCGTGTAATCAGCGAATAATGAACTTCGTGCGCAACGTAGCGCGCCGCGCCGGTGCGCTCGGCAATGGCGAGCGATTTCATCAATTGCCAGCCGGCGAAATTGGAAGCGCCGACATAACGCACCTTGCCGTCGCGCACGAGGCGGTCGAGCGTCCACACCACCTCTTCAACAGGCGTCTGCGCATCGAAGGCGTGCATCTGAAAGAGATCGATATAGTCCGTGCGCAATCGCTTCAGCGCGGCATCCACTGCATTGATCAGGCGATAACGCGAAGAGCCGCCCTCATTTGGGCCGCGCCGCAGCGGCAGACTTGTCTTGGTCGAGATGATGACTTTGTCGCGCCGCCCCTGGATCGCCGCGCCCAATATTTCTTCCGACGCGCCAAGCGAATAGACATCCGCCGTATCGAACATATTCGCACCGGCCTCGATGCATATATCGATCAAGCGGCGGGCTTCGCTTGCGGCGCTGGCGCCCATCGCCGCGAACAGCGTTCCTTCGCCGCCGAATGTCGCGCAGCCGAAACTCAGCGCGGGAACCTGCAAGCCGGACGCGCCGAGGCGGCGATGCACCATGCTCACTTTTTCTTGGCTTTCGATTTCTTTGCTTTGGCCTTCGCCTCGCGGACTTTAGGCGCTGCCGGCGCAGCTGCCGCCACAGCGCCTTTCTTTCTATTCGAGCGCGCCAGCCGCCATTCCGGCGGATAATCCATATCGACGTCTTTGACGACATTGTTCAGACCGCGCTCCTTGAACACTTCGTCGCCTATGAGAATGTCGTTTTCAGCGTCGTTTTTCATCATCGGCAACATGCCTTCCATCCAGCCGGTCATGACGCTGCCCATATATTCGCCGCGATACTGCTTGTAGATCTCCATGAATGTCTTCTGCACGACCACGACATCCGTCGGCCGTGACCGCGAGCACGCCAAGGCGTATTTCATGGTTTCTTCTTCGAGTTTTTCGCGCGGCACGACGCTGTTCACAAAATTGCAGTCGTACATTTCCTTCGCCGTGAAGGGGCGGCCCGTGTAAAGCATCTCCTGGAACTTGCGCAGCCCCATCATCTCGACCCACTGCCACATGCGTGGGCCCCATCCGGCGTAACGGAACGATGGATGCCCGAAGAGCGTGTCGTCCGATGACACAACAAGATCGACATCCGCGGCTTGGTAGAAGTGCCAGCCGTAGCAATAGCCC
>JAUIJZ010000164.1 GCA_030430715.1 Alphaproteobacteria bacterium
TTTGCGCTTCGGTTATGTGGCGCGCGGCGGATTGCGTTGGTCCGACCGGCGCGACGATTTCCGCACTGAAGTGCTCGACCTGGTGAAGGCGCAGCAGGTCAAGAACGCGATCATCGTTCCGGTTGGGGCCAAAGGCGGATTTTTTCCCAAGCGCTTGCCCGCACGCGGCGCGCCCGGATTTCAGCAAGCCGGCATCGATGCCTACAAAACGTTTCTGCGCGGACTGTTGGACGTTACCGACAATATCGTCGATGGCGACATCGTGCCGCCGCAACACGTAGTGCGCTGGGACGATGACGACGCGTATCTTGTCGTCGCCGCCGATAAAGGCACGGCCAGTTTTTCCGACATCGCCAACGACATATCCGCCGAATACGGTCACTGGCTCGGCGACGCTTTCGCATCGGGCGGATCTGTTGGGTATGACCACAAGGCGATGGGCATTACCGCGCGCGGCGCCTGGGAGGCGGTCAAGCGGCACTTCCGTGAGATCGGCAAGAATGTCCAGGAAGAGCCATTCACCGTGATCGGCGTTGGCGATATGTCGGGCGACGTGTTCGGCAACGGCATGCTGCAATCGCGCAAGATCAAATTGCTCGCGGCGTTCGATCACCGTGACATCTTCATTGATCCCGATCCGCAAGATTGCGAGACGAGTTGGGCCGAGCGCATGCGGCTGTTCGAGAAGCCGCGTTCAACCTGGCAGGACTATGAGAAATCGCTCATCTCTAAAGGCGGCGGCGTATTTTCGCGCAATCTGAAATCTATCGAGGTGAGCCCGGAAATCGCCGCGTTAACAGGGCTGGAAAGCGAGAAGGTCACGCCGCCGGAGCTGATCTCCGCTTTGCTGAAGGCGCAGTGCGAGCTGCTCTGGTTTGGCGGCATTGGCGCTTACATCAAGGCGCGCTCGGAATCGCATGCCGATGTGGGCGACAAAGCTAATGACGTGCTGCGCGTCGATGCGGAAGATGTACGCGCGCGGGTGATCGGCGAAGGCGCCAATCTCGGCGTGACGCAGCGCGGGCGCATCGCGTTTGCGCGCGGCGGCGGACACATCAATACCGATGCGGTCGACAATTCCGCCGGCGTCGATACCTCTGACCATGAAGTCAACATCAAGATCCTGCTGCGCGAAGCGATCCGTAGCGGGGCGCTGGCGCAGGATGCGCGCAACGCGCTGCTTGAGAGCATGACGGACGAAGTCGCCGAATTGGTGCTGCGCGACAATTACGATCAGACTTTGGCGCTGACGCTGGCGCAGGCGAGCGCGCCTGCCGATCTCGACAGTCATGAGCGCCTGATCAAGCGGCTTGAGCGCGAGGGAAAATTGGCGCGCCGGGTCGAGACGCTGCCTCTGACCGGAGAATTTTCTTCGCTGCGCGCGGCCAAAGCCGGCCTCACACGGCCTGAGCTTTCCAAATTGATCGCTTATGCGAAGATCGATTTGTTCGATGTGCTGATGGCGTCGAAAGCGACCGCCGACCCGGCCTTCGTTGAACCGCTTGAGCACTATTTTCCGCAAGAATTATCGCGGTTCGCGCCGCAAATGGCCGCGCATAGGCTGCGCCGCGAGATTATCGCCACGCAGCTCGCCGACGATATCGTCAATCTTTGCGGGCCGACATTCGTTGACCGCGTGCGTGAGATTACCCGCGCCGATCCGGTCACGATCATGCTCGCCTTTGAAGCGGCGCGGCGCATCTTCGATCTGGAAACGCTGTCGCAACGCATCAACGCGCTCGACAATCAAGCGCCAGCGGAGGCGCAGACGGCGCTGCACCAAGCGGTGACATCGCTCTATCGGCGCGTGACGCCCTATCTTGCGCGCTTTGCCGGTTTCGACGGCGAGGAGCCCGCGAGCATTATGGATGTCGTGTCGCGCTATCGTGAGGCGGTCGCCGCGCAGCGTGGGCAATTGTGGGACGAGTTGAGCGAGGTCGAACACGAGCGCGTCAATGCAAGCCGGGACAGCCTGATCGCGCTTGGCGCTCCGCGAGACATCGCCAATGACGCGGCAATGCTGCTGCCGTTGACGACGGCGCTCGATGTCGCCGATCTCGCGCGCCGCACGCGCTGGCCGGTGCATGAAGCGGCGCTGCTGCATTGCGCAGTGGGGGCGGCATTC
Organism: Alphaproteobacteria bacterium; assembly: GCA_030430715.1. Classification (GTDB taxonomy): domain Bacteria; phylum Pseudomonadota; class Alphaproteobacteria; order Caulobacterales; family Aquidulcibacteraceae; genus Vitreimonas. The sequence goes on from JAUIJZ010000164.1 coordinate 2,126, forward strand.
TCGCTGGATGCATTGCGCGGCGCGGCCGGCGCGCTGACGCCCGAACAACATTGGGACCGTTTGGTTATCCGCCGCGCGGTTGAGGATTTCTCGCAAGCACAGCTCAAATTATCGGAGGCCGCCGCGGCCGCGATCGGCGCGCCGCCTACACAGGCGGGGGTCAATTGGGTGATCGATGCGGCGGGACGCTGGATCGCATCGATCGGCCAACCGGCGCGGCGTGCGCGCGGCGCCTTCGCTGAGCTCGATGCCGAAGGGCCGTGGACCGAGGCGAAGCTGATCCTCATCTCCGCCGAGTTGGCATCGCTGATCGACGCGGTGCGCTAGAGCGCGCGGATCATGTCGCGCAATAGGCCGTGTTCGCGTGCTGTTGCGGCGGGGTTGTAGCGCACGCGCACATCCATCGCCTCATTGTCTTCAAAGGCATGGGTGGCGTTTTCAAAGACGAGGATGTCAAACGCCGCGCCGCGTGCGCGTTGGCGTTCGAGCGCGCCACGCGTGGGCCCGACGATGTAATCGTGCTCGGCAACGATGGCGACGCCATGGCGTGGGGCGAAGCGCCAATCGCGCCGCCCCGCCAGGCTGCCGACATTGGTGTAAGGATAAACCAGCATCACGCCGTCGAGACCGCGCAATGGTTCGTCTGAAAGGCCGCTCAACCCCGTCGCGCGCTCCATCTCTTCCCGGCGCAGAGCGAGCGCATCCATAATGGTCCAGCTGCCATGGCTCCAGCCGATCGCGGATGCGCGCTCCGGATCGGCCCAAGGCTGGCGCCGCGCCCATTCCATGGCGGCGTAAAGATCGCCGGCGCGTTCGCGCCCTTGCAGACGCGCGCCGCTACAGACGGTGGCGTAGGCGGCGATGCGGGAAATGCGGCGATGCGCGTACGAGTCAACGATCACCGCCGCCGCGCCGGCCTCAGCTGCGACGCGGCCCATCTCTTCGATGAAAGGGCGCGGCCCGCCGCAGCCATGCAGCATGAACACGACCGGGAATGGACCAGCGCCTTCGGGCCGCATCACCCGCAAATGCGGTGAAAGCTGCGCGATGCGGTGGTCGAGCGTTTCAGCGGCGGCGGGCATCGCACTGAAGATAAGAAGCGTGAGCGCCGCGAAAAAGCCCCGCACTGTTTTAGTGACGGAAGTGGCGCATGCCGGTGAACACCATGGCGATTTCCGCGTCGTCGGCGGCTTTGATCACGTCCTCGTCGCGGATTGAGCCGCCGGGCTGGATCACTGCGGTCG
>JAUIJZ010000061.1 GCA_030430715.1 Alphaproteobacteria bacterium
CACGCACTTCCATCTCGACGAGGTCCAGCAATTCCGGGTCGTCGACCATGTCGACCTTGTTCATGAACACGACCAGCGCCGGCACGCCGACCTGACGGGCGAGCAGGATGTGCTCACGAGTCTGAGGCATCGGGCCGTCGGCAGAGGAAACCACGAGGATCGCGCCATCCATCTGAGCAGCGCCCGTGATCATGTTCTTCACGTAGTCGGCGTGCCCAGGGCAGTCGACGTGGGCGTAGTGACGGTTGGCCGTCTCGTACTCGACGTGAGCCGTATTGATCGTGATGCCGCGCGCCTTCTCTTCCGGGGCGGCGTCGATGTCTTCGTACTTTTTCGCGGTCGCGCCGCCGGTCTTGGCCAGCGTCATGGTGATGGCGGCCGTCAGCGTCGTCTTGCCGTGATCGACGTGGCCAATCGTTCCGATATTGCAGTGCGGCTTATTCCGCTCGAACTTTTCCTTGGCCATGGGCGGGTCCTTGTCTCTCCGGCGATCAAAAGCTGAAAGGCGCTTAGGCTCCGGCCGAAGCGCGCATAAGGTGCGCGTCTTTATCTTTCGCGCCGCCTACGTCAAGCCCTGTTAAGCCTTGGCCATGCCCTAAGGCGGCGCTAAAAGCGCGATTGCGACGGTTCGTCCGCAAGGACGTGAAAAGGGAACGCGGTGTGGGGACCATCCCAAAGCCGCGGCTGTGCCCGCAACTGTAAGCGGCGAGCGTTCCGCCAAACCGCCACTGGCCCCCAGGATTCGCTCCAGGAGGCTGGGAAGGCGGCGGAAACGTGATGACCCGCAAGCCAGGAGACCTGCCGTCGCAGTCGCTCGTTCGCCGGCCGGGTCCAGCCGCACGAACCGGAAATCTCCGCTGCAGCGACGCGGGCAGGCTTCGCATGCGCCTCGTTTGAGAGGTTCGTGCGCCCGCTTTTCGCTGCAACGCGCCGCTGCGAGCTTGGGCGCGCTGATCTTGGAGAAGCGCGATCATGCGCAAAATTTGCTTACTCACCGCCCTCTTCACCGGGCTCGCCGCGCCTGCCCTGGCTGAAGAGGACACTCTTGTCGTCACCGCCACCCGCACGCCGATCGACGCGCGGGTGCTGCCGGCGGATGTCACCATCATCGACGCTGAAGAAGCTCTCTCGCGCGGCGATGCGACGCTGAGCCAGGCGCTGGCCTCGACGCCGGGCGTGAACGTCTCGGCCTCGGGAGGCCCCGGTCAGCAGACCAGCCTCTTCCTCGGCGGGGCCAACTCGGAGCACACGCTCGTTCTGTTCGACGGGCTGCGCATCAACGATCCCTCCTCGCCGAAATCCGCCTTCGACGCCGGCCAGGATCAACTCGGGGCGCTCACCCGCATCGAAATCGTGGAAGGCCCGATGAGCGCCGTTTACGGCTCGGACGCGATCGGCGGCGTGATCAACCAGATCGCGCGGCGCGGCGGCGACGGCGCGTTCAACGCGCGCATGGATTTGTCCGGCGGTTCGTTCGGCACGGCGACAGCCGCCGCCGGTGCGGACGGCACACTGGGCGCGTTTCGCTACGCTGTGACAGCAGAAGGCTTCGCAACCGAGGGACACGACCTCGTGCCTGAGCGTATGTCCACGCACACGGGCGAAGACGATGGCGCGCAAATGTGGGCGCTTACGGGCGCGTTCGACCTAGCGCTTTCCAACGTATTCGCGCTGGATTTGCTCGTGCGCACGCGCGAGGCGCAGGCCGAATTCGACCCCTTCGTCTACGCGCCGCCGACCTATACAGAGCAGCGCGCGGAGGATTCCGATCTGGAGATTTCGCGTAACGATCTCGACATCGCACGCCTTGGCGCGACATGGGCGCTGAGCGAAAATTTCTCGCTGCGCGCTTCGTATGGCGGCATCGATCAGAGCCGCGCTCAAAGCGACGATGGCGTCGGTCTTCTCATCTATGACGGCCAGCGCCGCTTCGCTGATCTCACCATCGATTGGCGCGCCGGCGCTGTCGGCGCATTGACGGAGCTCGCGATTGCGGGCGGCGTTTCGCAGGAAGAAGAAGAAGTCGATATCTCCGAACTTTTCGATCCAAGCTTTCCGCCGCCCTCCGTGGTGATCGCCGATCAGGAGTCGCAAAGCGCGTTCGTCACGGCGCAGGGTCGGCTCAATCAGCTCACGCTCACTGCCGCGCTGCGCGCCGACGATTATGACGGCTTCGGCACGGAGACGACTTGGCGCGCTGGCGCCTCCTATGATGTGAACGCTTACGCGCGCATTTATGCCGCTTACGGCACATCCTTCCGCGCCCCCACGCTGTATGAGCGCTTCGTCTCATTCGGCGATCCCACGCTTGCGGCTGAAGAGGGCGAAAGCTGGGAAGCGGGCGCCGATCTGCGCGTGCCGGCGTTCGGACAGGATAACGGGTTGGAATTCGGCTTGCTGTATCGCTCGACCGAGATCGACAATCTGATCGACTTTTCGGGCTTCAATTACGCCAATGTCGACCGTGCCGAGATTGATACGGCGGAAGCGCGCGTCGCCGCACGTCCGCTCGATTGGCTCACGGCGCACCTCGCCTACGTTTACACCGACGCTGAGGATGCAACGACCGGCGCCGAATTGCGGCGGCGCCCGGAAGAGACCTGGCATGCAGGGATCTCGGTCGAACACGGCGCCTTCAGCTCTACGCTGTCCTGGCGGCAAATCGGCGAACGGTCCGACTTCCTCTATGGCGATGACGGCTTCAGCCTCGGCATCGGCGATACGCCCGCCTACGACCTCGTGCGGCTCTCCGCGTCGTACGCGTTCCTGCCGGGCATGAGCGCCTATGTGGCCGTGGATAATGTGCTCGACGAAGATTACGAGCCGGCCAACGCCTTCGCAGGCGCGCCGCTCGGAATCATGGCGGGCCTGCGTCTGCGCACGCCATAAGGACGCACCGAAGAAATTGGGGAGGGCCGCTCTTCGGGGCGGCCCTCTTCATTTTGGGCGCCCTTCCCTTCTCGACGAAGCAGTTCCGAGCCGCTATCTGAGCCGTCCGGCGCGGGTATAGCTCAATGGTAGAGCCGCAGCCTTCCAAGCTGAAGACGAGGGTTCGATTCCCTCTACCCGCTCCATCCACGTATTCCATAGCATCGGCGCCTTGCCCCGCGCATGCAGGCCCGCTAGAAGGCCCGGCTCCGGCGGAAGGGTGGCCGAGTGGTTAATGGCAGCAGACTGTAAATCTGCCCGCGAGAGCGTACGCTGGTTCGAATCCAGCCCCTTCCACCAGCCTTCGCGCTTCGCGCCCCGGCTGGGCTGACCGCATCACAGCGCAAGGCGCTTCTTTTCAGTGACAAAGCCACCCCACGCGCCCAGACGTCCGCCACGCCCGGCGAACGCCATTCCCGCTGACAAACTGCCGCGCCGGCAGTTCGAAGAAGAAACCGGCGGCCCATCCTGGCTGTGGGGCGTGCACGCCAGCCTGGCCGCGCTCGCCAATCCCGCCCGCCGCATCGAGCGCATCGTCGCCACCCGCAATGCCGCCCAGCGCCTGCCTGAGGGCATCGAGGCGCAAATCCTCGATCCTGGCGCCATCGACGGCATGTTGCCGCCCGGCGCCGTGCACCAGGGCCTCGCCGTGCGCGCCTTTCCGCTGGAGCCGGCCGAATTGGAGGCCGTGTGCAAAGACGCCGATACGCGCAGCGTGCTCATTCTGGACGGCGTGACCGATCCGCAAAATGTCGGCGCAGCGTTTCGGAGCGCCGCCGCGTTCGGCGCGCGCGCCGTCGTGCTGCAGGATCGCAAATCGCCGCCGCTCACCGGCGTGCTGGCGAAAGCGTCCACCGGCGCGATCGAACTCGTGCCGCATGTGCGCGTGGTGAACCTCTCGCGCGCGATCGAAAGCCTGCGTGAGTGGGGTTACGTCACGGTCGCGCTGGAGGGCGAGACGCAACACACATTAGCTGAAGCACTCACCGATCCGCGCCCTGTCGCGCTCGTGCTCGGGGCTGAAGGCAAGGGCTTGCGCCCTAGCGTGGCGGAATCTTGCGAAAAGCGCGCGCGCATCCCGATTGCGCCAGCGATGGAAAGCCTCAACGTCTCGGCCGCGGCGGCGATTGCTTTGTACGAAGCGGCCCGCGCGCGCTAAGCGTCAGTGCGCGGCTTTGCGGAAGATCAGGCTCTTCAGAAAATAGAAGATGCCGATAATGATCGCATAGCCAAGGAAGAGCACCAGCGCCTGGGTCCAGAACGCTTCTTCCATCAAGGGCGGCAGAGTCACGTCGCCGCCGCCGCCCGAAAGCACCGGCGCCAAACGCTCGATGGCGATGTGAATCACGAGGCAGACCAGCGAAAGCGGCAGCCATTGCTTCCAGCCGCCCATGAAGATCACGGCGGCCAGCGCAATCAGCAGCCCCTTCGGATTGTTGATGTTGGCGAAGCCATCGCGAAGATACGCAACGGCCATATCGACATATTCCATGCTCGCCCCCTCGGAGATGCGGAAAGTTCCCGCTCACGCCCGACCAAGCAGATTTTTATGAAATCTGTTCCCGAGCGTCCACCCGCATGGGCGGAGTCAAGAGACGGGGGTCACGCCCCGTCAACGCCGCCGAATCGCTCAGTCCAGGCTGCAACGTCCGCATCCTCGATCTTCTTGAACAGCACATCCGGCGGCGTGAAAGCATGGCCGCGCGGCAGCGCATCCCACACGCCCACATCCTCCGGTTTCGGCCAGGTGCGGTTCTCATCGGGCACGCCCATAGCGTCGAGCACGGCTTTCGCCGCGTCGGGAATGAAGGGCTGCGCCAGGATGGCAAACAGCGCGACCGCATTGAGGCCCGTGCGCACGCCGACCGCCGCCTTGTCGCGATCGGTTTTGATCGCGGTCCAGGGCGCGGCGACTTGCAGATATTCATTGCCCGCAACCCAGATGGCGCGCAGCTCCGCCGCCGCTTTGCGCATCTCCATCTGCTCGTGACATTGCGTGAGCGTCTTCAGGCGATCGGCGAATTCCTTCGCCAGCTTCTCTTCCGCTTCGCCTGGCTCGCCGCCATCGGGCACGGCTGAATCGAACTTCGACGCCGCAAAACGCGTGATGCGGTTGACGAAATTGCCGAACACATTGGCGAGGTCGGCATTCACGGTCTGCTGAAATTGCTCCAGCGTGAAGGCGGCGTCGCTGCTTTCGGGCGCGTTCGCCATCAAATACCAGCGCCAATAATCGCTCGGCAAAAGCTCCAGCGCCTGATCCATAAAGATGCCGCGCTTTTCGCTGGTGCTGAACTTGCCGCCGTACCAGGTCACCCAGTTGAACGCTTTGAGGCGATCCACCAGCTTCCACGGCTCACCCGACCCCATAATGGTCACTGGAAAACTCACCGTGTGAAAGGCGACATTGTCCTTGCCCATGAACTGGACGTAGGTGACGTCGCTCGCACCTTTATCTTCGCGCCACCAGCGTTCCCAATCCGCGCCGGTTGATTCAGCCCACTCCACGGTCGAGCCGATATATTCGACCGGCGCGTCGAACCAGACATAGAAAACCTTGCCTTCAAAACCGGGGCGCGGCTTGCCGTCCTTGGTGACCTTGATGCCCCAGGAGAGATCGCGCGTGATGGCGCGATCGATCAGCCCTTCATCGAGCCATTTGTAGGCAATGGAGCGCGCCAGTTGCGGCCAGTCGGTCGCCTTATCGACCCAAGCGCGGATGCGGTCCTGCATTTTCGGCTGCAGCAAGAAGAGATGCGCCGTGTCGCGCGCTTCCACATTGGTGGAGCCGGAAATTTTCGAGCGCGGATTTTTCAGATCCACCGGATCGAGCAGCGAACCGCAATTGTCGCATTGATCGCCGCGCGCGCGCTCAAAGCCGCAAACCGGGCACGTGCCTTCGACGTAGCGATCCGGCAGGAAGCGTTTATCGTCGACCGAATAGATCTGCTTGGTCACGCGCTCTTCGATCAGGCCGTTCTTTTCCAGCGCCTCGCAGAAAGCCTGCGTAAGGCGATGGTTCGGCGGATTGGACGAGCGGCCGAAATGGTCGAATGAGAGCTTGAAGCCGGCGCAGGCATCGCGCTGGATTACGAATTGCTCGTTGCAATAGGTGCGCACGTCCTGGCCCGCTTCGGCGGCGGCTAGCTCGGCCGGCGTGCCGTGCTCGTCGGTGGCGCAAATATAGAGCACCTCATGGCCCTGCAGACGCCGGAACCGGGCGTGCACGTCCGCCGGCAGCATCGATCCGGCCAAATTGCCGAGATGCTTGACGCCATTAATGTAGGGAAGCGCGGAGGTGATGAGATAGCGAGCCATAATCTCTGGCATCTAGGGCGCGCACCCCGTCTGACGCAACTGGCGCGGCTACCCACGGCCTCCCGGACACGCTAGCCTTGCCGCCAAGGGGAGGCTTTCATGAACGCAATCAATCCAACCGACCTCGGGCCGCTGATCGGCTTTGCCGTGTGGGCGGTGATCTTGGTCCTATTGCTTGGCGTTGCACGCGGGCGCTCCGGCCGAGCGGCCAACAGCTTCAAACCCTATGGCGACACCGAGCAACTCGATGCGTATTCGCGCGCACACGCCAATACGGTCGAAAACCTGCCCATCTTCGCTGTGCTCTATCTCGGCGCCTTCTGGACCGGCGCCGCCGCGCCCGTGATGGCCATTGGCTGGGCCGTGCTCGGCGCGCGCATCGTCCAATCGATCACGCACATCATTTCACGCTCGCCCGGCGCTGTGGGCCTGCGCGCAGCGATGCAGCTGGTGCAGATCGCCAGTTTTCTGTGGCTCGGCGTAGCCGCGCTGCTCGCCCTCTACGCTTAGCGCGCCATGGCGACGGCATGCAGCGCCGTGCCGTGCTCATGCAGCCAATCGCGCCCGCGCTCATAATCGGGCATGCAGCGGCGCACATGCGCCCAGAAGCGGCGCGAATGGTTCATTTCCTTGAGATGCGCGGTTTCGTGCGCGGCCAGATAATCGAGAACGAAGGGAGGCGCGAGAATCAGCCGCCACGAGAAAGACAGCACGCCATCCACCGAGCATGAGCCCCAGCGCGAGCGCAGCTCCTTCACCTGGATGCGCGCAGGCTTCACGCCCAGCGTGACGGCGTGGTGCGCGACGCGGTCGATCAGATCGGTGCGCGCCTGATCCTTGAAATAGCGCAACAGGCGCGGCTCGAACAAAGCCGCATCGGGCGCGCCCGCAATCAGGCGCGGCGGTTCGCCCGCTTCAACGCGCGGCAGGGCGCGGCCATGCTCGTAAACGAGTTCATGCTTGACCCCACGCAGCGGAACCAGCGCGCCCGGCGCCAGCAGCACGCCTTTCGGCAAACGACCGAGCTCATGCGCGATCCAGCCCGCGCGCTCAGCGGCGAATTGCACCGCCCGCTTCAGCTGACGCTGCGACGGTGCGGTGGCGATCGCTTCGCGCCGCGTCGGATCGATGCGAACGGACACATGCCGCGCGCGCGGATTCACGATCAAACGCACCGGCACACGCCGACCGTCGATCGTTTCGATTTCAGTCTGAGTTTGCGCAGGCTTAACCCGCGAATCGACGCGCATGCCGAAGAATCTCACGAAGCGCGCCTTCACGCACGACAAACGCAGCACGCTCATGGGGATGCTTACTTCAATCGCAGCAAATTCAGATTCGGACTCGAAACGAAGGCCCTGGCCTAGCTTCCACCTACAACCCGCAGCTTGCCGCGCTGAACGTTGCGAGACGCCGGCGATTGGAACGTACGCATGAAATCGCGCACGCGCGGATAGACTTCGGTGCGGAAACGCCGCCCGGAGAACACGCCATAATGGCCGACCCCCGGCTGAATGTAGTCGCGCTGCATCGCCTCTGGGATTCCGGCGCAGATAGCGTGCGCAGCCTGCGTCTGGCCAATACCGGAGATGTCGTCATTCTCGCCTTCGACCGTCAGCAAAGCGGTATTGGCGATGGCGCGCGCATCGACACGTTCGCCGCGATGCATGAATTCATTTTTGGCGAACGAATAGCGCTGGAACACATCTTCAAGCGTCTGAATGTAGAATTCCTCAGTGAGATCCATCACAGCGAGATATTCATCATAGAACTCGCGGTGTTTATCGGCGCCGTCGCCGTCGCCCTTCACCAGGTTCTGGAAATACTCATTGTGAGCGTCGACATGGCGCGCGAGATTCATGCCCATGAAACTCGCCAGCTGCAGAAAGCCCGGATACACGCGCCGGAACGCACCCGGATACAGAGCCGGCACCGTATGAATCATATTCTTACGGAACCAATCCAGATCGCGTTTTTCCGCTAGTTTATTGGGCGTCGTCGGCGATTTGCGCGCATCGATCGGCGAACCCATGATCGTCATTGTCCCCGGCGCGCACGGATCGTTGTCCGCCGACATCAGCGACACTGCCGCGAGCACGGCCGGTCCCGGCTGGCACACCGCCACGACATGCGTTTCCGGCCCAATCGTCCGCAGCATCGCAATGATATGATCGACGTAATCGTTGAGGTCGAAACGTCCGGACATCAGCGGCACGGTCCGGGCGTCAGACCAATCCGTGATGTACACCTCGTGCTCAGGCAAAAACGCCTCGACCGTGCCGCGCAATAATGTTGCGTAATGGCCGGACATGGGCGCCACCAGCAGCACGCTCGGATCAGTGCGATCGCCGCGCGCCGAGCGGAGCGCGTCCGCGTCGCGCTTGAAATGGATCATCTCGCACCAGGGCGAAGACCACTCGCTCTCTGGCGTCACCGCGACCTCGACGCCATTCACCTTGGTGAAAGGCAGCTTCCAATCCGGCTTGGGATAGCGCCGCGTCACGCTCTCGAACAATTCCGACGCGGCAGCCACCGCGCGCGCCACATCCGTGTCAGCGACCGGATTGAACGGCGAGCGCAGCATGCTCGACTGCATCATGGCCGCGATCCGCAAGGGGGCGACCGACATATGTCCGAGTTCATAGAGGGAATACAGCATGCGAACCTTCGTGCCGCCCCAAACCAATACGCCAACGAGCTTGGCCCAGCGGCTGTTTCCAACAAGCTAAGACGCTGCCTTTAGGGGAACATGAACGGCGCCGGCCATAGCCGGTCAGCCCAGACCATGCAGCCTAAGCCTTCGCCAGACACGCGATTTCCCCCACCGCGGAGTCCTGCCGCCAAATAATGTAATGGCCGCGACGCTTTGTTTCAAATCTGGGGCTCAGCGCCTAGTTGGCGCGATCGAGGCCCGCGGCGATGCACTGGCCCATGGCCTCGGGCGATCCGCCTATCGTGTTATAGATCGCTTGGGTTCGCCACTGACCGTCCAACACATAGAGAAACGACGAATGATCCATGTTGTAGACATCGGCTGGCGCGCCCTCGATGGGCGCCCGGCTGGCGTAAACCTGAAACGAGCGCTCTGCCGCTTCCACCTGCTCGGCTGAGCCCGTCAGCCCCGCCAGCCCGGCGGGAAACCCTTCTGTTCGCGTATAGGCATCCATCACTTCCGGGGTATCGCGCGCGGGGTCGACGCTGATCATGATGGTCTGCACATCATAAGCCTCGGGTCCGTTCAGTGCTTCCGAAAGCTCATAAAGCGCCGTTGGACATACATCCGGGCAGTGGGTGAAGCCGAAATAGATGACAGCCGGCTGCCCGGCGAAATCGGCCTGCGTCACGCGTGCGCCGTTCGTATCGATCAGGTCGATCGGTCCGTTTGCGGCATCGGCGTTTTCAAGAATGCAATTCTGTGACACTGCCGTTTCAGGCGAACGGTCGCGGTTCTGCCCCACCAGCAACATCGCGACAAACGCCGCCAATGCGGCCGCAGCCACCGCCGGGACGACGGCGCCAGTCAAATTGCGGCGAGGCGTTTCGACATTGTGCGGCATGCCGATTTGAGCAAGGCACGCCGACACTCCGCTGATCAACGCGGCGCGACCGCGCACCGGACCCATTGCCGCAGGCTTGAGCCGGACGCCGAACCGGGGCTTGATACGTTGGAATGCGAATTTCGCAGCGCACTCTCGCGGCCATTGTCGCCATCGCCGCCATCCTTGCCGCCACGCTCATCGCGTGGCCACGAGGCGAGGCAAGCGAACAATCGGCCTGCATTACGCGCGATTTCGAAACGACACGATTTATCGTTTGCACCTTGGATACACGGCGCGACGAACTTCGCTTAGCTTCGCGCGACGCCGATGGGAGCTATTTGCGCAGTTTTACGCGCCTAGCCGAAGAACTCGGCGCCGATGCCGGGCGCGTCCGCTTTGCCATGAATGCCGGCATGTTCAATGACCAGGGTGCGCCCATCGGTCTTTTCGTTGCACATGGCGATGAACAACAAAGCATCAGCCTGACCGACGGGCCGGGCAATTTCCATATGAAGCCGAACGGCGTGTTCTGGCAGGAGGAAAACGGCCTGCTGCATGTCGACACCTCTACGGCGTACGCCGCCGAACCGCGCGCCGTACGCTGGGCGACCCAATCGGGCCCGATGCTGGTCATCGACGGCGCGTTGCACCCGCGCATCCAGCATGATGGCCCATCGCGTTTCGTACGCAACGGCGTCGGCATCGGCAACGATCACACCGCCTACTTTGTCATCAGCACGAGCGTCGTTTCCTTCGGGCGCTTCGCCCGCTTCTTTCGCGATGAGCTGAATTGCGACAACGCGCTGTTCCTTGACGGCTCGGTCTCGGCGGTCTGGGCGCCCGAGCTCGGCCGCCGAGACGACACACAAAGGCTGGGGCCGCTCCTAGCCGTACTCAGGCGCGATTAGCGCCACTTGAACCGCCGCCCCGGCTTAGCGCATGTGAACCGCCCATGTCAGAACACGACGCCCGCCGCGAACCCGCACCCGTTCCAAGCATCTGGACGGCGCAGAGCCGGGTGCGGCTGCGCACCCTTATCCTGCTGCGCTGGCTCGCCATTCTGGGCCAGACCATCGCCGTTCTGTTCGTAGGCTATGGCATTGATCTGGAATTCCCCATCGCCACCGCCTTTGTCGTCATTGGTGTCTCCGTTGGCCTCAATCTGGTGCTGATCGCTTTACGCCGCTCGCAGGAGCTGGCGTTGGAATGGGAAGCGGCGGCGCAGCTTGGCTTTGATGCGGTCCAGCTGGCCGCATTGCTGGCGCTGACCGGAGGGCTGCAAAATCCTTTTGTATTTCTCTTTATTGCGCCGGTAGCTGTCTCCGCCACCGTGCTGCGGCCATCCGTGACCGCCATGCTGGCAGCGCTCACCTTCATCTGCGTTGGCGTGATTTCCGTTTGGCGTCTGCCGCTGCCTTGGCCCGAAGGCGGCAATCTTGAGCTGCCCCCGCTTTACGAACTTGGCGTCGCCGCAGCGGTTTTGGTCGGTCTTGGCTTCACCAGCGTCTATGCGTGGCGTGTGGCGGCCGAAGAAGAGCGCCTCAACATCGCGCTCGCCGCCGTGCAAGCTGTGCTCTCACGCGAGCAGACGCTCTCGGCCCTTGGCGGGCTGGCGGCTGCCGCCGCGCACGAACTCGGCACCCCGCTCGCCACCATTCATCTCGTGGCCAAGGAAATGGCGCGCGATCTCAAACCGGACGATCCTCACCTGGAGGACGTGCAGCTGCTCGTCACGCAGAGCGAACGCTGCCGCGCCATTCTTGGCCAGCTCTCGGCCAAGCGCGAAGAAGCCGACATGATGATGCAGCGCGCACCGATCCGCTCGCTGCTTGAGGAAGTCGCCGACCCGCATGAGGGCCTCGGCGCCGAAATTGTCATTCGCACCGAGGGCGAAGGCGCGTTGGACGTGCGGCGCATGCCTGAAATCGTGCACGCGCTCGGCGGCATCATCGAAAACGCGGTGGGCTTTGCCGAGACCAGCGTCGATGTCGAGGCGCGCTGGGATAGCGAAACCCTGGAAATCACCGTCCGTGACGACGGCCCTGGTTTCTCCTCGGCGGTGCTGGCCCGGCTCGGCGAACCCTATCTGACCGAGCGCGATGAGGGCGGGGCTGCCGGGGGGCTGGGGCTCGGCTTCTTCATTTCTAAGACACTTCTGGAACGCACTGGGGCCACGCTCACCACGCGTAACCGCCGCCTGCCCGCGCATGGCGCGACCGTATCGGCCCGCTGGCCGCGATCGGCCATTGAAGCCCCAGCACTCTGAAAATCGCCTGGGGGCCGGTGCGGTTTTCCGTGAATTCCCCCACAAATTAGGTGCGCATTCGGGTAAATGGTCCTAGATACAAGCGTCTCGGAGATAAAAAAGATGACCACGGACGCCCTCGAAGGCGACAAATCGCTTTTGATCGTTGATGACGATGTTGCCTTCCGCACCCGCTTGTCGCGCGCCCTGGAGAGCCGCGGCTTCGAGGTGACCATGGCCGGCAGCGTCGCCGAAGCCACTGATATCGCCGCCAAATCCCCGCCGGCCTATGCGGTGCTGGATTTGCGTCTTGAGGACGGCTCAGGCCTATCCGTAGTGGAATCGCTCAACACCCACCGCGCAGACTGTCGGATTGTCATGCTCACAGGCTATGGCGCCATCGCCACCGCTGTTGCGGCGGTGAAGGCCGGTGCGCTGGACTATCTGGCTAAACCAGCTGACCCCGAAGACATTGTGAAGGCGCTGCTGGCTTCCCCCGACGAAAAGCCCGAGCCGCCGGACAATCCAATGTCCGCCGACCGCATTCGCTGGGAGCACATTCAGCGCGTGTATGAATTGTGCGGCCACAATGTTTCCGAGACGGCGCGCCGCCTCAACATGCACCGCCGCACGCTGCAACGCATTCTGGCCAAGCGCGCGCCGCGCTAGCTTCTAGGGCCTCGGCACGCCCTGCCCAAGCAAAACGGAATAATTCACCGGCAACCGCACGCGCTTACCCGCCGTCGCCTCGCCATCGACTATGCGTGCGGCGCGATACGTCTGCGCAAGTTGCAACGCAGCCTCGCCCAGGCCCGCATCCACAGGCGTTTCGCTGGCGACCAGGCAAGCAAGCGCCCCGTCGTCATCGATCAAACAATCAAGAACGGCTCCAGCGCCGGCCTCAAGGAGCTGCGGATCTCGTGCAGCTTCCGGCAGCGTGCTCAAACGCGTGGATGCAGTCGGCTCGCGTCTCCAGCGTGGATTCACCAACGTCCGCGCTTCATCGAGTTGAGCATACGTCACCGATGTCGCCGGTCCGGCATAAGGTCGGGCCGGATTGAGACTGACTGACAAATCACACGCTTGCGGATTGTCGCTCACTGGCGTCCCAGCAACCTGAACCAGGGTCTGCGTGCGGCGCGTGCTGTAGATGTTTGCGCTTGGCGCCGGCGCTTGCTCGGCGTCGCGCCGCCCACGCATCGCAGCCAACATACGCGAATCCGTGGAAGGGCGAACCGTCGAAAAGCGAAGCTCCGACCCTGCGGCTGTATGCGCGACCTCAGTGATATACGCAGCCTCGCCAACGCCCGGCGCGCTGTCGAAGAGGCCGAACACCGGCTCCAGTTCCGTGACCAGCGTCGGTACAATATCGGCGCAGACGCCATCTGCGCGCGTCACCAGCCCGATCAAGTCCAGAGCGTCGCCAGCGAACACCAGCATTACGTCAAAACGCGCGCCCATCGCGACTTGCGGGCCGCCCTGTAGAATTTGCACAGTCGGAGACGCTTCTTCGAGGCGCCAATTTGCTGTTGGAGAGGTTGCCTGCGCCTCGACCATGCTCATACCGAAGCGGTATGGCCCCAAGCCCTCGTCCTGAGCCTGCGCTTGAACCGGCGTCGCGATCAACGACGTCAACACAGCAAAACACACCAGCGCATGCCGCATAAACACCCCCCTAGATTTTTGCGCATCCTAGCTGGGCGAATGCGAATTGCTAGCTATGTGGTCAATAGATCAGGTGCGGCGCGCGCTCTTGCTCCCACGCCGCCTCATCCGGCTTGGTGATCACATCGAGATCGCCGGGCACGGCGCGCGGATCATCGACCCATTCGCGCAGCAGCGGCGAGCCATTGATGACGTCGATCGGCAATTTTCCGAACGCATATTCATACGGAAAATCGCGCCACAGCCCATAGTCCGGATAGAGCTTGCGGATCGCTTTGAACGCCAGCGCCTGCACGCGCCACGGCTTGAACGCCTGATGGTCGTAATAGTCCGGCGTTTCACAATGGACCTGCACACCGTTGCACAACGCCTTTGCGTGTTTGTGAAAGGTCGGCTCGAAAAAGCATTCGCGCAGCACGCACCCGGTCAGCCAGTCCGGCGCCAGCTTGTGCATCTCGGCCATTACGGCGCGCGCATTGATGTCGGGCGCGCCAAACACTTCAAGCGGGCGCGTTGTGCCGCGGCCTTCTGAAAGCGTCGCGCCTTCCAGCATCACAGTACCCGCATACGCGCGCGCCATCCAAAGATTGGGCGCATTCGGCGAAGGGTTGACCCATGTGCGCTCACCAAGCGGCCAGCCATAGCCAGGCGCGGCTTCGGGTTCGTAGCCCTCCATCTCAATGACGCGGTAGGGAACATCGAGCTTGAAATGTGCGATGAACCAGCGCCCCAGCTCGCCCAGCGTGAGGCCATGCCGCATCGGCATCGGCCCCGCGCCGACAAAGCTCTCCCAGCCCGCGCGCAGCGTCAGGCCTTCGATCGGCCGTCCCGCCGGGTTGGGCCGGTCGAGCACCCACACTTCCTTGCCATGCTCGACCGCAGCTTCGATCATGTACAACAGTGTCGTGATGAAAGTGTAGATGCGGCAGCCCACATCCTGCAGGTCGATCAGCACGACATCGAACGTCGACATCATCTGGCCTGAAGGCCTGCGCACCTCTCCATAGAGCGAGAACACCGGAATACCGTGCAGCGGATCGGTATAATCCACGCTCTCGATCATATTGTCCTGCTTGTCGCCGCGCATCCCATGTTGCGGGCCGAATGCGGCGGTCACACGCACA
The DNA here is from genome assembly GCA_030430715.1 of Alphaproteobacteria bacterium. Classification (GTDB taxonomy): domain Bacteria; phylum Pseudomonadota; class Alphaproteobacteria; order Caulobacterales; family Aquidulcibacteraceae; genus Vitreimonas. The sequence continues at coordinate 14,820 of JAUIJZ010000061.1, forward strand.
TCGTCCAGCGCCATCAGCGCATCGAGCGAATGGGTCAAATCGCGCGTCACCGAAGCGGGATGCGCCACCAAAGCCACGCGTTTGCCCGCGAGCGGCGCGCGCAGGCTTGCGTCTTCCAGCAGACGATCAATCCCGAATTTCATGGAAGCTCCAACACAAAGCCATCGGCATGATGAAAGTCCGGCTTGCCGGGCGCATGCTTGAGCGCCCAATACGATTTTGCGCCGTTCGTCTCTTCGATCACCGCAGACAACGCCACACGCCAAGGTCCATTGCCCGGCAGATTAAACGCGGCGTGCAGCACGAACGCATCGTCCTCGATTTCAGTTTCGATACGCGGGGCCAACACGACCGGCTTGCCAAAGCCCTGCCGATAGGCATCGAAGCGGTACACAGCCCATTCCGTCGAAGGTGAGAAATTGAACTCGTCATAGACCTCGGCGCCGACAATGCGCGCGAACATCTCGAAACATGTATGCTCCCAGAGATTATCCTGGCGGTCCGGCTCAGCAGGCGCCGGCACGAGCACATTCTCCAAATGCCCGCGCAATTCATAACGCAGGCGCACCTGACGCCCTTGCAGCGGCTCGACCTCAACCGAAACCTCGGCCGCCGCCGCGCTGGGCGTGCTAGGGTGCGGAAAGAGCGTGAAGCGCATCGGCCTCTCTTTAAGCCCGGCGCAGCTTAACACTTAGCTGCTTCTTGACGCCGCCCGGCGCCTCTTCTAGCACCCCCGCACTATGCTGCACCGTCCGGCGCCCGTTCCAAGCTATTATTGCCCGCTATCCTAGCGGGCGCTTCAGCATGCCCGCTTTCAGCCGGGCGTGCGCAGCAAGACACGGTCCGGCCCCTCTGGAGCCCAAATGTGACCGCCGATCCCAAATCCGACTTTCTCAGCCAAGTGACCGCTCGCGGGCAGTTTCACCAGTGCACCGATCTGGAAGCCCTGGATAAACAAGCCGCATCTGGCGTCACTGGCTATATCGGTTTCGATATGACGGCGCCCTCGCTGCATGTCGGCAGTCTGACGCAGATCATGATGCTGCGGCGTCTGCAGCAGGCTGGCGGCAAGCCGATCGTATTGCTTGGCGGCGGCACGACACGGGTCGGCGACCCTTCCGGCAAGGAAGAAATGCGCCAAATGCTGACTGAAGAGCAGATCTCAGCCAATGCGGCCTCGATCCGCACAGTGTTTGAGAAATTTCTGAGCTTCGGAAACGGCAAATCCGACGCCATCATGATCGACAATGCCGAGTGGCTGTTGAAGCTCAACTACATCGACTTTCTGCGCGATGTAGGCCGTCACATGTCAGTCAACCGCATGCTGTCGATGGACAGCGTCAAGTTGCGGCTAGAGCGCGAACAGCCGATGAGCTTTATCGAGTTCAATTACATGGTGCTGCAGGCTTACGATTTCGTGGAGCTGCACCGTCGCTATGGCTGCCGCCTGCAAATGGGCGGCTCCGACCAATGGGGCAACATCGTAAACGGCGTCGAACTCGGCCGCCGCATGGATCAGGCCGAATTGTTCGGCTTGACCCAACCGCTCATCACCACAGCGAGCGGCGCCAAAATGGGCAAGACAGCGCAAGGCGCGGTCTGGCTCAACGCCGGCATGTTGAGTTCATACGATTACTGGCAATACTGGCGTAACACCGAGGACGCCGATGTTGGGCGTTTCCTGCGCATCTTCACCGACCTTTCGCTCGAGGAGATTGCACGCCTGGAAGCATTGCAGGGCGCAGAAATCAACGACGCGAAGAAAGTCCTCGCCACTGAAGCGACCGCCATGCTGCACGGGCGCGAGGACGCGCTGAAAGCCGAAGAAGCCGCGCGCGTCACGTTCGAACAGGGCGCGCGCTCGGAAAACCTGCCGACCTTCTCGATAACGCAAGATGAGTTGGCGCAAGGCCTTCGCGTTGCGGCGGCTTTTGTACGAGCGGAACTCGTTGCGTCCAACGGAGAAGCCAAGCGTCAGATCGCTCAGAAGTCGCTGCGCGTGAACGATACGCTCGTGAGCGAGGAAAGCGCGACATTGACTGCCACCGATATTGTCGATGGCGCGATCAAGCTATCGCTCGGCAAGAAAAAGCATGCTCTGCTCAAGCTGAGCTAGAGCTTATTCCTCGCCTTCAAGATCCAGGTCGAGAATGCTCATGGTGAGGAAATAGCCCTCGTCCGGATCGGTCGAGAGCGTCCCGATGAATTCTTCGCCGACATAAACCTCGCACGAATCCGTTTTGCGCGGCCGCGGACGCACTTCCAGCGCCACCGCATGCAGCTTTTCGCGCAGCACGCCTTGCAAACGGACACGCTCGGCATCGTCAATCGGCGCGCCCTTCTTAGCGCCGGCCTTCACCGGTATCTGCATGCTGATCGAATAGCTGATTTCGCCCTCATCATCGTCGCGAATGAGTTCGGCGATCTTGTCCCCAGCCAGAATGACTTCGCCCTCATCGCCCTTGCGATGGTGCACGGAGATGGTGGGCGAACCCAGCAATTTGCTCAGATAGGCGCCGAGGCGCGTGGTTTCCGCTTGGTTCACGGTCGGGCTCCTTCACTTGGCAGGAACATGACCGTCCGAGGCGTCAGGTCAAGTCAGCTGAAGGCGAGCTTTAGTCGAAATCCCAATGTGTGGCTTCACGGCGCAAATGCCGGCCGATCAAAAAGGCCGTGAGACCTATGCCGCCGAAAGTCCCCATAACAGCGAGATAATCGTACATGCCGTCATTGATCGCGTCCATCAGCGTGAACGGCGTTAGCAATGCAACTGCCCCGATGGCTACCGCCGTCGCCACGCCGGTCTTGATCAGCACGTCGCCGAAAAAATAATTGCGGTCGATTTCGCCGCGCGGACGGCGTTCAGGTTTGCGGGCGGAAGCTTTGCTCTTGGCCATGCCGCCAAGCTAAACGGATTCGGACGCGCACGTTTTACCGTTTCGCCACAGCAACGGGCCGCGCCAGCTCCAATTCATAGGAAATGACGCAGGCGCGGGCCTCATCGCGCACTTCCTGACTGCAATTGCTGCGCGCGAACGCCTCCGCGAGCTGACGCGCGCGCGGCAGATTCGGTCCCCAGCCATGGCCCGTGTCGTAAAGCGCCGCAAAGCCGCTCCACGGCATCATGGTTTCGCCGAGCATCGAGCTGTCGAAAATGCGCTGGAAGGTCGGCTGCAAAAAGCCGAGCCGCGCCGAAAGCGTGCCGGTATCGGCGCCATCCAATTCGGCGAGGAAATCGCCCCACACGCGATTGGCCTCGCGGCACATGCCAATCAAACGTTCATCGCCGCGCCCCAGGCGCTCCAGGAGTTCGTGCATCGCGCACCACCTTTCCGGCAGTAGCGGACCACGACTTTACGACAATCGCATCAACGCACGCGCTGCGCGCGCCTTCACGCCCACCACTTCGCCGTGCGGGCGCTAACCGTCGTCTTGAGCGGACGCCGATCGCTCCAAGGCTTTCGCGATACGGGAAAGGTATTCGACTACGGCGGCCCAACCCACGAGATAAAGCGGCCCAGTCAACCAAGCGGCGATAAGAGCCAAGGACGACTCTGCCGGCTGCACTGCGTCGGCATCGCGCCGCATCGCAAGTAAGTCTAGAAATTGGAC
>JAUIJZ010000062.1 GCA_030430715.1 Alphaproteobacteria bacterium
GACGCCGATCGTTTGAGCGCGACCACCGACAATCAATTCATCCTCGACCTGATGCCGCAACATCCGATCTATGTGGACCTGTTGCCGGAGGACGCGCGCGCGGTGATTGGGCAATGCCACGATGCGGGGCGCGGGGCGCGGGCCTTGCTCGAGTGGGAAGGTTTCACCTTTTCCGATGTGGTCGACATTTTCGATGCAGGCCCTTTGCTTGGTGTGTCGCGTGACGCGATCCGAACTTTGCGCCAATCGCGGCAAGTGCAGGTCAGTGCGGGAGTGCCGGGCGAGAGTGCGCGGCGCGCGCTGTTAGCGAGGCCGGAAACGCGCGGCTTCCGCTGTGTAGCGACGCGCGCGGTCGCGAAAGAGGGCGTGGCTATCGTGGAAGCGCCTGCGCTTGCCACGCTCGGCCTTGATCCGGGCGCACAAGCGCTCATCTGGTTAAGTGATGCGGACTGAACTCTTCATCGACGGCGTCTGGCGTACCGGGCGTGGCGGCGCGTTTGCGTCGCACGATCCCGCGACGGGCGCGGCGATTTGGCAAGGCGCCGCTGCAAGCGTCGAAGATGTCGCCGAAGCGATGGCCGCCGCAAGGCTCGCTTTTCCTGCTTGGTCGCGCCAGCCGCTCGAACAGCGCATCGCCATCGTGCGCGCTTTCGCGCAGGTGATCGACCGCCGCAAAGAAGACTTCGCGCAGGCGATCAGCCGCGAAATGGGCAAGCCGCTCTGGGATGCGCGTGGCGAAGTCGCCGCCATGATCGGCAAGGCGGAGATTTCCATTCGCGCTCAAGCGGAACGGGCGGGCGCGCGCGAGGAGAAAGCCGCGTTTGGCGCCATGGCGCTCTCACACCGCGCGCATGGCGTCCTTGCCGTGTTCGGCCCGTTCAATTTTCCCGCACATCTGCCGAACGGACACATCGTTCCCGCCTTGCTTGCGGGCAATTGTGTGTTGTTCAAACCAAGCGAACTGACGCCCGCCGTCGGCGCACTGATGGTGGAAGCGTGGGAAAAAGCGGGCTTGCCTGCGGGCGTGCTCTCCTTGCTGCAAGGCGCGCGTGAAACTGGCGCAGCTTTGTTGGATGCGCCTGGTTTGAACGGGGTCTTGTTTACGGGTTCCGCGCAAACCGGCGCCTTCATTCATCGCAAGTTCGCAGGCCGCCCAGATGTGCTTTTGGCGCTGGAACTTGGCGGCAACAATCCGCTGATCGTGTGGCCGCCAGTCGATGCGCAGGCGGCGGCCAACCTCATCGCGCACTCGGCTTTCGCTACGAGCGGTCAGCGCTGTTCGTGTGCGCGCCGTTTGATTTTGCCCGAAGGCGCTGAGGGCGATGCGATCATCGACGCCCTCAAAGAGCTCGCCGCGAACCTCAGCATCGGCCCAGCTACAGCAACGCCTGAGCCGTTCATGGGACCGCTCGTCAACGCGCACGCTGCCGAGCGCGCGGAAAAATTCGAGCAGGGTCTGATCAAGCTCGGCGCCAAGCCCGTCACGCCGGTGAAGCGCGACGGTGCGATCGTACATCCCGCCATTATCGACGTGAGCGGATTGGCTGTGCCGGATGAGGAAGTGTTCGCGCCAATACTGCAAATTTATCGCGTGAAGGATTTCGATCACGCGCTCGATCTCGCTAACGCGACGCGCTTCGGTTTGGCGGGCGGGCTGATCAGCGACGATGCGACTCTATGGGCGCGCGTACAGAATGAGCTGCATGCGGGGATTCTGAATTGGAATCGCCCAACAACCGGCGCCTCCGGAGCGATGCCGTTTGGCGGGCCGGGGCTTTCCGGTTCGCTGCGCCCAAGCGCTTACTACGCAGCCGATTATGTCGCCTATCCGGTGTCTACGCAGCTTGCGGAAAAAGCCGCGCCGATTCCCGCGCCGGGCCTGCCTAATGCGTGACGCTGACTGCGACGTTGAAATCAATTTCGACGGCCTCGTCGGGCCAACGCACAATTATGCGGGGCTCTCGCTCGGCAATCTTGCTTCGGCGCGCAATCGCGATGCGGTGGCGCGCCCACGCGATGCGGCGCTGCAGGGCATTGGCAAAATGCGCAAGCTTGCCGCCATGGGGTTGCCGCAAGGCGTGCTGCCGCCGCACGAGCGGCCCAATATGGCGTGGCTGCATGCGCTAGGATTTAGCGGCAGCGATCAGCATGTCTGGGAACGCGCGTGGCGCGACGAGCAGGGCATGGCGCGCGCCATGCTCGCGGCCTCGCCCATGTGGGCGGCGAATGCGGGCACGATCTCGCCCAGCGCCGATTGCGGCGACGGGCGCTTGCATGCTTCGGTCGCCAATCTGCAAACCATGCTGCATCGTATGCTCGAAGCCGAGCAGACCGAACGCACGTTGCGGCGCCTGATGCCGGATGAAGATCGCTTCGCCGTTCACGCCGCGCTGGCGCCGCACGATGCACTTTCAGATGAGGGCGCGGCCAATCATATGCGCATGCATGGCGGCGCGGCCGGTATCGAGATTTTCGTATATGACCGCACCGCCGAGGAGAGGCATGCGGGTTTCCCCGCGCGCCAGACTTTGGAAGCGTGCCGCGCCGTCGCGCGCCGCCATGCGCTCGATCCCGCGCGCACAATTTTTGCGCGCCAATCGCCCGAAGCGATCAATGCGGGCGCGTTCCACAATGATGTTGTCGCCGTCGCGCATGAGCAGGTGCTATTCCATCACGAGCATGCCTTTGCCGATAAGGCTGCGCTCTATTCGCAAATCCGCGAGAAGGCGCAGGGGCTGTTCGAGCCGGTGTTCGTGGAAGTCGCCGCGAGCGATGTGTCGCTCGATGATGCGGTCTCGTCCTATCTGTTCAACTCGCAGCTCGTACGCGAACCTGGCGCCGCGTCGCTCACTCTGATCGCGCCCACCGAGGTGCGCGAGAACAACAAGACCGCCGCGATTGCCGCCCAGCTCAGCGGCGCGATCGGGCGCGTCGAATTTGTCGAAGTGCGCGAAAGCATGCGAAATGGCGGCGGGCCTGCCTGCTTGCGCTTGCGCGTCTCCATGAATGGCGCCGAACGTGCCGCCATGCGCCAAGGCTTTCTGCTCACCGATGCGCTGGCCGATCAACTCGAAGCCTGGGTGCGCAAACATTATCGCGAGGAAATCGCGCCCGCCGATCTCGCCGACCCTGCGCTCTTTCTCGAAACCCGCATCGCCCTCGACGACCTCACGCGCATCCTGCCGCTCGGCGGCGATTTTTATCCGTTCCAGCGCTCCTAAACGAAAACCGGCGGCCGCGTCGCCGCGACCGCCGATCATTCCTTTTAGCAGACAAGCTTAGTGCACGCTTTCGGGCCGAAGCTTGTATCCGCCTTCATCCATCTCATCGAACAGCAATTCGATTTGCGGGTGATCGACCGGCTCGCCCGTTTCGTCGGGCACCAGGTTCTGCTCGGAGACATACGCCACGTAATGGCTGTCCGAGTTTTCCGCGAACAGATGATAAAACGGCTGATCCTTCGAGGGCCGGATCGGCTCGGGAATGGACGTTAGCCATTCCTCCGTGTTGGAGAACTCAGGGTCCACGTCAAACACAACGCCCCGGAACGGGAACAGCTTGTGGCGGACCACTTGTCCAAGGGAGAATTTAGCTTCGCGCATGACGTTCTCCTTCCAAAACCTCCCAATCCTCTCGCATTGGTAAGGTAGGAACGGGTAACGCACCGCGCAAGAAAAGGCGCCAGCGGAGCGGCCCAACACACGAAGATGTGTGGATGAGTGTGTCGTGGAGGGCGCTTCTGGCGTGGATCGGGGCAAAATGCAGGCAAAATCGGCGTGTCCCTGCGGCGCGAACAGGCTAGCATTGGGGCAATTCGATCATTCGCGGCTCCTGCGGGGGCCCCACCGGAACGCGTAGGACATGGACAGCACAGGGCGGTCGAGCCCGTCGCGGAGCGGCCGCCGGCCGCCGGGCGCGCGACCCCGTGCGCCGCTTTTCGCGGCGCTGGACCTCGGCACCAATAATTGCCGCCTGCTGATGGCGGCTTCCGACGGCCGCGGCGGGCTGCGCGTGGTTGATGGCTATTCGCGGATCGTACGTCTCGGCGAGGGGCTGTCGCAGACCGGCAAGCTTGGTGAGGAGGCGATGGCGCGCGCTTACCTTGCGCTGCAAGCGTGTGCGCAGCGGATCGAAGCGCGTGGGCCTGTGGCTGTCGGCTGCGTCGCGACGCAGGCCTGCCGTATGGCGTCCAATGGCGAGGTGTTTCTCAATCGCGTGCGCAAGGATCTTGGGCTCGACTTCACCATCATCACGCCGGAACAAGAGGCCCGCCTTTCCGTGCTTGGCTGCGCCAGCTTGTTTGACCGCGACATGGACGTGACCATGGTGGTCGATATTGGCGGCGGCTCGACGGAAATTTCCTGGGTGTCGCCTGGCGAGGTACTGCGAGCGGGACTCGACGCGCCGGTGCTCGCTTGGGCCTCGACGCCGCTTGGCGTCGTGACTTTGGCGGAAGAAGAGAGCGAGCCGGAGCACGAGCGCCGCGATTGGTATGAGGCGCGCGTGGCCAGGCTTTGCGACATGCTGCGGCGCATCGATCCCGGCGAACGTGTGCGCGAGGCCTATGCGAAAGGGCGCGCGCATATGGTCGGCACGTCGGGCACTGTGACGAGCCTTGCCGGCGTGCATATGGATTTGCCGCGCTATGAACGCGCAAAAGTGGATGGCTATTGGTTTGACGTTGGCGATTGCCGCGCGGCAATGGCGCGGCTTTTGGCGCAAACGCCGGCGCAGCGCGCGACCAATGCCTGCATCGGCAAGGACCGCGCCGATCTTGTCGTTGCCGGCGGCGCCATTCTCGATGCGGTGCTGCGTGTTTGGCCGGTCGAGCGTATTCGCGTTGCCGATCGCGGTCTGCGTGAGGGCGTGCTGATGCGGTTGATGGCTCAACATGGGAGCCGCGCATGAGCGAGGATGAAAAACGCCGGTGGCGCGGCAAATCCGCGAGCGGCGATGGCGCGCGCCAGCTGACCACATTTGTGAAGAATAAGCGCGCCAAGGAAAGCTCGAAGAAATGGATCGAGCGCCAGCTGAACGATCCTTATGTCGCGCGCGCCAAGGCGGAAGGCTATCGCGCGCGGGCGGCCTATAAATTGATCGAGCTCGATGAGAAATTTCATTTCCTGAAGCGCAGCGCCGGGGTGATTGACCTTGGCGCCGCACCAGGCGGCTGGGCGCAGGTTGCGGTCAAGCGCGGCTGCAAGGTGGTGGGCGTTGATTTGTTGCCGATCGAGCCGATGCCCGGCGCGCAATTTTTTCAGATGGATATTCTCGCCGACGATACCCCTGGCGTGTTGCTTGGAGCGCTTGGCGGGGCGCCGGAGATCGTGCTGTCCGACATGGCTGCAAACACGACCGGTCATGCCAAAACCGATCAGATCCGTACTGGCGCGCTGGCCGAAGCAGCGGCGGAGTTTGCGCTGGAGCATGTGGCGCCGGGCGGAACGTTCGTGACCAAAGCCTTCCAGGGCGGGCTGGATGCTGCGCTGCTGACGCGGCTGAAGCAGAATTTCGCGAAAGTTTCGCATGCCAAGCCGCCCGCCAGCCGGGCCGAAAGCGCGGAGGTTTACGTGGTGGCGATGGGGCGGAAGTCGTCCTGACGGCTGGACAAGCGCTCCGAGAATCTCTACCAGCCGTCCATGGAAATCCGCGACGCCCTGACTTTTGACGACGTGCTGCTCGAACCCGGCGCGTCTGAAGTGCTGCCTGCAGACGTGAGCACCGCCACCCGGCTCACGCGCGGCATTGAACTCAACATTCCGCTCATTTCGGCTGCGATGGACACCGTCACCGACGCGCGTCTCGCCATAGCGATGGCGCAGGCCGGCGGCTTGGGCGTCATTCATCGCAACATGACGCCTGAAGAACAGGCTGACCAAGTGAAGATGGTCAAGAAGTTCGAGAGCGGCATGGTGATCGATCCGATCACGATCCATCCCGATCAAACGGTGGGCGATATTGTTCTGATCAAGGAAGCCCGCCGCATTTCCGGATTTCCGGTAGTTGATCGCACGAGCGGAAAATTGGTGGGCATTCTCACCAATCGCGACATGCGCTTTGCTGAAATGAACGAGCGCGTCGCCGATCTGATGACGAAGGATAATCTCGTCACGGTGCGCGAAGGCGCCAATCCGGACGATGCAAAGCGTTTGCTGCATAAGCATCGCATCGAGCGCGTGATCGTGGTCGATGATGGCGGGCGTGTTGCCGGGCTCATCACGGTGAAGGATTTCGAGAAAGCGCAAGCCTTCCCCAATCGCGCCAAGGACGAGCAGGGGCGTTTGCGCGTCGGCGCGGCGAGCACGATCGGCGATGCAGGCTATGAGCGCTCGCTGGCCCTGATCGAAGCTGGCGCCGATGTGGTGGTGATCGATACCGCGCACGGGCACTCGCAAGGCGTGTTGCACGCCGTTGACCGCATCAAGCGCGTTTCGAACAAGACGCAGATCATCGCCGGCAATGTGGCGACCGCGGATGGCGCCAAAGCGCTGATCGATGCGGGCGCCGATGCGGTGAAGGTCGGCATCGGTCCTGGCTCGATCTGCACCACGCGCATCGTCGCCGGCGTTGGCGTGCCGCAGCTTACCGCCGTGATGGACGCTGCAGGCGCTGCGCGCAAAGCCGACATCCCTGTCATCGCCGATGGCGGCATCAAGTTTTCCGGCGATCTCGCCAAGGCCTTGGCCGCCGGCGCCGAAGTGGCGATGATTGGTTCGCTGCTTGCCGGTTCGGAAGAAGCGCCTGGTGAAATCGTGCTCTACCAGGGACGGTCGTACAAAGCCTATCGCGGCATGGGCTCGATCGGCGCGATGGCGCGCGGCTCGGCTGACCGCTACTTCCAAAAGGAAGTCTCCGATCAGATGAAGCTGGTGCCCGAGGGCATTGAAGGGCGCGTGCCGTTCAAGGGGCCGGTGGCGAATATTCTGCATCAACTCGTCGGCGGCCTGCGCGCGGCGATGGGCTATACCGGCGCGGCGACATTGAAGGAGTTGCGCGAGAAGGCGCGGTTCGTGAAAATCTCGTCGGCGGGTTTGCGCGAAAGCCACGTGCACGACGTTTCCATCACACGCGAAGCGCCGAACTATCCGCTCGGCAGCTAGTCGTTTTTTACTTTTCCTTTTTGTGGGGTTCCTCCCATGCGTCCTGGTGCGCGGCAGCAAGCCGCGATTGAAATTCTTTCCACGCTCGAAAATCAGCGCAGGCCTGCCGCAGATGCGGTGAAGGATTGGATGCTGAGCCATCGTTTCGCCGGTTCGAAGGATCGTGCGGAGATTGGCGATCTCGTCTTCGGTGCGTTGCGATGGAAGCATTCCAGCGCATGGCGCATGGGCGAGGATTTGCCGCGCGCATGGGTGTGGGGCGCATTGCGTTGGGGTTTTGGCTGGAGCGCCGAAGCGATTGAGCAAAGTTGCTACAACGATCCGCACGCCCCATCGCCGCCAACCGAAGCGGAGCGCGCCGCGCTTGCAGGCGACAATATCGCCGGTGCGCCGCCGCATGTGGCTGGCGATTATCCCGAATGGCTCGACGCCAGTCTGGCGCGCGTGTTCGGCGATGCGCGCGCCGCCGAGGGCGGAGCTTTGGCCGCACCTGCATCGCTCGATTTGCGCGCCAATACGCTGAAGGCGACGCGCGACAAGGTGATCGCTGCATTGGGCGAGAGTCCAAAGCTCAACGAACCGCCAATGGCGGCGCCGTTCACGGCTGATGGCGTGCGCATTCCGTGGCAGCAGGGGCGCACCTTTCCGTGGGCGAGTGAGCAGAGCTTCGTCAAAGGCTGGTTCGAGGTGCAGGACGAAGGCAGTCAGCTTGCGGCGCAATTGTGCGCGGCGGAAGCCGGCATGCAGGTTGCGGATGTCTGTGCGGGCGGTGGCGGCAAGACGCTGGCTCTGGCTGCGGCGATGCAAAACAAGGGGCAGATTTTCGCGCACGACGTCGATGGCCGCAGGCTGGCGCCGCTGAAAGAGCGCTTGGATCGCGCGGGCGCGCGCAATGTCCAGATCCGTGCGCCCGCACGCGAGCGTGATGTGCTGGCCGATTTGCACGGACGCATGGACGTGGTTCTGGTCGATGCGCCGTGTACAGGATCGGGCACATGGCGGCGCAATCCGGATTCCAAGCATCGTTTGCGTCCGAACGCGTTGGCGAAGCGGCTTGAGGAACAGAAGCAAGCGCTGGCTCTGGCCGTCCCCTTGGTGAAGCCGGGGGGGCGCCTTGTTTACGTCACGTGCTCTGTTCTGCCGGAAGAGAATGAGGATCAAGCTGCTACATTCGCGGCAGCTTATGCCGATTTTGCGCCTGTGGGATTGAATGCGGATGCACCCGCGCATCAGCGCGGCGCGGCCTTACAGATGACGCCGCTCAAAACCGGCTGTGACGGGTTCTTCGTCGCGGTGTTCGCGCGTAAAAGCTAAACCTCGATGTCTATATACGCGCCGGGACGAGCGTCCCGGCGCGCATCATAGGCTGCTTCCTCCTCAGCGAGGCGTTGTTGTCGCACGCTTGTGCGTGGCTTTTCTTGGCGCGCCGGATCCGCCATGCGGGCGGCGACGGCGGCGGGATCGACACGGAGCTTTTCCTGCACGACTTCGCGATAGGTCACGGCCGCGCCAAAGGGAGCGCTATGGCGCTGCCTTTGGTCTTGGGCCTGCGTGGAAGCAGGCGCTGCGACAGGCTCAATCGCGAGGCTCATATGGGCATCATGACGCGTTGCGGTTAGCGAATTGTTCAACAGTGTTGATGAATTGCAAAGTAAGCATGTTTGTCGAAACGAGCCTATGAAACCGCTGAATATCGCCATTGCCGGCTGTGGTGTCGCGGGGCTTGCATGTGCGGCGCTGTTGCGGGAACGCGGCGCGAAAGTCGTGGTGTACGACAAATTGAGCGCGCCGCAGCCGCTAGGCTCGGGGCTTATATTGCAGCCGGTCGGGTTGCATGTACTGGACGCGATCGGCGCCGGCGCGCGGATGCGCGAACTGGGCGCGCCGATCAAACGCCTGTTCGGCAAGAGCGGGCGGCGTGTGGTGCTCGATGTGAAGTATGGCGCGCTGGGCGCGAACGCTCCGGCCGGGCTTGGCGTGCATCGCGGGGCGCTGTTCGAACTCTTGTACGAGGCGGCGCAGCGCGCGGGCGCCGAGATTGAGCCCGGGCGCGAGGTTATGAGCGCGGCGGACGGACGGCTGACTTTCGCCGACGGTGCAGCGAGCACGCGTTTCGATTTGCTGATTGATGCGCTGGGCACGCGATCGCCTCTGTCTGAACTGCCAAAGCAGAATTTGCCGTTTGGCGCCCTTTGGGCCAGCCTCGATTGGTCCGGTCCGTTCGACGGCGCGGCGCTGGAGCAGCGCTATGAGGCCGCACGTAAGATGGTTGGCGTCATGCCGATCGGGCGGCTTGCCAACCGGGATCAGCAGCAGGCGGCGTTTTTCTGGAGCCTCAAGCATACCGAGCACGATGCCTGGCGCGCGCAGCCGCTTGAGGCGTGGAAGGAAGAGGTGCTGAAGCTTTGGCCCGATACCGCGCCGCTGCTGGCGCAGATCGAGCGCCATGACGATCTCGTCTTCGCCGCCTATGCGCATCGCACGCTGCGCGAGCCGCTGTCGCGCCATTGCGTGCATGTCGGCGACAGCTGGCATTGCACGAGCCCGCAATTGGGGCAGGGCGCGAATATGGCGCTCTTGGACGCGTTCGCACTGGCCGAAGCGCTGGAGCGGCAATCCAATCTCGAGGCGGCGCTCGCCGAATATGCGCGCCTGCGGCTTTGGCACATCCGGCTTTATCAATTGGCGTCGTGGGCGTTCACGCCGGCTTATCAATCCGAGCGCACGGCCTTCGCAATGCTGCGCGATTTTGTGATGTCGCCGCTTTCGCGCTTGCCGCCGGCGCCGCAAATTCTGGCCGCCCTCGTCGCCGGCCAATTGGGCGCTCCCTTAAGTGCGATGAAGCGCGCACGCTGAATAAGCGGCGCGACCCGCTCTATTCGCGTTTTCAAAAGTAAGGCCGGGGCGCATGCTTGCGCGCCGAAGTTTTGGTGGTGACGCTGCTTGCGCAGCGCCTGCGCGCTCGCACGCGCCCCGTCATGATCTCTCTCGCCGGGCCGTCGCAGAGAGGTCTTTCACTCTCCTGGATAGGTGCCCCGGCGGCGTGCGGGCCGTTGCTTAAGCGGTCCCCGATCTCTTCCCGCGCTTATCTCCCGCGGGTTTCACCCTGACGCGATCCGGATGCGCAATGGCGCGTTGCTTTCGCCTTCGCACGTTCCGGAACACCAGGCTGGACGGCGCAACTTCCGCCCGCTCGGCGTTCACTTCGTCAGCGCTTCACGCTCGAACATGGCCGTTCCCACTTGTCCTTCAGCTTCAGCCAATCGCCTTGTTGGAAACGGCGAGGGGATTATGCGGCAGGTTTGGAGGGGGCGGATAGATTTTTGTGGGGTGGTTGATTTCGTTGGGCGAAAGCGGCGGAGCTGTGGGATTTAAGTGAAGCGGATTTCTATGAGGCACGAAGCGATGCGAGAATTTCCTTCGCTTCTTGCCGCAGGTTCCTCGACTGATCGCTCGCTGCGACCTCGTCGATCAACCGTATAGCGTTCTGATCGCCGGCTTTTGCAGGTTCTCTTAGTGCCAAAAGAGCGATGCGCCGAACTGGCGCGACAGCATCCCGGACGGTTTCGGGTTGGGCGTCAGCCCACTTGCTTTGACCGGTAAGGATGGAGCCAATTGCCGCCATGCGCGCCACGGGGTCAGACGCGCGTACGATTAAGCGTGCGATGTTCTCTCGGACACCGTTCATGGAGCGCTTGTTGTTCAGTTCAATTCTCGCGCGGTCGAGATCATCAGCGTCTATTGCCGCGTCGGTCATCCGAATGGCTGTAATAACTTCGTCGATTGCATCCGCGTCTTTCCGCTTCTGGAATGCACGCTCTATCAACTGCTCATGAAACCGCGCGGAATCGTCCGATCCATCGCGGCGTCTAAGAGCCTTCGCGGCGATGCTAATTGGATAGTGTTCGGGAGCCGACAGCTCGGCGAGACGAAGTGCGTCATATTTCTGAAACTGCGCGATCGCTTGCTCGTTTGCTTCCCACGACCCGTCGTTCGAGCGCTGAACAAGCTTACGAAATTCGCGTGGCTCGATAAACGGATCAAGGCGGTCCATGACTCCGACTTCGAACAACGCCATTTGCTTGGCGTTCCGAGCGAGTATCGACAGTGCTTGCAGAAGCGCTGCCAGGAAAACTAGGTCAACGAGAACTCGGGTGGCGAACACGACGTGCCGTGCTTCTGCTGACTCAGCGCGAATTGGCGCTGCGCCCTCCACTTGATAGATCTCTGCCCAATCCACAAAAGGAACGGCTTTGGCGAGCTCGGTACCATAGTAGCCAATCCAATCCATCAAATGCAGAGTGGCGTCTGGTGTTACGTCGAACAGAGGCGCGCCCATAGCGACTGACCATGTGTGCATTTGGCGTAGCGCAAGCGGCACAAGAAAGAACATGGACATAAAGCTTAGAAGAGCTTCGTCACGGAGGTCCTGCCCGAAGCCTATGCGTAGGTGAGATCCGCTGTATTTGTGATTCAGCATGTAGATTTCTCGATCGTCTTCAATCCACGCCCAGCGGCGTGAGATTGAAACGGCGACGGCAAATCCCCAGACGATTGGGATCAGGCCGTAGGGAGCGGGTAGCGAGTAGCCGAGTGCAGCGCAGGGGAAAATTGAAAGGAAAAGTAGCGAGTAACGAACGGGGAGCCAGGGTTGGCTTGCCCCGGCGCCGCCTGCGACTGCAAACACCAAGAGACTATCGATAAAACTGAGTAAGAGCCCAAATGGTTTTGCGATGAGCGTTATCGGCGAAAACAGCAAGCCAACCCGCTTGTGAATCCCATTTGGTCCGAGTGCGTTGGAGATCAGTGGGAGCAGCGCTGCGGCAGCGAAAGTGATAGCGAGGCCAAAAACGACACCGATACCCCAGTCTGTATTGATGCGACGGTCCGTGGCTTCATCTGCGGCTGCCCAATATGCCAGCGCGACAATTATGCCGATGATGCCGGCGAGCGCTAAGAAGCCCCAGCCGCTTATATGGTCATGCTTGGGCGCGCCATTTGGCAGCGTGGGGAGCCGACCATCTAGAACTGCGCGTCGCCAAGAAGCGAAAAACGGTACAGCGCAACATCCTGCGAACACGTACAGAATTTGTTCTGTCGTCATTAGGTAAGGGAAGCGGGCTGCGATCACAGCAAGCGTTCCCAGGCCTAACGCGCCAAGGACGCAAGCCGCTAGTGCGAGATCGTAAGGACTATGTCCTTTTGAAGTTTCGTCAGATTTCATCCCCGCCTCCCCAGGCCTTGGTTAACAGAGATTAACGTCTGGGGATAAGTCTGCAACTATTGGGGGAGTTACTTTCGCGCTCGCGTGAAATGGGGACGCGGCGCCCCCGCACCTGCCCCTCTCTCACGAGAGAGAGGGGGGGGCGCGATTATTGTGGCGATGCGTTGGCCGGCTGGCAGCCGGCGCTCCATAGAGCCGCGCTTACTTCCAGCTCAGATGTACAGCTTTCGGGCCGATGACGGCGCCGGGGAAGTATTCGATCGGCTGCGCCAGTTTGAACTCAGGAATGCGGCGCAGGAATTCCTGCACGACGATCTTGATCTCAAGCCGCGCGAGGTGCGCGCCCATGCAAGAGTGCGCGCCGCCGGCGAAAGAGAGCGTGGGCGTGCGCGGGCGGTGGAAGTTCACTTCCTTCGGGTTGGGGAAGACGTCCGGATCGTAATTGGCGGTCGGCAGGATCGAGGTGATGCGGTCGCCCTTCTTCATCGTCACGCCGTGCATTTCATAATCTTGCGTCAGCACGCGGCCGGAGAAGGTGACGGTGTACACCCGCAGCAGCTCTTCGATGACATTGTTGATGTTCTCGGGCTCGGCGATGATTTCGCGGCGGCGCTCGGGATTTTCGGCGAGCCAGACGAAAATGTTGTTGAGCGCGGCGAACACGGTGTCGAGGCCGGCGATGAACACGAAGAAGACGAAGCCGAAAATCTCGCGTTCGCTCATCGGCTCGCCGCCGGGCTTGCCGTTGACGATGGCGCTGACCATGCCGCCATCGGGATTGGCGCGCTTCTCGGCGATGGCGCTATTGAGATAGGCGGTGACTTCGCCCATCACCTGGCCGGCGACGGCGCGGTCCTGCGCATGCAAAAGCCCCATGGCCCAGCGCACGAATTCGTCCATCATCGAACGGGGAAGCCCCATAATGTCGAGAAACACGCCGACCGGCAGCGGACGGCCGAGTTCCTTGGCGAATTCGCATTCGCCTCTGTCGATGAAATTGTCGATCAGCTCATTGGTGAGCTTGCGGATATTGGCTTCGAGTTTGGCGATCGCTTGCGGAGACACCAGCGGATCGACGATCGCGCGATATTTGCGGTGCTCGGGCGGGCTGATCTCAAGCGGGATGATGCGGAAGTAATTGTCCGGATCGCGCGGGAACGGGCCCTGGCCGTGCGTGGTGAAGATTTCCGGATGGCGCAGCACGAAATAGACATCGGAATGCTTGGTGAGCTGCCAGGATTTGTGTGTGCCTTGCTGGCCGACGCTGAAGAAGAGCGGCGGCAGGCGCTCGTGCAGGCCGGCCATGAATTTGAAGGGATCGGCGAGAAATTCGGGACTCTCGGTGAGGCCGATATTGTGTACAAGTTCCGGCGGCACGTGCGCGGGAATTTCTTGAGTGGTCATCCGCATTCCTCCAGGCAATTTTTTTATTGTTAGATTTGCGTTTCCGGCATGCGCACGACAAGCCCGTCGAGCGCGTCGGTCACGACAATCTGGCAGCTAAGCCGGCTATTGGGTTTGCGCTCGCTGGCGGCAAATTCGAGCATGTCGCTTTCGGGGCCGCTGGCGGGGCCAACGCGTTCGGCCCAGGCGTCGTCGACATAGACGTGGCAGGTGGCGCAGGCCAAGCCGCCGCCGCATTCGGCGACGATGCCCTCAAGCGCATGCGCGTAGGCGCCGCGCATGACGGAATCGCCCTCAGGCACGTCGACCTCGTGGCTTGCGCCGGTGTGCTCGATATAGGTGACGCGCGGCATGGGCTGTTTCCTCTGGTTCTGAGAACTCTATATAGAACACTGCTGAGAACGCTGTTCTCATTCATTTAGAAGCCTGCTAGCATGAATGTCAACGCAGCTTGTATGGAAACGGCATGAGCGTCGCCGAAGCGGTTCTAAAGTCCGAAAGCGCATCCTTGGATGCGCGCAGGCGGCTGATTTTGACCGCCGCCTATGAATTGTTGGACGGAGCGGGGCTGGACGGGCTGACCATCCGCGCCGTGTTGCAGCGGACGGGGCTGGCGCGCCGCGCATTCTACGAATGCTTCGCCGAAAAGGACGATCTGATGCTGGCGGTTTTCGCCCACACGATCGGCTCGGCGGTGGCGGCGTATGATGAGGCGATGGCGCCGTTTGCAGATCCGCTGGAGCGGCTGAAGCTGATCGTCACCTCCATCGTGCTGGAGCGTGCGCCAGGGGCGGCGCCAGGGCGGCGTTCCTCGCGGCGCGGCGCGGCGCTGGCGCGCGAGCACTTGCGCTTGGGCGAGGCGCGCCCGGGCGACCTGCAGGCGGCGCTGGCGCCGCTTATTGCGCTGATCGCGCAGCAATTGTCGGCAGGCATGGCGTCAGGCCAGGTGCGGGAAGCCGATCCGCAGCGATTGGCGACGCTGGTCTACAACCTCGTTTCGACCACGGTGCATACCGAATTGCTGGCCTCCGAACGCGGCGACCGCGCACGCCGCGAACAGCTGGCGGGCGATATCTGGGAGTTTTGCCGGCGGGCGCTGGCTGGATAAGCGGCAGGACGCGCCGCGCGGCAGCGCGCGGAATTGACGTCGCGCGCGGCGCGCTCCATTTGGGGCCATGTCCAAGAAAGTTGCCCCATCCGCCGAGATCGAGCCCGCCGCCGAACACCATGAGCGCGTGCTCATTATCGATTTCGGCAGCCAGGTGACGCAATTGATTGCGCGGCGCGTGCGCGAGAACGGCGTCTATTGCGAGATCCATCCCTACAACAAGGTTGACGGCGCGTTCCTCAAGGCGTTCGCGCCCAAGGCGGTGATCTTCTCCGGCGGCCCCGCGAGCGTCACCGAGGGCGAGAGCCCGCGCGCACCGGATGAGGCGTTCAAGCTCGGCGTGCCGATCCTCGCCATTTGCTACGGCCAACAGACGATGCACGTGCAGTTGGGCGGCAAGGTCGAGGGCGGCCATGCACGCGAATTTGGCCGCGCGGATATCGAGATCAAAACAGCCTCGCCGCTGTTCGACGGCTTGTGGCAGGTCGGCGGCAAATATCCGGTGTGGATGAGCCATGGCGACCGCGTAACTGAACTCGCGCCGGGCTTTGAAGTAATCGCCACATCGCCCAATGCGCCGTTCGCCATTTCCGTGGACGAAAAGCGGCGCTTCTACTCCACCATGTTCCACCCCGAAGTTGTACACACGCCGGATGGCGGAAAACTGCTGCGCAATTTTACGCACAACATCGCCGGTCTGAGGGGCGATTGGACCATGGCCGCGTTTAAGGACGAGGCCATCGCGCGTATTCGTGCGCAGGTCGGCGACGGCACGGTGATTTGCGGATTATCGGGCGGCGTCGATTCAAGCGTGGCGGCGGTGCTGATCCATGAAGCGATCGGCGATCAATTGCATTGCGTGTTTGTCGATCACGGTCTGATGCGGAAGGCGGAAGCCGAGCAGGTGGTTTCTCTGTTTCGCGATCATTACAACATTCCGCTCATTCATGCCGATGAGAGCGACCGCTTCCTGGGCGCGCTCGAAGGCGTGTCCGATCCGGAAGTGAAACGCAAAACCATCGGCAAGCTGTTCATCGATGTCTTTGAAGACAAAGCGAAGTCGGTGGGCGGCGCTGAATTTCTCGCGCAAGGCACGCTCTATCCGGACGTGATCGAAAGCGTCAGCGCCATTGGCGGCCCAAGCGTTACGATCAAGTCGCACCATAATGTGGGCGGCTTGCCGGAACGCATGAACATGAAGCTGGTCGAGCCGCTGCGCGATCTCTTCAAGGATGAAGTGCGCGCGCTGGGGCGCGAGCTGGGGCTGCCCGAGACATTTGTGGGCCGGCATCCGTTTCCGGGGCCGGGCCTCGCCATCCGTGTGCCGGGCGAGATCACGAAGGACAAACTCGACATTCTGCGCGAAGCCGACGCGATCTATCTCGATGAAATCCGCAAAGCCGGATTGTACGACGAGATCTGGCAAGCGTTCGCGGTGCTGCTGCCGGTGCGCACGGTTGGCGTGATGGGCGACGGGCGCACGTATGAATATGTGTGCGCGCTGCGCGCGGTGACGTCGAGCGACGGCATGACGGCGGATTTCTATCCCTACAGCATGGATTTTCTCGGCCGCGCCGCGACGCGCATCATCAACGAAGTGCGCGGCGTGAACCGGGTCGTCTATGATGTGACGTCAAAGCCGCCGGGTACGATCGAGTGGGAATGATTCAGGAGGGTTCGGCGTCCTTCGCCGACATTCGCTGAATAGCCGATAAACCGCCTAAAATCAACGAAATAATGTCTGGTGTCGATCGGCAAGGATCGGCTCCAAGCGGAAACACGTGACGGTGTTTCTGACGGTATCGCTCCGAGCGCTAACCCTGTGATTTGCCCATACCGTCAGCCTAGAAAGTTCAAGCGTGTCACTAGAGCGTGGTCTAAGTGACTGAAAAAAGGCCAGAAAATGCAAAACTTGACGGTGTTTTTTCTGACGGTAAAAATGAGCATCAGAACTCAAAAAACTACGCCACAAGAGGCCGCCCGTGCTGACCGACCTTGCACTCAAGAAGATGAAACCAAAGGAGAAAATCTATAAGGTCGGGGACCGTGACGGTATGTACGCGCTGGTGGCCACTTCGGGGCTCATCACGTTCCGATACGACTATCGCTTCAACGGTCGGCGCGAGACGCTCACCATCGGCAAATACGCGCCGGACGCTGGCGGGCTCTCGTTGTCGGAGGCCAGAGGCAAATGCGCGGAAGCGCGCCAGCTTCTGAGTGCCGGCCAGTCGCCGGCCATCAAGAAGCAAAAGGAAAAGCGCAAGCTCGTCGACGCCGACAGGTTCGGCGAAATCGGTCTGCGCTATTTCAAGGAAGCGCGCATGGCCGAGAGCACGCGCGCCATGCGCCGCGCGATCTATGACCGCGACATCCACCCCGAATG
Source organism: Alphaproteobacteria bacterium (assembly GCA_030430715.1). GTDB lineage: Bacteria > Pseudomonadota > Alphaproteobacteria > Caulobacterales > Aquidulcibacteraceae > Vitreimonas. The sequence goes on from JAUIJZ010000062.1 coordinate 17,220, forward strand.
GAAGAACCGCCTCTTGGCGGAGATTGGCCCGGACGAGCTTCGTGCGCTTTGCGCGCGCGTGAAGGATCGCGGCGCCCCGGCCACCGCCATCCATGTGCGCGACATCGTCAAGCAGATCTATGGCTTCGCCATTCTGCACGGTGAGAAAGTCGCCAATCCCGCCGACGAGGTGGGGCCGGCCTCGATCGCACAGTTCGAGGTGCGCGATCGGGCGCTGTCGCCTGGCGAAATCCGGATCATGCTGTCCTTGCTTGAGCGTATAGCGACCTTGCCGACGATCCGCCTGGGGCTGAAGCTGATCCTGCTCACCATGGTCCGCAAGAGTGAGCTTCAGGACGCCGTCTGGAACGAGGTTGAATTCGAGGATGCGGTCTGGTCGATCACCAAGGAGCGGATGAAGCGCAAGAAGCCGCACAATGTGTATCTGTCGCGGCAGTCGCTCGACATCATGGTCGCCCTCAAGACCTGCGCCGGCAATTCACGCTACCTCTTGCCATCGCGCTATGAGGCCAATGAGCCGATGTCGCGGGCGACGTTCAATCGCGTCACGACCGCGATCGCCGAACTCGCGAAAAAGGAAAATCTTCCGCTCGCGCCATTTACGGTTCACGATCTGCGGCGGACCGGCTCAACGCTTCTGAATGAGGCGGGCTTCAACAGCGACTGGATCGAGAAGTGCCTCGCGCATGAGGACAACCGCTCCTCGCGCGGCGTCTACAACAAAGCCGAATACGAGCCGCATCGCCGGCACATGCTGCAGGAGTGGGCGAATATAGTCGATGCCTGGACGCGGGGCGAGAAGTACACGCCAACTCTGACCCCGCCGACATCGACCCTCGCGATCCACGACCCTAACGTCTGACCGGCCTCGTGCGCCGGCGCCCCACGTCCGGCGCAGGCGCACGCTTCACGCGGCCTTCCTCGGAAGCCTGCATGCGCGCGGCGAGCCAGTCCTGCACCTCCTGAAAGTCCCATGCGACGCAGCGCGACGTAAGAAAGAAGCGGCGTGGAAATTCGTTGCGCTGCTCCATCTCCCAGATCGTGGTGTCGCCCAGCGGCACGATCTCGCGCAATTGCGGGCGCGTGATCGCTTG
>JAUIJZ010000165.1 GCA_030430715.1 Alphaproteobacteria bacterium
AAACGCTTCGCGGACCGCCTCTCGGATGACGGCCCCGCCCTGCTTGGCCTTTGGCAGGCGCTGGCCAATCCGTATACGGCGGAGATCTGCGCCGGCGCCGGATTCGACTGGCTCCTGTTCGACGGCGAGCACGCGCCCAACACGCTGCAAACGCTGGTGTCGCAACTGCAAGCGATCTCTTCCTATCCAGTCGAACCGATCGCGCGCGTGCCCGTGGCCGATCCAGCTATTATCAAGCAATATCTCGATATCGGTTTCCGCACCTTGCTTGCGCCCATGATTGACAGCGCCGAGCACGCCGAGCACGCCGTCGCGGCGACGCGCTTTCCGCCACGCGGCATACGCGGCGTCGCCAGCGCGACCAGCCGCGCCTCCGGCTTCGGCGCAAACCGCGTCTATCTGGCCGAAGCGCACGAAACCATTTCCCTGATCGTGCAGATCGAATCGAGAGCGGGCGTCGCCGCCATAGAAGATATCGCCGCCGTGGAAGGCGTCGATGCGTTGTTCATCGGCCCAGCCGATCTTGCCGCATCGCTCGGCCACCTGGGTGACCCCATGCATAGCGACGTGCAGGACGTCATCAGCACCGCCATCGCGCGCATCAAAGCGGCGGGAAAACCTGCCGGCATCTTCGCCGTTTCGATCGAAGACGCGCGCGCACGCATGCAAAGCGGCGTACGTTTTGTTTCAATCGGCGCCGACGTCGTTCTTCTCAGCAATGGCGCACGCGCCTTGCTGAGCGCGGCGCGCGCATAGCATGACGCAACGTCCACCCTCGCTAACGCGATCGCTTGAGCGTTTATTTAACGTGATAATCATGCCCGATCTCAAGATGGGAGACGCCCATGTCAGCTGAGCTGAAGCGCGCACGAGCGCTCGAACTTTCCGGCGCTTATGGTGCGCTTGAGCATTACATTTCCGGCCAGCCCGTGGTCGGCCAGGGACGCAGCTTCGACATCACCGATCCATCTACGGGGAAGGTGATCGGCAAAGCCCACGACGCCGCCGCAAGCGAGGTCGAAGCCGCCGTCGCTGCCGCGCGCGACGCCTTTCCCGCGTGGTCACAGCGTTCCGGAAATGAACGCAAAGCGATCTTGCATCGCATCGCCGATCTGATTGTCGCGCGCGCCGACGACATCGCCGCGCTTGAATGCCTCGATACCGGCCAGTGCTGGCGCTTCATGTCCAAGGCGGCAATTCGCGGCGCGGAGAATTTCCGCTTTTTCGCCGACCGCGCCCCGTCCGCTTCGGACGGCCTCGCGCTGCCTTCCGCCGAACACATTAACATCACGAGCCGCCACCCTCTTGGTCCGGTCGCGGTCATCACGCCGTGGAACACGCCGTTCATGCTTTCGACTTGGAAAATTGCGCCCGCTCTGGCGGCGGGATGCACAGTGGTTCACAAGCCGGCGGAGTGGTCGCCCTATTCCGCGCGCCTATTGGTTGAGATTGCGCACGAAGCCGGCCTGCCGCCTGGCGTTTTCAATACGCTGAACGGCCTCGGGGAAACCACTGGCAAAGCGCTGACCGAACACCCGGCGATCAAAGCGGTCGCGTTCGTCGGTGAATCCAAGACAGGCGCGGCCATCATGAAGCAAGGCGCGGACACGCTGAAGCGCGTGCACTTCGAACTTGGTGGCAAGAATCCAACCATCGTGTTCGACGACGCCAATCTCGACGCCGCGCTCGATGCGGCCATATTCATGATCTATTCGCTCAACGGTCAGCGCTGCACATCCGGATCGCGCCTACTCGTTCAGAGATCGATCTATGACAGCTTCCTTTCGCGCGCCGCCGAGCGTGTGAAGGCGCTTAAGGTAGGCGATCCATTCGACCCCGCGACAGAAGTCGGCCCCCTGATCCACCAACGCCATCTCGACAAGGTGTTGAGCTACATGCCGCTCGCCGCCAGCGAAGGCGCGCGCATTCTCGCCGGCGGCGCGCGGCTTGATGCGGCAGGCGACGGCTATTTCGTTGAGCCCACACTGATCGGAGAGGCCGCGCAAAGCATGCGCGTCGCGCGCGAGGAGATCTTCGGCCCCGTCCTCACAGCCATTGCGTTCGATAACGAAGCGGACGCCATCACCAAGGCCAATGACGTTGACTACGGCCTTGCCGCGTATCTTTGGACCGGAGATTCTGGGAGGGCGCTGCGCGTTTCCAGCGCGCTGGAAACTGGGATGGTCTGGGTCAACAGCGAAAACGTTCGCCATCTGCCGACCCCGTTCGGCGGAATGAAAGCGAGTGGCATCGGACGCGACGGCGGCGATTGGAGCTTCGACTTCTACATGGAGACGAAGAACGTCGCCCTATCCCTCGGCAATCACAAAACGCCGCGCATGGGCGTGAGCAAATAAATTCGGGAGGATTTTATGTGCAAGGCGGATGGCGTACATCTTATCGGGTCAGTCGCGCTGCCAGATGCCGAAACGGTATTCTCAACGCTTTCAAAGCAACTTGGGCCCTGGCTCAAACGCGTGCCGGACGGCGAGACCGGCGCGCGCAGCCGCTGGATTTACTGGCAGCGTGAAATGCTCATGGAGCATCCGGATTTTGAACTGGCCACCGATGTTCCGGACATGGAGATCTACGAATGGAACGGCCGCTTGCTGCGTAAAACGCCGTACATTCGTTTGAAAGCAAGCCACGATCCCGCCAAGGTCAGAATCGAACCCGGCTATGCTGAAGCGGCGCTGGCCTCCTACGAAACATTCAAGAAGCTGCGCGCGGATGGAGTGATACCGCAGGGCGTTCGCTTTCAGGTCAGCCTGCCGACGCCCATCGCATCGGCTTACCAATACATCCTGCCGGCCTCGATCCCTGACTATTTAAACATCTACGAGCCAGCCTTGCTGCGCGAACTCAGCGCGATTGTCGATGGCATTCCGCACGCCGATCTTTCGATTCAATGGGATGTCTGCCAGGAAGTGCTGATCTACGAAAACTACGCTCCCTATAGCCATCGTCCGTCGGACTACAAAGCACAGATCGCCGACGAATTGGTGCGCCTCGGCAATGCCGTGCCGGCCGATATCGAGATGGGCTATCACCTTTGCTATGGCTCCCCGGCGGACGCGCATCTCATTATGCCGAGAGATTTCGGCATCGTCGTCGAGATGGCGCAAAGCTTCGTCCCGCGCCTGAAGCGTCCTCTGCACTTCCTGCACATTCCGGTGCCGAAAGACCGCACCGACATCGCCTATTTCGAACCGCTCAAGGCGCTCGAACTACCGAAAGAGACTGAGCTCTATTTGGGGCTGATCCATTTTGACGACGCCGATGGCGACAAGGCACGCAT
>JAUIJZ010000063.1 GCA_030430715.1 Alphaproteobacteria bacterium
GTTCGACGAAATGGGGCTCGGCACACGCTTTGCCGAGAAACCGGCGCCTATATGGCGTGCCCCAGAGGCGGCTTTCGCGGACATTCAAGCTCTCGGAAACGACCTCGAAGCCGCTGCGCGCGCAATAGCGCCGGTGTTGCGAGACATTGACGGGCGGCTCGGCTCCGATGCGTGCGTGCGTGCACATGGGTTGTCGGGAAGCGGCGCCACCATGTTCGCACTAACGGACGATATGCCGAGCGCGAAACTCTTGTCCGAGACTTTGCTGCGCCAGCACACAGATTGGTGGGTGCAACCTGCGCGGTTCGCCAGCCTTGACGAGAGGGAAGGGCCCAGATAGCCGAGGCTGTGAAGAGGGTATCGACGCTTGTTGTTCGATCTGATCGTTGGCGTCGTGACCGCGCTTGCCGTGAGCTGCCTCGTTTGCGGGGCGCAGGTTGGCGCTGGTCCGCTGGATATGCCGACTGTGGCGCGAAAAGCGCATCGATCGCCGACGCCGACGAGTGGCGGTGTAGGCATCGCTCTTGGCTTCGCGGCTGGAATAATTGCGATCACGTTGTTTTCGAGCGCTTGGCGCTACGGAATTAACGCGGAGGGTGCGGCGCTGCTCTCGACATGCGCCGCGTTCTGCTTCGGTTTTTTGGGCTTAGGGTTCGTCGACGACGCCCATCCGCTTGGTGCACGCTTGAAGTTTTTCATATTCGCGCTGCTGTCCGTGGGCGCCGCCTTCAGCATGGGAGTTGTGGAGAAGCTGCCCCTTGGATGGGACGCATCAATCTATCTTGGATTGGGCGTTGGCTTAGTCGGTTCTGCATTGTGGGTGTTCACGCTCGTCAACAGCGTAAACTTCATGGATGGCGCCAATGGTTTGGCGATGGGGTCCGTTGCCATTGGACTGCTTTCGCTCGCCGCTTTGGCGTGGCCGCTCCATCCCGGACTGGTAGGGCTGGCGCTTTGTGGAGCCGCAGGGCTTGCCGGCTTTCTCGTTTGGAATTTCCCACATGGACGTTTGTTCGCTGGAGATTCCGGCGCGCTGTTCGCTGGCGCTTTAGGCGCTCTTGCCGCGTTGCTTGTGATCCGGCGCACGGGTGTTTCTCCGTTTGTACCGCCAATTGTGTTCTTTCCGCTGCTTGCGGATGTGTTGCTTACCTTGGCTTCTCGAGCGCGGCGCCGGCGATCTCTCCTTGAGGGGCATTCGGAGCATTTGTACCAAATTGCCGTGCGCGCAGGATGGAGCCATGGACGTGTTGCGATTGCCTATTGGGCGGCGATGGGCGTTTGCGGCGGCATTGCCGTGATTGTCGCGCGATCGGATGAGCCCGCATTTGCGTGGATTTCACTTGGGGCGCTTGCGCTGGGCTCGGTTCTGCTTTCCCGCGCTGTGCGGCGTTGGGCGCGCCAACGCGGCATTGAGGAAATCTAGCGCTTATCTAGTGCGCGCGCTCGACCACGAATAACGCCAATTCGTCCAATGCCTCGTGATACGCGTTTGTGGGTAGGGCCGCGATGGCGCTGGTTGCGCGCGCGGCGTGATCGCGCGCCGCATCCAGTGTCAGGGCGATGGCGTCGTGTCGCCGGATCAAGGCTTGGGCGCGGTGGAAATCGTCATCCGTGCGCTCGCCGCCCATCGCCCGGCGCCAGAACGCGCGCTCGGCCTCGTCGCCGGCGTCGCGCGCAAACACCACCGGAAGCGTGACTTTGCCTTCGCGGAAATCGTCGCCGGTATTCTTGCCCATCGTCAGCGAGCGGCCGCCATAATCGAGCGCGTCGTCGACGAGTTGGAAGGCGAGGCCCAATTCGCGCCCATAGGTTTCCAGCGCTTCGGCTTCTGCGCCCGGCCGGCCTGCGGCAACGGCGCCCGCGCGGGCGGCGGCTGCGAACAGCGCCGCTGTCTTTGCCACAATGATTTCCATGTAGCGCTCGCGCGTCGTGTCGGCGTCGTTGGCGGCCGCGAGCTGCATAACTTCGCCTTCGGCGATCACGCTGGCGGCGCGCGCCAGAATGTCGAGCACCTGGATGTCGCCAGTTTCGACCATCAGATTGAACGAGCGCGCAAAGAGGAAGTCACCCACCAGCACGCTTGCTGAATTGCCCCAAACCAGATTGGCGCTCTTCTTGCCGCGCCGCATGGAGGAAAGATCGACCACATCATCGTGCAACAGGGTGGCTGAGTGTATGAACTCCACAGCTGCCGCCAGTTTACGTGGGCCGTCGCCGCCCCCGCCGAGCAGCCTAGCGGCGGCCAATGTGATCAATGGCCGTATGCGTTTGCCGCCTGCGTCGATAAGGTGGGCGGCTAGATTGGGGATAACGCCGACCGGGCTGGTCATGTGCTGGTGGATCAGCGCATCCACAGCGTTGAGGTCTTCGGTCAATAGCTCCGCAAGCCGGTCGACCGCATTCGGTTCGCCGGCGGGGGCTTTGGCTGTTCCAACCGCCGGTCCCAAAGGGGGCCTCCGCTTGACCTCTCGTTGCCTGAGACGATGGTGTCGCCGGCAGCGCCGGTCAAGCAGGCTCAGGGCCTCGCGCGCAAGGGTCGCATCCTATTATGGATTCTAGGAGCATTACCGAGGACGCAATTCTCGGCGGACGCGTGCGTATCCGCCAGCCGGGGCAGGGTTATCGCGTCAATGTCGATACGCTGCTGCTTAGTGCGGCTCTGCCGGAGGTTGCGGCGCGCGCTGGGGCGCATGTTGCGGAGCCGGGCTGTGGCGTTGCCGCGGCATTGCTTGCGGTAGCTGCGAGGAGCGGCGAAATCACCTGCACGTTTGTCGGCGTAGAGCGCGATCCGCTCTATGCGGCGTTGGCGCGCGAGAACATAGAACTCAACAAGCAAACAAGCCGAGCCAAGATCATCGAAGCAGATGCGCTCGATCTGCAAGGTGAGTTTGGCCTGTTTGACTTTGTAGTCTTCAATCCGCCTTTTGACGAACCTGGCGAAGGGCGTGCGCCCTCCGAAGCCAAGCGGGCCGCTTTTGTCGCTGAACGGCCGATCGAGCATTGGATCAAGGCTTGGTCGAACCGTATGCGCGCACATTCTTGCATGGCGTTCATTCACCGGGCCCACAAACTGCCGCAAATCCTCTCCGCCCTTGAGGGGCGTTTGGGCGGGATAGAGGTTTTTCCAATACGCGCACATGCACATGCGAAAGCGAGCCGTGTGATTGTCCGTGCATGGAAGGGCTCGCGCGCGCCGCTGAAATTGTTGCGCGGCTTGGACCTGCATCCTGGGGACACGTCACAGGACAAATACACGCCTGAGGCGGACGCTATTCTACGCGGCGTTACTCACATCTCCTTTGGATAAAATCGAACGCGTTACGAACATCACCCCTGACTCAAGCGAAAATGACTCCAGGCTTGCGCTGTGAATTTCTCACGGCGCCTCGCGAGAGGCGATCTTCGCGAACGAAGCACGAATGCCGCTGGTGCGGGCATGGCGCCGCCAATCACGGGCTTGAGCTGTTTGACCGATTGACTTCGGGACGCGCCGTGATCAATTTTCGCCCTAACGGGACGGACCGGCGCTGAGTCGCTCCGTTCCGGCCATACAAGCGAACCCCGTGGGAGAGAGCGGCGAACAGGCCGCCCCCGAAGGAGCAACCGCCCCGGAAACTCTCAGGGAACCGGACCGCGGGGGGATGAACACGCTGGAAAGAGCCGCTCAGGTGGGAGCGGCCGCCGAAGGAGTAAATCTCTCAGGCGCCAGGACAGCGGGGGCCGCACGCCCAGGATTCAATTCCTGTTGTGTGCGCCGCACGCACCTGGATTTGAAATGGCCGAAGCAGGACCTCTCAAGAAGCTGCCGCTCGACGCGCTATGGCGCGCGCGCGCTAAAAAGTTTGGTGGCTTTGCCGGTTATGACATGCCGCTCGAATTCGAGGGGCTGATCGCCGAACACACGTGGACGCGTCAGCATGCCGGTCTGTTCGATGTCAGCCACATGGGCCCTAGCTTTCTGCTGCAACCGCAGAAGCAAGAGCAGCATCTCGCCGGCGAGGACGCTCACAAGCGAACCGCGTCGGTGATCGAACGCATCGCGCCGGCTGATATTCAGGGCCTCAAGCCTGGGCAGGTCCGTTACACGATGCTGCTGAACAGCGCCGGCGGCGTGCTCGATGACTTCATGGTCGCGCGGCCTGCGGCCGCTGACAGCGCCGGGCATTTGTACATTGTCGTCAATGCTGGCTGCAAAGAGGAAGATTGGGCGCTGATCGAGGCGGCGCTGAACGGCGAGGCACAGCTTGTCCGCGCCGATGAGAATTGCCTGTTGGCGCTGCAAGGGCCGGCAGCCGTGGATGCGCTCGCGGCAAGCATACCTGATGGCGCCGACACCTTGCGCGCGATGTCGTTCATGACGCTCGAACGTCTGACGACAAAGGCGTTCGGCACGCTAATCGTCACACGCTCAGGTTATACGGGTGAGGATGGCTACGAAATACTTGTATCCGCGGATGCGGCGGTAGCCTTGGCCGAAGCGCTACTCGCTCACCCTGAAGTAAAACCCGTCGGTCTTGGAGCGCGCGATAGCTTGCGCCTCGAAGCCGGGCTTTGTCTTTATGGGCACGATCTCGATCCGGCCACATCGCCGATCGAAGCCGATCTGGCCTGGACAATTCAGAAGCGGCGGCGCGAAGCGGGAGACTTCCCCGGCGCTGAGCGCATCTTGCGTGAGTTGAAAGAAGGCCCATCACGTAAGCGCGTCGGCATCCGCCCGAAGGATCGCGCGCCCGCGCGCGAGGGCGTGGAAATCTTGAAGGACGGCAAGCCGGTTGGCATCATCACCAGCGGTGGGTTCTCGCCCATACTCGGTGCGCCGATTTCGATGGGCTATATCGAAGCGCAATTTGCAGAACCGGGCACACAGATCGATTTGCTTGTGCGCGGTCAACCGCGCGCCGGGGAAATCGTCGCGCTGCCCTTCGTGCCTCATACTTATGTCCGAAAAGGAAAAGCATCATGACGACGCGCTACACCAAGGATCATGAATGGGTGCGGCTTGAGGGCGATGTCGCGACGGTGGGCATCACGCCTTATGCAGCCGAGCAATTGGGCGATGTCGTTTACGTCGAACTGCCTGCGGCGGGCGCCAGCTTTACGCAAGGCGCAGACATGGCCGTGGTCGAAAGCGCAAAAGCGGCTTCGGATGTCTATGCGCCCATTTCCGGCGAAATCGTCTCCGCCAACGAAGCTCTGAGCGGCGCGCCTGACCTCGTGAACCAGTCGGCCGACGGCGAGGGCTGGTTCGTCAAATTGAAGGCAGCCAATACAGGCGAACTCGATGCGCTGATGGATGAAGCCGCCTACGCCGATTACGTGAAGGGTCTTTGATGCGCTACCTGCCGCTCACTGAATCAGACCGCGAACAGATGCTTGGCGTCATTGGGACGTCATCGGTGGATGATTTGTTCGTCGACGTGCCCAAGGGCGCTTTGCTTAAAGATGTTGTCGATCTGCCGAAGGCGCAGGGCGAAATCGAAGTACATCGCCATTTGCAGCGTCTCTCCGAAAGCAATACGCCCGCCGGGCGCACGGCATTCTTCCTTGGCGCAGGCGCCTATCGTCATCATGTGCCGGCGAGCGTCGATCACCTCATCCAGCGTAGCGAATTCCTCACCGCCTATACGCCGTATCAGCCCGAAATTGCGCAGGGCACGCTGCAGGCGCTCTATGAGTTTCAAAGCCAGGTCGCGCAATTGCTCGATATGGAGGTGTCCAACGCCTCTATGTACGATGGCTCTACCGCCTGCGCCGAAGCGGCTATGATGGCCGCGCGCGTGACAAAGCGAAAGAAGATCGTCTTTTCCGGCGGCGTTCATCCGCATTACGTCGATACGGCGCGCACGGCATGTGAAGCGCTTGGACTAGAGGTCGTGGCGCTGCCTGCCGCTGTCGATGACGAAGCGGCAGTGATGCAAAATCTTGGCGCCGACGTCGCGGCTGTCGTCGTCCAGTCGCCTAATGTGTTTGGCGCGATCACCGATCTCACCGGGATTGGCGATGCGGCGCACGGCGCTGGCGCGCTTATGGTGGCAGCTTTTACCGAATGCGTTTCGTTCGGATTGATCGAACCGGCGGGCGCCATGGGCGCGGATATCGTGTGCGGCGAAGGCCAATCGATCGGCAATGCGCTGAACTTTGGCGGGCCTTACGTGGGCTTGTTTGCGACCAAGGAAAAATATCTGCGCCAAATGCCGGGGCGCGTGGCTGGTGAAACTGTGGACGCGGACGGCAAGCGCGGCTTTGTGCTGACGCTCTCAACACGCGAACAGCACATCCGCCGCGAGAAGGCGACGTCGAATATCTGCACCAATTCCGGCCTTTGCCAATTGGCCTGGACTATTCACATGACGCTGCTCGGCGAAAAAGGGCTGCGCCAATTGGCGATGCTCAACCATGAGAAGGCGATTGAGCTCGCCGATGCGCTCGCGAGCTTGAAAGGCGCCGAAGTGCTGACGAAGCGCTTCTTCAACGAGATCGCCATTCGCGTGCCGGGCAGCGCGCAGAAAATTGTCGATGCGCTTGCCGATAAGGGCGTTATCGGCGGGGTCGCCATGAGCCGCCTCAATGCGCACGCAGGCATGGATGACGTGCTGATCGCCTGCGCCACGGAAATGAATACCGACGCCGACATTGCGTCCTACGTCGATGCGCTGAAGAAGGTCATCGCATGATCACCGAAACCACATCCGGCAATCGCGGCCTGCAGCAAGCCGAACCGCTGATCTTTGAAACCGGTCACGCCACGGGAACGGGCGTCGACCTTCCCGCCCCAAAAGGCGCGAAGGATCGTCTCGGGGGCCTGAAGCGCAAAGCTGCGCTTGATCTGCCTGGGCTCTCAGAGCCGGAAACGATGCGCCACTTCGTGCGCCTTAGTCAAAAAAACTATGCCATCGACCTTGGCCTGTTTCCTCTTGGCTCATGCACGATGAAGCATAATCCGCGTCTGAATGAGCGCGTGGCCCGCCTCGAAGGCTTTGCGGATCTGCATCCGCTGCAGCCGACATCAACGATCCAGGGCGCGCTCGAATTAATGGATGATCTCGCGCACTGGCTCTGCACGCTAACCGGCATGCCAGCCGTCGCGCTGTCGCCCAAGGCCGGCGCGCATGGCGAGTTTGCCGGGATGCTGGCGATCAAGGCCGCGCTTGAAGCGCGCGGTGAGGGCGAAAAACGCAAGCGCGTGTTGGTGCCTTCCTCCGCACACGGCACTAACCCGGCAACGGCGGCGGCGGCAGGGTTCACCGTCGATGAAATTCCTGGCCGCGCGGATGGTCGTGTACACCTCGATGATGTGAAGGCGAAACTTGGCTCTGACGTCGCCGCTATCATGATCACTAATCCGAACACGTGCGGGCTGTTCGAGCCGGAAATCCGCAACATCGCCGACGCCATCCATGCCGCTGGCGCTTACCTTTATTGTGACGGCGCGAATTTCAACGCCATTGTTGGCAAGGTGCGCCCTGGCGATCTGGGCGTCGACGCCATGCACATCAATTTGCACAAGACGTTCTCGACGCCGCATGGCGGCGGCGGGCCGGGCGCGGGGCCGACCGTGCTGAGTGAAGCGCTTGCTCCGTTTGCGCCTGTGCCACACATCGTCAAACGTGCGGATGGTTCGCGCGTACTCGTCGAACATGCCGAAGATGATGGTGAAGCGTTTGGCCGCATGTGCGCGTTCCACGGTCAGATGGGCATGTTCACGCGCGCGCTCGCCTACATGATGAGTCACGGCAGCGATGGCCTGCGGCAAGTCGCGGAAGACGCAGTGCTCAACGCTAATTATCTACGCGCGCGGCTGAAGCCGCACTTCAGCGCGCCGTTCGGCGATCGGCCATGCATGCACGAAGTTCTGCTGGACGATGAAAGCATCAGGCCAAAGGGCGTCGAAACAATCGATCTGGCCAAGGCGTTGCTGGACGAGGGCTATCACCCATTCACCACCTACTTCCCGCTGGTCGTGCATGGCGCCATGCTGATCGAGCCTACGGAAACAGAGCCCAAACGCGAGCTCGACCGCTTCGCAGATGTGATGATTGCGCTGGCCGAGCGCGTGAATGCAGGGGATGTGCAATTCTTCAAGCAATCGCCGCAATTGACGCCGATGCGCCGCCTGGATGACACGCGTGCGGCGCGCCAGCCGAAGCTGCGTTGGCGTCGGGCTGGGGATGACGCGGCGCGCAAGGCGGCGGAATAAAACGCTGTATAAAAGCCTGTGCCCAGCGCGACGTGTTCCGGGGCTGCACCGGGGCCCGAGCTAGCTTATGATCCTCCCCAAAAGGGAGGCATGTATGGCAAAGGTGTTTGGCGCGCAGTCCACGACGGACGAGGTGCTTGAAGGCGTCGATCTCACAGGCAAGCGGTTTTTGGTCACCGGTGTTTCCGCCGGCCTCGGCGTTGAGACGGCGCGGGTGCTCACGGCGCATGGCGCTGAAGTTGTTGGGACGGCGCGCGACCTCGACAAGGCGCGGCGCGCGACGGACGGCATTGTCAGCGGAACATTCGAGCTTGTTGATCTGGATCTCGCCTCACTGAAGAGTGTTCGCGCTTGCGCCGATGCGCTCAATGCGGCGGGCAAGCCGTTCGATGTGGTGATCGCTAATGCTGGCGTGATGGCGTGTCCGCAGGGCAAGACCAAAGATGGCTTCGAGCTGCAATTCGGCACGAACCATCTCGGGCATTTCGTGTTCGTCAATCGCATCGCGCCGCTCATCAAGCAGGGCGGTCGCGTCGTTTGTGTTTCGTCTCTCGCTCACAAATTCGCGGATGTTGAGCTCGACGATCCAAACTTTGAGACCACCCCCTACACGGAATTCGGTGCATATGGCCGCTCAAAGACAGCGAACGCTCTGTTCGCTTTGGAGTTCGATCGTCGTCATAACAGCCGCGGGGTGCGTGCGGCCTCTGTACATCCTGGCGCGATCCCAACCGAGCTCGTTCGGCATATGACGCCGGAAATGATCGAGGCGCAGACTAAACACATCATGGAGGCGCAGGAAAAGGGCGATGGCTCCATACTTGGCAGCTCATATACGCTCAAAACCGTTCCGCAAGGCGCGGCGACCAGCGTGTGGGCGGCCGTTGTGGCGGACGCAGATGTGTTAGCTGGCCGCTATTGCGAAGATTGCCACGTGGCCGAATCTTCCAGCAATCCCGCCGAACAAACAGGCGTGATGCCGCACGCTCAGGATGGAGATCGCGCCAAGTTGCTCTGGGCGCTAAGTGAAAAATTGGTCGGCGAAGCTTTTTAGGCGCCAAAGAAAAAAGCCCGGCGCCGTGAGGCAGCCGGGCTTATTCCCAATATGCAATCGAGATCAGCTGAAGGTGCGGTCCATTTCGGCCACGCCAGCGCGCACCAACGCAGCCTGTGCACTGTCGTTCATCTGGCCGCGCAGCATACGCTCAGCGGCTTCGATCGCCGCGTCAGCAGCTGCAGCGCGCACTTCGTCAGCGGCTTTGGACTCGGCATTAGCGATGCGATCCTCAGCCTGCTTCTCACGCCGCGCCATAGCAGCTTGCATCGAAGTGCGCGTTTCCTCGGCCACCATGGCAGCCTGTTCCTTCGCGGCGTCGACGATAGCTTTGGCTTCCACTTCGGCCGCCGCACGTTTGGTCTGATAGTCGGCCAGAAGCGCTTCTGCTTCCTCGCGCAAACGGCGCGCGTCGTGCAATTCCTTGGCGATCGCTTGCGAGCGCCCGTCGAGCATTTTCATCACAAGGTCAGGGACCTTGAGATAAATCATCAGCCCGAAGAACAGGAAGAATCCGAGCGCGGCGATAAAGGTCGCATCGACTGTCATCAGGCTTCCCCAGCCATCTGCTCGCGCGGCGCGTTGGCGTTAGCCGGCGCCAGCTTGCCCGCGATGTCACGAGCCAAGGCGTCGGCGATGGCCGGAACTTCGGCAAGCGCTTGCTGACGCGCCGCGTTGACCCGCGCCTCCGCCGCTTCGATCCGCTCGCTCAGCCGCTTTTCGGCTGCTTCCTGATCGGCCGTGAGCTTGGCTTGGATTTCCGCCCGCGCCGCTTCGACCATGTCACGCGCCTCGGCCCGTGCGCGTGCCACGGCTTTTTCCATGTCGGCGCGCGCTGCTTCGGCGGCTTCGCTTTTCTGTGCGGCTTGCTCGACGTCGCCGGCGATCGTGCCGGCGCGCTTCTCTAACACGCCGCCCACACTCGGGATGATCACCCGAGAGACGATGTAATAGAGAACGGCGAACGTGATCGCGAACCAGATGATCTGGCTCGCGAACAGCGATGCGTCAAACGGCGGGAACGTGGCGGCATGTTCGCCGCCATGAGCCGCCGCCGCGCCGTGCGCCGCATCCGCCGCGCCGTGAACGGCGCTGGTCGCGTGAGTGTCGGGCGAGTCCGCCATATGGCTCTACTTACTTCGGAACGACGAAGAGCAGAAGGATGGCGATGAGCAGCGAGAAGATGCCCAGGGCTTCCGTCACGGCGAAGCCGAAGATCAGGTTGCCGAACTGGCTCGGCGCGGCCGACGGATTGCGCATGGCGCCCGACAGGAAGTTGCCGAAGATGATGCCCACGCCGATGGCGGCGCCGAGCATGCCGAGGCAGGCGAGGCCCGCGCCGATATAAGCTGCTGCAGTTGCGTCCATAATAAGTGCTCCCCTCTGGGTTGGATTTCAGCCGGGCCTTAGTGCCCGGGATGAAGTGCGTCGTTGAGATAAA
This sequence comes from Alphaproteobacteria bacterium, assembly GCA_030430715.1. Classification (GTDB taxonomy): domain Bacteria; phylum Pseudomonadota; class Alphaproteobacteria; order Caulobacterales; family Aquidulcibacteraceae; genus Vitreimonas. Next base: position 10,693 of record JAUIJZ010000063.1, read on the forward strand.
TGCAGGTCAGAATCGCGAACACATACGCTTGCAGGAACGCGACCAGGAATTCGAGGCCATACAGGGCCACGGTCATTATCACAGGGCCAATCGAAAGCACCGTGAAAAAGCCCCCCGCCGCGAACAGCATCGGCGCGAAACTGGCGAACACTTTCAACAGGATGTGGCCGGCGAGGATATTCGCCCAAAGACGAACGGCGTGGCTGAGCGGACGCGAAAAGAACGAGATGATCTCGATCGGCGTCACAATAAAATAGAGCGGCAGCGGCACGCCTGATGGCACGAATAGCTTGAAGAATTTCGCACCGTTCTTTGCGATGCCGACGAAGATAACGGTGAAGAACACCATCAACGCCATCGCTGCGGTCACAACCAATTGGCTTGTGGTGGTGAAGAAGTATGGGAACATGCCGATCATGTTCGCCATGAAGATGAACAGGAACAGCGTGAATACGAAGGGGAAGAACTTCTTGACGCCTTCTTCGCCGGCGGAATCCTTCACCATGCCGTGGATGAAATTGTAGCCCGTTTCGGCGACGACTTGAGCGCGGCCCGGCACCATCGCGGCCGGCTTCATTGCCCAATAGAAGAACGCTGCAGCAGCGCCAACGCCTGCCACCATGAACAAGCTCGCATTGGTGAAGCTTGCGTCCCAGCCGGCAATTTCCAGCGGCACGATGGGCGCGATTTGAAACTGGTGGATAGGATCGTCAGCCACTCACAACTCCTCGTCGTCGGCTATCGACGGCGCATTCGGATCGATTGGATGGCTTCGAGAATAGGATTGCGCCGCGCGCACCACATTCACGATGCCGGAAACGAAGCCCAGCCCCAGACCGATTACCAATCCCCACGGCTGGCTGTGGAGAAAGTAATCCGCCCCGTAGCCGACCAACGCTCCGACAATAATCGCCGCACCAAACTCACCGCCAAACCGCATCGCCAAAGAGGCGGGCGTGGTTGGCGGGCCTTCGGTAGAGGCGCTCTGGCTGCGCGCATCGGCGACACGCCGACGCAAACTTCCAAGAGCGTCCTCTGGCGGATCATTATCGGCCATCGAACGGTCCACGCGAACGCGGGGGCGACTCCGAATGAGGCCCCCTTTCGCGCGCGCGGAAACTAGCAGCGGCCCCGTGTAGGTCAAGAAATCCGGCCTGCGACAAAAGGAGTTTTGAGCCGGAGGCGAAATGTTCCGGAAATCAGCACCTTGAGCCTTTAGGCGCCGGCTCAGGCTGCTATCGGCGGCCCGATCAGGCGCTCGGCCGTCAATTCAAGGCCCGCCAAGCGATGTCGCGCCGGCAGAATCCGCCGGGCCAATCGATCCGGTCGATGGCGCGATAGGCAGCCGCCACCGCCTCCCGTAGCGTCGCGCCCGTGGCGGTGACGTTCAGCACACGGCCGCCTGCGGCGCGCAGGAGCCCGTCATCGTCTTGCTTGGTTCCGGCATGGAAGACTTGGACGTCCTCCACGGCGCCGGCCTTCTCGACACCGCGGATCACTGAGCCGGTAAGAGGCTCATCTGGATAGCCCTGTGCGGCCAGCACAACCGTGACGGCTGGGCTTTCGTCCCATTCCAACGCCGCCGCCGTTGCCAGTTCGCCCTTGGCGGCGGATGCCAGCACTGGCGCTAGGTCGCTCTTAAGGCGACGCATAAGCACCTGGCACTCAGGGTCGCCGAAGCGCACATTATATTCGATCAGCTTGGGGCCCTCGGGCGTGATCATCAGTCCTGCGAACAGTACGCCGATGAAAGGGCGGCCTTCCGCTTTCATTCCCGCCAGCGTGGGCAGGATGATGCGCTCCATGGTCTGTTCGCGGACCTGGTCGGTGAAGACTGGGGCTGGAGAATAGGCGCCCATTCCCCCCGTATTGGGGCCCTTATCGCCATCATAAGCGCGTTTATGATCTTGCGCGGCTATGAGTGGAATGGCGGTTTCGCCGTCGCAGAGCGCGAAAAAGCTGGCCTCTTCGCCAGGCAGGAAGTCCTCTATGACGATGCGCTGCCCGGCTGTACCGAATTTTCGCAGGAACAGAATCTCATCGATCGCCGCGTCTGCTTGGCGCCGCGTTTCAGCGATCACCACGCCTTTGCCGGCCGCCAGCCCATCTGCCTTGATGACAAAGGGCGGCTCGCGGTCGCCCAGATAGGCTTTGGCGTGCACGGCGTCGTCGAACACTTTGTATTCTGCGGTGGGCACGCCGTGCCGCATGCAGAACTCTTTCATGAACGCTTTCGAGGCTTCGAGCTCGGCCGCGGCCTTGCTAGGGCCAAAACAGGGCACGCCGATTTGAGCCAAGGCATCGGCCAATCCAGCGGCGGCGGCGGCCTCTGGGCCGATGACGACGAGGTCGACCTGTTCGCGCGCGGCAAAGGCCGCCAACTCGGCAGCGGCATCAGGCTTGATGGATACGCAGCGTCCTAGCTCAGCAAGGCCAGGATTGCCCGGAGCGGAAATTAGCGCCGAAACCAGCGGGCTCTGTTTGAGCTTCCAGCCCAGGGCGTGTTCGCGCCCGCCCGATCCAACCAGCAGAATCTTCATTGCGTGCGCTTTATGGACCGTTCCCGCCCTGATGCGCTAGCGTCCTGAATGAAAGGTGCGGCTGGCATGAGCGATCTCATCAATCCGACCAAAGAATAATTCGCCGCCTTCAAAGGTCTTCCCGATGAGGGGCCGATCCATATGCTCAATCTCGTGCGTCTGCGCGAATCCGCAGCCTATGCGGATGGGCGTGAGGCGAGCGGCGCCGAAGCTTACAAAAATTATGCCCGGGAGAGCACGCCGATATTCGAGCGGGTGGGCGGGCGACAATATTGGATCGGGCGTTTCGATTGCACGCTGATTGGTCCCGAGGCTGAACGCTGGGACCTTGTGTTTATCGTGGAATACCCGAGTGCCGCTGCTTTCGTCGAAATGCTGCGCGACCCAGCCTACCGCGAGGCAGTCCAGCATCGCACAGCGGCTGTTGCCGAAAGCCGCTTGATCCGCCTCAAGCCCCAGCCCAGCGGCGCCATGTTTGGGCAAACCCAGTAAGAATCGGAGATTTGCGCGTCGCGTAGCAATGTTTACGGTGCGCAGCTGAACAAGATGCGCCTAAAAACCAGGCAAGGCGCGCAATTCGGTGCTTTCTTGTTCGCCGTGAGCGCTTTCGTGCGTTAGCCTTCGACTCTCATGTTTGATGAAATGCGGCCTCAATCTGGCGGGGTGAGAGCGCCATACGACAACATCGCCGCTTGGCTGGAAGCCACTGGCGAAGAGACGCTGCGGCGGCGGCAAGCCGAGGCGGAAGCGCTGTTCCGTCGCATCGGCATCACCTTCGCCGTGTATGGCCAGGGCGGTGATCCCGAGCGCCTTATTCCGTTTGACCTCATTCCTCGCGTGTTCGGAGCATCGGAATGGCGCAAGCTTTCGCGCGGGGTGCGTCAGCGGGCGCGGGCGCTTAACGCTTTTCTATATGACGTTTATCACCGCGCCGAGATCATAAAGGCCGGCATAGTTCCCGAAGCTCTTGTTTATCAGAATGAGGCCTTCCTGCCGGACATGGTCGGCTTCGATCCGCCGGGCAAAGTCTATAGCCATATTGTCGGCGTTGACGTCGTCCGCACCGACGCCGTGGACTTTCAGGTTCTAGAGGATAATTGCCGGACGCCCTCCGGCGTTTCCTACATGCTTGAGAACCGCGAAATCATGATGCGGATGTTTCCGCAGCTGTTCGCCTCCTGTGCGGTCGAGCCGATCGACGAATATCCAAGTCAACTCATGCATACGTTGCAAGAGGTGGCGCCGCCCGCGTGCAAGGGCGAGCCGAATATTGTCATCCTCACGCCCGGCCCCCTCAACAGCGCATATTACGAGCACTCCTTTCTTGCTGATTTGATGGGCGTCGAGTTGGTCGAGCCGTCGGATTTGTTCGTGGACGAGGGCAAGGTGTGGATGCGCACCACGCGCGGCCCACAACGTGTCGATGTTATCTATCGTCGTATCGACGACGCCTATATCGACCCGCTTGTGTTCCGCCCGGATAGCTTGCTCGGCGTGCCTGGCCTATTCGGCGCGTATCGGGCCGGGGCCGTGACGCTCTGCTCGGCGCCAGGCGCCGGGATCGCCGACGATAAGGCAATCTATGTCTTCACGCCGGAAATGATCCGCTTTTATCTCGGCGAAGAGCCAGTCCTGAAGAATGTCCAGACATGGCGCTGTTCGCTTGCTGATGAGCGCGATCATGTCCTCGCTAATCTGAAGGATCTGGTGGTGAAGCGCGTTCACGGCTCCGGTGGCTACGGCATGCTGATCGGCCCGAAAGCGACGAAGAAACAACTTGCAGATTTCCGGGCGCAAATCCTCGCCGAGCCGGACGATTTCATTGCCCAGCCGACGCTCGATCTCTCCGCCGCCCCTACCTTGTGCAGCGACGCAATTGAAAGCCGTCACGTCGACTTCCGCCCGTTCTGCCTCGTCGGCAAGGAAGTGCGTCTCACGCCCGGCGGGCTGACGCGCGTGGCGCTGACAAAAGGTTCGCTCGTGGTCAATTCAAGCCAGGGTGGCGGCGTCAAAGATACTTGGGTCTTGTCGGATTGACGCCATGCTGAGCCGCACCGCCCAAATGCTGTTTTGGATGAGCCGCTACATCGAGCGCGCTGACGCCACCGCGCGTCTGATCGAGATGGGGCGGCGTATGGCCATGTTGCCCACGGCCAACGCCGAATGGCGCTCAGTGGCGCGTGCCTCGGGCAGCGCCGCCGACTTGGCTGACGATACCAAAGCGACATCGTCAGACATCATCCTGCGCTTGCTGCTCGATGCGGAAAATCAATCCTCCATCCGTTGTTGCTTCGCGCAGGCGCGCGCCAACGCGAAGGCGATCCGCTCGTCGCTGACAACAGCGATGTGGGAGACGCTGAACGATCAATGGCGCCTGCTTGAGACGCTCGATGCTGAAGTGGGCGTCGGCGAGCTTCCGATCTGGCTCGATTGGGCCAAGCAGCGCGCGGCGGCGTTTCGCGGCGCCTGTGAAACCTCGCTGCTGCGCAATGACGGCTACATCTTCCTTCGGCTCGGTGAATTGGTGGAGCGGGCGGAAATGACGCTGCGCCTGCTCGATGTGAAGTATTACGTCCTGCTACCTGAAACTGATGTGGTGGGGGGCGGCCGCGATTATCACCAATGGACATCCGTGCTGCGCGCGACATCAGCTTTGCGCGCCTATCACCATGTCTATCGCGGCGATTATACTCCCTGGGGCATCGCTGAATTTCTGGTTCTGAACCCCATGTTTCCGCGTTCAGCGGCCTATTGCTATCGCACCATAGATCAGCGGCTCAATGAATTGGCTTCACTTTATGACGGCACGCGCTTTGAGTGCCACGACATTGCAGCCGCTATGGTGCGGCGCTTGGACGGCTGCGATATACAGACCCTGTTCCAGTCTGGGCTGCACGAATTCATTGAGGACGCGATCCAGGCGACGAACCGCCTTTCAAGCGAGATTGCTCGCGCCTATCACTTCGAAAGCTGATGCGCCTCAAAGTCCGCCATACAACCCGCTATGAATACGATCCAGCCGCGAGCCGGGTGGCGCTTCGGCTGAAGCTGTTTCCACCGCGTTTCGATGCCCAGATTCCGCGCGAGTGGACTGTTTCGGTCAATGGCGCCCCGCTCAAGCCGATGTTCGTAAATGGGCTAGGCGACGGCGAAGCGGTTTGGATGGCGCAAGAACCTCAGAGCGTGGTTGAGATTGTCGCCGAGGGCGAGGTGGAAACGATTGATCGCGCCGGCGTGACGCGCGGACTGGCAGATCAATCTCGGCCTGGCATGTTTCTGCGTGAAACGGATCTGACCGCGGCGGATGACGCCATTCGCGCCTTGGGCGAGGCCGCATTTTCGGAGCGGGGTCTCGCGGCCTTGCACCGGCTTTGCGACAGCGTGCGCGACGCTATCGATTACGTGCCGCAGGCCACCCATGCGGCAACGCCTGCGGCTGAGGCGCTCACGCTTAAACGCGGCGTCTGTCAGGACCATGCGCATGTCTTTATTGCTGCGGCGCGCGCCATGGGCGTGCCTGCTCGCTACGTCACAGGGTATCTTGAGCCGAAGGCCGCGGGCGCCCAGGAAACGCACGCCTGGGCGGAAGCCTATGCACCGGATTTGGGGTGGGTTGGCTTCGACCCAGCCAACCGGCAATGCCCCACGGAGGCGTATGTTCGCCTTTGCGCCGGGGTTGATGCCGCTGACGCTGCCCCTGTCAGGGGATGCGTCATTGCTGGCACGGGAGAAGGCTTGAGCGTGGCCGTGGAAGTGGCGCAACAATAGTCCTCAAAGGATTCGCATATGACTTACTGCCTCGGGCTCAAAGTGCGCGAGGGCTTGGTGCTGCTCTCGGACACGCGCTCCAACGCCGGCGTTGATGACATTTCACGGTTCAAGAAAATGTTTTCTTGGACCGTGCCGGGTGAGCGTACGATTGTGCTGCTCACAGCCGGCAATCTCGGCATTACGCAGGGCGTCATCACGCGTCTGGAAGATGCTGTTGATGCGGGCGCCCGCAATGGCGAGGTTGAGTCGATCCTGAATTGCTCGACTATATACCGCGCTGCTGAACTTGCTGGCGAAGCGATGCAACAATTGCAGGCGCGTGACCGCGCGCGCATCGAAGCCCACGGTGCGGGTTCGGATGCATCCATGATCTTGGCCGGTCAGCGGCGTGGAGGGGAGATGCGGCTCTTCCTGAT
>JAUIJZ010000166.1 GCA_030430715.1 Alphaproteobacteria bacterium
CGCTGATCTTTGCCGATACGTTCGGCATACATCGCGGCGGCTTCGTAGAGGAAGGCCGCCGCGACATGGTGATGCTCACCTATTCGACGAATTTCAACGTCCACAAACCGCACTTCCAGGTCACGCCTGGTTTCGCGGACTCTTTGTCGCCGTTCATGAAAATGGCGTTTGGCGTCGCCTAGGCGGTGGTTTAAGGGTGCTGTGCAGCGGCGGAAGCCGTCAGCGCATTGAGTGGGACGTAAACACCGAATGAGCCGATTGGCGACGTTTGCGCCCTGGCTAGAAGCCTTGGCTGCCGACAAATGGGTACGCGTGCTGACGCACCGGCTTGACCGGCGTGTGCTGTTCGCGTTCGCGCACGAAGGCTTTATCCGCAATTTTCGCGACGTTATCACGAATTTGGCGCAGCGCGGCGTGCACGTGGCCATTGTTCTTTCCAAGCAGCACGACGCGATTTCGATCGCGGATTATGGTTTTCTGCCGCATCCCCATGCCGCCATTGATGTGATCGCCCTCCGCGAGGATTTGAAAGATGCGCCGGAGGGGATCGAGCGGCTGCGCATTTTGCGCGACATTCTGCATTTGTCGGCAAATGCGTTCGAAGCGGCGCCTGATGTCCGCGGGCGTTTCGCGAGCCTGCAGGGCGGGCTGGTCTCGCCAGCGCAAATTCGGCGGCTTGAAGGATTGGTTGAGCGCATGAGCGCGCCGCGCCGGCGGCGCTGGATGGATTGGCTTGATCGCAACGAGGCCGCAACTGCGCCGCGGAGCGATTGGGCGCGTGTGTTGTCGGCTTTCGATCCGCACCTCGTAGTCGTCAGCCCGTATGTGCACTACAACTCCCAGGAAGTGGATATCGTCAAAGTGGCGCGGGCGCGTGGCACGCCCACGCTTCTGGCTGTGGCGAGTTGGGACAACCTCACCAATAAGGGCGCGATGAAGCAGCGTCCGGATCAGGTTGCAGTCTGGAATACGGCGATGGCGCGTGAGGCTGTTGAGCTGCATGGCGTGGCGCCAAGTCAGATTTCGATTACCGGCGCCCCGGTTTTTGACCGCTGGTTTGAACGCACGCCGAAGCGTTCGCGTGAAGATTATTGCAAAGCGCTCGGGCTGGATCCCGCGCAGAAGATTGTTCTTTATTTGTGTTCATCGCACTCCATGACGGGGGGGCACGAGCGCAGCATCGTGTCGCGCTGCTTGGCGGGTATCCGCATGTCGCCAGTGCGCGCATTGAAACTTGCCAACGTTGTGGTGCGTCCACACCCGATGGCGCTCAATGTTTGGAGCAAGCTTGAGTCGGAAGACGACGCCGATGCTGGTGCGTTCAAGTCCGCGCGCATTTGGCCGCTCGCGCCCAAGCACCCCAGCAATACAGAGGGCGACGAGGAATATTTCGAAACGCTCTATTATGCGGATGCTGTGGTGGGGCTGAATACGAGCGGAATGATCGAGTCGGCGATTTTACAGAAGCCGATCTTTACGTTCACCGATCATGATGCGGGCGCCTATCAGACGGGCAATTTGCACTTCGCGCATCTCCATGAGGGGCTGATTCAGCGTTCGGAATCCTTGGAAGAAATGATTCAAAAGTTGAGCGCCGTCATCGGAAGCACGAAACATTGGGCGCCGCCTCAGGGCGCGGATCCGATGTATTCCTTCGTGAGGCCGATTGCGCGTAAGCGCAGCGCTTCAGGCGTGCTCGCCGATTTATTGGCGTATCATGCCGACCGGAAAGCTGCCGGCGCGTCTTTACAAAAACAGACTTGGATAAACTACGAGCCCGATGCGGGCGCGGCGCTTGGCGCTGCTCCAAAGGCGGGTTGAGGAGATGAGCATATGAGCGAAATCGTGGTCACGCCTGACGGTAAGGACGCTGAGCATGGCGTGGTGGCTATCCCAGATGGCGATTATACGTACAGGTTCCGTTATCATTCCGGCAAAGAACAACGCCGCGCGACGCGCTTGTTTGACAAGGAGCCGGGCACGGTCGAGTGGATCCGCACCCAGTTGCGGCCGGAAGACGTCTTTTATGATGTGGGCGCGAACGTAGGCGTGTACAGCATCCTCGCTGGTTGCCGCATGTCGCCGCAAGGCCGCGTCTATTGCTTCGAGCCGCACATTCCCAATGCGGCCAGCCTGCTTGAGAACATTTTCCTGAACAACATTCAGGACCGTGCGCAGCTGATCAATTTGCCGCTCACGGCCAAGGACGGCTTCGACCAGTTCAATTATTTCTCGATGTTGCCGGGCTCATCCACGAGCCAGCTCGGCCGGACGGTGTCGGAGCTGGAAGAGTTCACGCCTGTATGCTCGGAGATCAAATACGGCATCGCCGTCGACACGTTGGTGGACAACGGCCTCATCAAGAAGCCGGACATGATCAAAATCGACGTGGACGGCCTTGAGCTCCTGGTGCTCGCGGGCATGAAGCGTCTGCTGCATAGCGAAGGCAAACCGCGCAGCGTGCAATGCGAGATCAGCGGCGACAATCGCGATGAGATCGTCGGCTTCTTTGCCGAAGCGGGCTACGCGCTGAAGAAAAAGCACTGGACCAAAGCGGGCATGGATTCGATGGCGTCCGGCGAAACCAAGGGCGAATACCCGTTCTATTACGCGATCTTCGACGCCGAGCGGTGAGCCTCACATCGCGTCGGCGAGGTGAGTTTCGGCGCGGAGGAAGAAGGTCAGCGCGAGCAGAACGATGATTGCGGTTTCGATCGCGGAGACGCCGAGCCACATGCTTTGCAGCTCGCCGGTACGGAACAGCGCCCAGCGCGCCGTGTCGATCGGCGCGGTCATCGGGTTAAGCGCGAAGAACAACGCTTGCATGTGCTCGGGCAGCGCGGTGACCGGGTAGAGCAGCGGGGTGGCGAAGAACCACGCCTGCGTGACATAGCCCATGGTGAAGACGATATCGCGAAAGAAAAGGGCTACGACGCTGGCGACCATGCCGATAGCGAAGCCTTGCGCCAAACCAAGGCCGATGGCGGGAACAAGCCATAGCGTTTGCAGATCAAGAACGAGCGGCAATTGCCCGCTTGAAATCCAGAAATAGGCGATTGCCGTCAGGAGCACTGTGCTCACGACCGCAAATTCGATGAGTGTCACGCCCATCGCCGAGATCGGG
>JAUIJZ010000064.1 GCA_030430715.1 Alphaproteobacteria bacterium
CGCGCTTTGGTTCGCGCGGGCTTGGCTCTGACGCGACCCGGAAGAGTGTGCGCGGCGCCATTCGCAGCCTCGCGCTCGATCCGGAACTCCTCTACGGCGAAGAATGGATTGCCTGACTCGAGTTCACTTCGTCAGAGCTTCACGCTCAATCACATCGCTGCGCGCTTGGGGTCTAAGCTGGATCCAAACCGCCCTTCGGCGAAGCGATGGGGGGATTATGGAGCGCCTCTGACGGTGTGGGATAGATTTTGTACTAGACGTGGGAAACGTTGCGCAAACTGGATTTAGCCGGGGCATAGAAGCGCTTTGCTCTTCCCTTCTCCCCCTCAGGGGGGCGAAGGTGTCAGCGAAGCTGACGGATGAGGGGGCGGTTCTCAGAACCAATGCAAGCGTCCAGCATGCGCTCAAACGCCCACCCTCATCCGGCCCTCCGGGCCACCTTCTCCCGCCCATGCGGGAGAAGGAAGATCTCTTCCGCCTTCGTTATTCCCGACGCGCGCGGCGGGTTCAGCGCCAATTTACTGTTCTTTGGCAACGGTTTTCGCAACGTAATGTATGCGACCACGAAAACGCTTGTCACCTAGGGCGTCCCGCAGTTCAGGACCAAGCCTCTCCATGAGGTTTTGCGCACAATTGGCGCCTTCAACGGCCTTTGCGAGAATCTGCTTCAGCAATTCTTCAACGCGCATCAGTTGGGGCGAATACTTCTTCACCGTATCATCCGTAATGAGCATAGCGACGGTGGTGCCACTGACGGAATAATCAGTTTCCGCAAGGAGCTTCTCCATCAGGTTTTCCTGTCGACGTGCGAAGTCCGCCGTTAGGATTAGTAGCAGATCGTGGAGTTTTCCAAGTTCCAGCAGTTCATTGATGATCTCGAACTTTCCGACCCTGGAAAAAATCGCGAGGCCCTCTGGGCTAAGTTCACAGCGAGCATCCCAGTCAAACCCAGTCGGCAGTTCGACTACTTGCCAATTATGCTTGTAGTGACCCTGTCCCACCAAATCTAAATTCTGTGTGAGAACACGCCGAATCTCTGAGACAGATTCTGCGGCCATTTGCGCTTTAAAAAAGAGCTCGTATCCAACCGCGAGCCTGCGATCCCGTTCCGCCCGCCTTGCGAACAACCAAGTCGTAGCAAATGCAATTGCAGCGCCGACCATTACCCCCAGCATGTTGCCGACGAAATTCAACACCGCTTCGCTCGTTGCTTCTCCGGCCTCCATATTGCCTCACAGCGGAATATTGTCGTGCTTCTTCCAGGGGTTTTCGAGCTGCTTAGTCTTCAGCGTGAGCAGGCTGCGGATGATGCGGCGGCGGGTTTCGCGCGGCTGGATCACGTCGTCGATGAAGCCGCGTGAGGCGGCCACGAACGGCGTCGCGAAGCGCTCCTGATATTCGGCCGTGCGCTGAGCAATTTTTTCCGGATCGCCAAGGTCGGAGCGGAAGATGATCTCGACCGCGCCCTTGGCGCCCATGACCGCGATTTCGGCGGTCGGCCAGGCATAGTTCACGTCGCCGCGCAGGTGCTTGGAGCTCATGACGTCATAAGCGCCGCCATAGGCCTTGCGCGTAATGACGGTCACTTTCGGCACGGTGGCTTCGCCATAGGCGAACAGCAGTTTGGCGCCGTGCTTGATCAGCGCGCCCTGCTCCTGGCGCGTGCCCGGCAGGAAGCCCGGCACGTCGACGAAGGTCACGATCGGGATGTTGAACGCATCGCAGAAGCGCACGAAACGCGCGGCCTTGCGCGAGGCGTCGATGTCCAGAACGCCGGCGAGCGTCATCGGCTGGTTGGCGACGAAGCCGACGGACGAGCCGTCGAGGCGGCCAAAGCCGGTGATGATGTTCTTGCCGAACTGATCGCCGATCTCGAAGAAGTCGCCTTCGTCGGCGACCTTCTCGATCAGCTCCTTCATGTCGTAGGGCTTGTTGGGATTGTCGGGGATCAAGCGATCGAGCGAGTCATCCTCGCGCTCGACATCGTCATAATGCGGACGCGTCGGCGGCTTTTCGCGATTTGAGAGCGGCAGGAAGTCGATCAGGCGGCGCATCTGCGTCAGCGCCTCGAAATCGTTTTCGAACGCGCCGTCTACGACGCCGGACTTCGCCGCGTGCACCTTGGCGCCGCCGAGTTCTTCGTGGGTGACGACTTCATTCGTCACCGTCTTCACGACTTCGGGGCCGGTCACGTACATGTAGGACGTATCCTTCACCATATAGATGAAGTCGGTCATGGCCGGGCTGTAAACGTCGCCGCCGGCGCACGGGCCCATGATGACGCTGATCTGCGGCACGACGCCCGAGCCCAGAATGTTGCGCATGAAGATGTCGGCATAGCCGGCGAGACTCTCGACGCCTTCCTGAATGCGCGCACCGCCCGCATCGAAGATGCCGACGATCGGCGCGCCATTCTTGATCGCCATGTCCTGGACCTTGACGATCTTGGCCGCGTGCGTGGCCGAGAGCGAACCGCCGAACACGGTGAAGTCCTTCGAGAACACATAAACGAGGCGGCCATTGATAGTGCCCCAGCCGGTGACGACGCCGTCGCCGGGGATTTTCTTGGGCGAGGCGTCGAAATCATTGCTGCGCGGCTCAACGAACATGTCGAACTCCTCGAACGAGCCCTCGTCCAGCAGGAGTTCGATCCGCTCGCGCGCGGTGAGCTTGCCCTTGGCGTGCTGCGCGGCGTGGCGCTTCTCGCCGCCGCCCAGACGGGCCGCTTCGCGCTTGGCTTCAAGGGTGGCGATGATGTCTTTCATGGAATCCCCAAGGTCATTCCGGTGCGGCCAGAGCCGCCACAAATCGTGCGATGTTTTGAAACTCCGCGCGCTGAGTGTCCAGCTTGGCGCGGGCTTCGGCGTCTTCGCCCCACTTTTCCAGGCTCCAGAGCGGATCCAGCGCCCCGGCGGTGAAAGCTGCCTCTGCGTCAAGCTGTCCGTCGAGGAGCGCCAGCGCGATAACCGCCGAGCCGGACAGGCCCGCTGCCTGACTGAGCGCCGTCAGTGCGAAATCGTCCAAAGCGGCGATGTGCGCGGCGACGCGCTCGCGCATTTGGGGATCGGCCGGCGCGGCGATGATGCCGGTGACGACGGGCAGTTCTAAGCCATGCGTCTCGCGCGCCCAGGCGACGAGCGGATCCCAATGCCGCGCCTGGCGCTCGACAAGCGCCGCGGGCGCGTCGGCGCGATGGCAGATCAAATCCGTTTCGACATAGGCGGCGACGTAGGTCGTAAGCTGGTCGCGCGTTTTCGGCGTCCAATCGATCGCCGCGAAGGCGAGCTGCGTGAGCGGCATGGTCGCCGGCGCGATGCGCTCGACTTGTGCGTCCCACTCGCGGGCCACGGCTTCGGCAAGCGCGCGTGTCGGCGCAGCGAAGCGCGCACCGCCCGGCGTGTTGAGGTTGCGGGCATCGAGCAAAACCCCGTTCGCATCGGTGGCGGCGGCGGTCTTGTAGAATCGGCGAGGCGCTTCGGTAGCCATGCCCGGTCTTAACCGGGGATCACGTCGAACGACAGACTCAAGCGTTCGGATCCCTCAAATGGCACGACGCCATGCCACATATAGGACGGATACAGCACAAGCCTGCCCTCATTCGGCTCTTGCATCGCCTCAGGCCCGCAATTGGGCAAAGGCCGGTTCGGTTCACCAAATTTCAGCCAGCCCGATTGCGGATTGGCAGGCCGCTCTTGCGGCAAGAGCGCGACGTAATAAGCGGCGCTGATCCAGCCGCGATCGTGCACATGATTGGGTTGATGGCCGCCATCCGCAATGCGCGTGGACCACAATCCAGCGATGCGATAGCGCTCGGTGCGCCGCGCGCCCAACACGTCTTCGGCGCTCAGGCGACTGATATAATCGCCAATCGCCTCCTCCACCATGCGCAAGAACGAACGCAAGTGCGGATCATTGATCGTCAGCAGACTTCGCTGTGTCTGGCTGCAGCGATGGACCGCCTGATCCAGTGGGTGCGCATTGACGCGATGCTGACGGCGCAGCGTATCCGCTAAAGCGGCGTTGAAATTCTCAATGGTGAAATAGCCGCGTGGCGGCGTCAGCTCATAGCTACGCACGAAACGCGCATAATCGCACATCTGCCGATACTCGCCCTGCCCCAAGGCGCGCATAGCCGTGTGCTCGACAGCCATGAGATATTGTTCATGCGGATCGTCAGCGCGGAGGGCGCGCGCCAATTGCAGCGCTTCCCCGGCTTTCCTCGACCTCAGCAGCGCCATAAGCAAATTGCGTTGCGCGCTACGCTCGCCTTGCGTCAGTTCGACCACGCGCCGCAACATGCGAAGCGCATCTTCGGTACGGTCAAGTTCGTCCAGCAACACCGCAGCCGCCGTCAGCAAGGGCGGCGCATCCGGCATGACACGCAGGCCAGCGCCCAAAATATCAAGCGCCTTTGCATTGTGTCCGCCCCGATGCAGCACATCGGCGCCGCCCAGGCGCAGCATCAAATCTGCAGGACGCTGAAGCAGCGCCTCCTCAAGCAGAGCCGTCGAAGCTTGCTCCTCCCCGCGTAGCAGCCGCATGCGCGCAAGCGCTGCATGAATATGCGCGCTTGGCCAAGCCTTCGCCGCCTGCTCCAACACGGTTTCCGCGCGGCTTGTATCGCCCTCCGCATAAAGCGCGCGCGCCAATGCCAGCGCCAGCTCCGGGGAATCCAGTTTTTGCGCGACCAGAAGCTCATATTGCGCCAGCGCTTCCCTTTGCCGCCCCGCACGCTCAAGCGCCGAGGCATAGCTCAGTTGTACGCTGCGCGAGTTCGGCGCACATTCCAGAGCAGCTTCAGCCGAAGCTAGCGCTTGATCGTTCTGCTCTTGCGCGCGCTGAACCTGCGAGAGCAATGTCCAGGCTTCGGCGCCCGGCGAGGCCACGATAAAGGCGCGCGCCTCTTCTTCCGCATCCGCGAATTCTCCGGCGCCGATGAGGCAGCGCACCAAGTTTACGCGTACGCCCGCATTGTTCTCCATGAGCGCCTTGGCGGCGCGAAACACGCGGATCGCTTCCGATAAGGCGCCGCGCGTCTGCAACACGACGCCAAGGTCATTATAGTATCGGCCATCGCTCAGGGCATGCGCGACGGCGCTGCGCAAATAGCGCTCAGCACCGTCCCACTGTCCCTGCGCCTTTTTAATCATGCCCATCAAATGCAGGGCGGATGGATCCGTTCTGAGCTGGCCGATAACCGGCGCCAACAAGCGGTCCGCTCCAACAGGATCATTTGCGGTCAACAAAGCGCGGCTGGCGTTGACGATGGCGAGAGCGTCGCCGGCAGGCTTCATGCGTGCTTCGCGAACGGTGCGAACGGATCGCGCGCCTCGCGCTCTTCAAAACCAAGTGCGTCGAATGCTTTTCGCATATGCGGTGGAAGCGGCGCCGTCACATTGATTTCCCCGCCCGACGGGTGCGGCAAGCGGATCGCGCGGGCATGCAATTGCAGCACCTCCGGCAACGCGCCGGGCGTGGGACGGTCACAACGATATTTGGGATCGCCAACGATAGCGTGACCAAACTCAGCCATATGGAAACGCAATTGGTGCGTGCGCCCCGTGACCGGACGCAAAGCCATCCATGCAGCGCGCTGCGCGGCTTCTGAAACAACCGCGTATTGCGTCACGGCATGCACGGCGCCTTCATCCGATTGTCGCGCGCGCTGCATCATTTCGCGGTCCGCGTCGCGCGGTCCGGGCGCCTTTCGCATCCAGCTGCGAAGTTCTCCAACCTTGGGGCGAGGACTGCCGAGCACAATGGCCCAATATATCTTGTCTGTGTCACGATCACGAAACGCCTCGCCCAGTGCGGCGGCGGCGCGCGGATGGCGCGCGAGCACAAGGCAGCCAGAGGTATCGCGATCGAGCCGATGGATGAGTTTTGGCTTCTTCTCGGCATCGAACTTGAGACCATCCATCAGGGCGTCCAGATGGCGGGTGGTTTTGGTGCCGCCTTGGACGGCAAGCCCCGCGGGCTTGTTTAAAACGATGATGTCGTCGTCGCGATGCAGCACCAAGCTGCGCACGTAGGCCTCATCTTTCGGCGCCAATGCGCCAGCGGCCGGACGCGGCGGCGCATCCGGCAGCGGCGGCACGCGCACGCTTTGTCCCGGAGCGACACGGTCAGACGCCTTGACGCGCGCGCCATCGACGCGAATTTGCCCCGTCCGCAGAAGCTTTTCGATCTGGCCTTGGGTCAAATCAGGGTAGCGGCGGCGCAACCAGCGATCGATCCGCGTTACGCCGTCATCTTCGCTCACCATGACGGATTCAACCGCCTTCATATCCGCCCCAGCATCAGTCCGGCCCAACACGCGGCGAGGCTCAGAACGAGCGAAGCGCCGACATAGGTCAAAGCATGGAATGGCGCATGCTCCATCAGACGCAGGGCCTCAAGCGAAAACGTCGAGAAGGTGGTGAACCCGCCCAGCAGACCTACGCCCAGGAGCAGACGAAGCTCTTCTTGCTGCGGCCCTAAACGCGCGGCCAAAATGCCCATGAGCAAACCGCCGAGGATATTGACGGCCAGCGTCCCCCACGGGAATGCGATGCCGAATATGCGCGCCGCCATAAGGCCAACGCCATAACGCGCCACCGAACCAAGCGCCCCGCCGAGAGCCACCAGAAGAATCTGCGTCATTGCGCCTGCAAGAGCCGCGCGCGCAAATTGACTGCGAGCGCGCGCGCATCATACGCATTTGCTTCGTCGGGTTTCTCGCCTTCGCCCAAGCGAATTTCCAGAGTCGCCGACCGCGCTTGCGGACCGCCGCCGCTGCCTAGGGGCAAATTAATACCAACGCCGACACTGCCGCCCGAGCCGCTGCCCCATGACGCCCCGCCAACACCGACACCGAGCGAAGGACCACGATTCGAAGATTGTTGCTCGTCAAGTGTGCGGCGATCCACCCAGAACCATTCATGACCGCGCTCAAGCGTGATGTCGGCGGCGCGCAACAGCGCATAATCCTGGATGATTGACGCGTCGGCGCCGTTCGGCGCGCGAAACGTCACGAAAAAGCGGTTGGCTTCGATTTGGGTCTCGGAATAGCCAGCCGCGCTCTGTTGCGTTGCTGGCGCATAGGGAGGCGGCGCGGAAGCGCATGCTGCGGCCAAGAAGAGGATCGCGGTAAAAAAAGCAAAACGGGACATCGTCAATTTTCTTCCGTCCAGAAACCCTCGCCTTGTAATACTACAAACTAATGCTCTCGAGCGCGCCCTCAAGTCCAAGCAATTTTGCCGCCGTGCGCAAATCCGGCGGCGGATCCGCCGTATAAAGGCGCCGGCCGCCCTCGGGATGAGGCAGATCAAGCGCAGCGGCATGGAGCATCAACCTGGAAATCTCCGCCGCGCCCAACTGGAAGAGCCCGCCATACTTGCCATCGCCCGCGATGGGTCGGCCAATGGCCGCCATATGCGCGCGGAGCTGATGCATGCGTCCCGTTTCAGGTTTGAGTTCGACCAAAGACGCAGCGGCGGAAGCTGACAATGTTCGGTAACGCGTCAGTGCGCTCTGCCCTGATGGGTCAATTTCCATGATATCCAAACCGGCACGCGACGATTTCTTGAGCGAAAGCGATATCTCCCCCGCGTTCGGCGTAGGCGCGCTGCCGCAGATAATGGCGAGATAAGTCTTGCGCGCGTCCCGCGCGGCGAAGGCTTCCGAGAAAAAGGCCGCCGCCGGCTTGGTACGCGCCGCGACGATGATCCCGGAGGTGTCACGATCAAGCCGGTGCACCAAGCGCGGCCGTTTGCCATTGGATTTCGCGAATGCGCCAAGCATGTGTTCAAGCGATTGGCTGACGCCGGACCCACCCTGGACCGCGAGTCCGGACGGTTTGTTGAACACCAATATGTGCGCATCTTCATAGATGAGCATTTGGCGGACATCGCTCTGACCGGGAAATTCAGCGCGCATCCAGCAAAGCCAGTGTTTCCGTCATGAGCGGTCCAATTTCGACGTTCAGTACAAGGTCCGCCAGATCGTCGAGATCAGTCGGCTCCCGGTTTACGATCACGAGCTTGGCGCCCTGACGCTTGGCGATGTGCGGCAGGTTTGCCGCCGGAAATACAACAAGGGAAGAACCCAGCACTATGAACAAATCACAGCCAACGGCTTCCTGTGTCGCGCGCAGCAATTCGATTTGAGGCATCGCCTGGCCAAACGAAATGGTCGCGGTTTTGATAAGCCCCGCGCATGCGTCACAGATCATGAACTCGCCGGCTTTCCAGCGCTGTTCGAGATCGTCCAGCTCATAACGGCGCTCGCACTCAAGGCACTTGGCGTACGAAGCGTTGCCATGCAGCTCGATCACTTTGTCTGCCGGGGTGCCAGCGTCCTGATGCAGATTGTCGACATTTTGCGTGATGACAGCGTTGACCTTGCCCATCTCCACCAGCGCGCTGACCGCGCGATGTCCTGCATTGGGGGATGCGCCCGTCCAGCCCGCACTCTTGTTAAACACGCGCTCCCAGGCTTTGCGCTGCACCTCTTCGGAAGCGATGAATTCCTGATATGTGATCGGCTTCATCTTGCTCCACACGCCGCCTGGGCTGCGGAAATCGGGAATGCCGCTCTCAGTGGAGATGCCCGCGCCGGTGAAGACCACGGCGCGGCGCGAAGCGCTCAGAAAATCACAAAGTTCAGGAGCGTGAGTCATATTAATCTATATCACATCGGCTAAGTTTCGGCGAGCCTGCGTTATGCCGGTTAGCCGCCGCGCTCGACGCGTAGCTTGGCCCAGTGTTCGAGACGCTCTTTGATCACGCCTTCGCGGCCGCGGCCTTCCGGCGAATAGAAGGTGCGCCGCTCCATCTCATCGGGAAAATAATCCTGGCCGGAGAAGCCTTCTTCGGCGTCGTGGTCGTAATTGTAGCCGGAGCCGTAGCCGAGCTCTTTCATCAGCTTGGTCGGCGCATTGCGAATGTGCATGGGCGGGCCGAGCGTGCCCGTCTCTTGCGCCGCGCGCTTCGCGCTTTTCCAGGCAACGTAGGCTGCATTCGACTTGGGCGCGGTCGCAAGGTGGATCACGGCTTGCGCGAGATGTAGCTCGGCTTCGGGCGGGCCAATGAAGTGCACAGCGTCCTTAGCCGCATTGCAGATCAGAAGCGCGGTGGGATCGGCAAGCCCCACATCTTCTGCTGCCGCGCGCACCAGACGGCGCGCGATGAACAGCAAATCCTCACCGCCTGTGATCATGCGCGCGAGCCAATAGAGCGCCGCGTCGGGATCCGAGCCGCGTATGCTTTTGTGTAACGCCGAGATCAGATTGTAGTGCTCTTCACGATCTTTGTCGTAGGCGGGCGCGCGCTTTTGAAGAAGTTCGCCTAGCCCCTTTGCGTCGAGCGGCTGGGCCACTTTCAACGCAAACAATTCTTCCGCGAGCGTGAGCAGATAACGTCCATCGCCATCGGCGAGATTTGCGAGTGCAATGCGCGCATCATCCGTTAGCGGCAGCTTTGAACCCAATAGCGCTTCGGCCCGTTGCAGCAAAAGTTCTAGCGCGGCGCCGTCGAGCCGTTTCAACACAAACACCTGCGCGCGAGAGAGCAGCGCCGCGTTGATTTCGAAGCTCGGGTTTTCCGTTGTGGCGCCGACAAGGGTTACGACGCCCTGCTCCACGTATGGCAAGAAGCCGTCCTGCTGCGCACGATTGAAGCGATGGATCTCGTCCACAAAGAGCAAGGTCGGCCGCCCGGATGCCCGGCGCCCCTTCGCGGTCTCGAAAGCTTTTTTGAGATCGGCGACGCCAGAGAATACCGCGCTGATCTGCTGGAATTCATGCCCCGTCGCTTCGGCCAACAGGCGGGCGATGGTCGTTTTGCCAACGCCGGGCGGCCCCCACAGCACGATTGAGCTTAAACGCTTCTGCGCCACCATGCGCCCGATCGGCGCCCCGGCCGCAAGCAAGTGATCTTGCCCGACGACGTCGCCAAGCGTCCGCGGACGCAGCCGCTCCGCGAGCGGTGTCGGGGCCCCCTCGTCTAGTCCAGCAGCTTCAAACAGATCGGCCATAGCCTATAGATAAGCGCAAATAGGGTCAGGAGCTAACGATGAGCCTCAAGAACACCATGCGCGATATGGCGGCGCACCTAAACGCGGGCGCATTTGATCGCATCGAGGCTTATTACGGCGATACGTGCATGGTCAGCGATCCTAATCACACGCCTTGGCCGCGCGGCCGCGAAGGCGCCCGTCAAATGGCGGATTCGTTTCGGAACTTGGCGCAAGGTCTCAAAGTCGAGATCGAGGACATGATTGAGGAAGACGACCGCGTCGCCGTGCGTTGGCGGTTCACTGGCGTCCGCGACGGCCATCCATTCGTAGCGTCCATCATGGCGATCTATCGCTTCGAGGACGGACGCATAGCCGAGCAATGGACGCTGGGCGCGCCCAAACCCTGGCCAAGCTAGAAGCGAATTTCCGCGCGCTGACCATTGCGCTCAACCCCAATCACCCAGGATTGGGACTGGGCCATGGCGCGGTCGAGCTGAGCCGCGTCGCGCACCGGCTGACCATTGATCTCATCGATGATGTCGCCGGTACGGAAGCCCACGCGCGCCGCCACGCCGCCGCGATCTAGCGCTTGGATGAACACTCCGCTCTTGAACGGGTCGAGCCCGGAGGTCTCGGCAGTAGCGGGCGTCAGCGTCACGACGCGTGCGCCGGAGAGCGGATGACGGCCGGTGAGTTCACGCGCTTCGGGAGCGCCGCCGGGCGGCGCTTCGGCGGTGGCGGTAAGCGTCAGGTCGCGACCGTCGCGGCGCACGGCCAGCGGCACGCGCGTGCCTGGACGCTGGGTGGCGAACTGATAACGCACGCCGCCCTCATCATTCACCTGGGTTCCAGCCACGGAGAGGATCACGTCACCCTCGCGCAGGCCCGCGCGCTCACCCGCCGAGCGCGGATAGAGCGCGCTCACAAGCACGCCGCCAGGTCGCGGGAGGCCAAGCGAATTGGCAAGATCCTGCGTCACGGTTTGCATGCGCGCGCCAAGCCAAGGCCGCACAACGGTCGTGCCGCCGGAGACGGCAGATTCCACGACCCGCTGCACCATCTCGGATGGAATGGCGAAGCCGATGCCGTTCGAACCGCCTGTCTCCGAAAAGATGGCGCTGTTAATCCCGACCAGCGCGCCATTCATATCCACCAGAGCGCCGCCAGAATTGCCGCGATTGATGGCGGCGTCGGTCTGAATGAAGAAAGCGTAGTCGGAGACGCCGACCTCTGTGCGCGCCAGCGCGGATATGATGCCGCTGGTGACGGTTTGCGTGAGGCCGAACGGATTGCCGATGGCGAGCACGAGATCGCCGACTTCGAGGCCATGTTGCGTATCGGCGAACGGAAGCGACGGCAAAGCACGTTCATCGATGCGTAGCACCGCGAGATCGACGCGCGGATCGGCAAGCACAAGCTGAGCATCGAACTCGCGGCGGTCGGCGAGCACGACCTTCAACGATTGTGCCCCCTCAATAACGTGATTGTTGGTGACGATGATCCCGTCAGCGCGCACGATCACCCCAGAGCCAAGCGATTGCTCCACACGCGGCTGGCTGAAGCGTCCGAAAAACGGGTCGCGCGCGATGCCGCGCACAGTGCGTTGAGCATAGACGTTGACGACCGCTGGGCCCGCACGCGCGGCGACTGGCGCGAAGGAGAGCTGAACTTCCCCGCGACTCGTCGGCGCCGCACGCGCTAGCGGCTGTGCTTGCACGAGTTGCAAATAGGGATCCGATTGCTCAGCTGGAGCGCTTTGCGTCGTTTGCATCGGCGCGACCACGGCCAGCGCGCCGCCGGCAAAGCCGGCGATCAAAGCCGCGAATGGAGACGCCTTCAGAAGCGCCGAGCGTGTGATTTTCATGGCACCGCCTCAATATTCGCGCCGGATCATGCCCGGCGAGGCGGCGGAAACATGGCGGAACTGGTTTAATCGCGTCCTACTTCGTCCGCCTTATAGCAAAGCGGGCCGCTCCTGAGAGCGGCCCGCTAATGATCTGCTGGTTCGGCGGCTTAGCCTTCGTCGGTGTAGATCGCTTCCGGACGCGGACCGCTATCCTGACCGCGCGCTTCCTCGTCACGATCAACGAATTCGATCACGGCGAGAGGCGCGTTATCGCCATGCCGGAAACCGGCCTTCAGCACGCGGGTATAACCGCCTGCGCGGGCTTTGTAGCGCGGCGCCAGCGTATCGAAGAGCTTCTTCGTCTGCGTTTCGTCACGCATGCGTGCAAGCACGAGACGGCGCGAGCCGAGATCGCCCTTTTTCGCAAGCGTAATGAGCCGCTCCACGACCGGACGAAGCGCTTTCGCCTTCGGCAGCGTGGTGACGATCTGCTCGTGCTTGATCAACGCCGCCGCCATGTTGCCAAACATGGCTTGACGGTGGCTGGAGGTGCGGCCGAGTTTTTTTGTTCCGACGCCGTGACGCATGGCGCGTTTCCTTCGTTAAATCTGATCTTCGTACTTCTTGGCGAGATCGTCGATATTGTCCGGCGGCCAATTCTCGACCGCCATACCGAGGTGCAGGCCCATCGTAGCCAGCACTTCCTTGATCTCATTGAGCGACTTGCGGCCGAAATTCGGGGTGCGCAGCATCTCCGCTTCCGACTTTTGGATCAGGTCGCCGATGTAAACGATGTTGTCGTTCTTCAAGCAATTGGCCGAACGCACCGAAAGTTCGAGTTCGTCGACCTTCTTCAACAGCGCCGGGTTGAACGGCAGGTCCGGCTTGTCGATGCCTTCCTTCTTCGCCTTCGGCTCTTCGAAGGTGATGAAGACCTGCAATTGGTCCTGAAGGATGCGCGCCGCATAAGCGATCGCGTCTTCCGGACGGATAGCGCCATTGGTCTCAACTTCGAGAATGAGCTTGTCATAATCGAGCACTTGGCCTTCGCGCGTGTTCTCAACGCGATAGGCGACGCGGCGAACCGGCGAATAGATCGAGTCCACGGCGATGAGGCCGATGGGCGCGTCGTCAGGACGGTTCTGCTCGGCCGGCACATAGCCTTTGCCGGCGTTCACCGTCAGCTCCATGCGGATCGACGAGCCTTCGTCCAGCGTGCAGATCACGTGGTCAGGATTGAGGATTTCCATGTCGGAAACCGTCTGAATGGCCGAGGCCTTCACTTCGCCTGGGCCGCTCGCGTTCAGCATGACGCGCTTGGGGCCCTCGCCGTGCATGCGGATCGCAACCTGCTTCAGATTGAGGACGATGTCGGTGACATCTTCACGCACGCCTTGGATCGACGAAAATTCGTGCACGACGCCGTCAATTTGCACGGACGTGATGGCCGCGCCCTGCAGCGACGACAGCAGCACGCGGCGCAGCGAATTGCCCAGCGTCAGACCGAAGCCGCGCTCAAGCGGTTCAGCGACCAGTGTGGCGCGCTTAGAGGGATCGTAGCTGTGCTCAACGACCGGCTTCTTCGGACGAATGAGCTCCAGCCAATTCTTTTCAATCGACATCATAGTTCAATCCAATCGTGGAAGGCGCGGCGCTCAGAGCGCGCAGCCCAACTGAAATTTAGACGCGGCGACGCTTGGGCGGACGGCATCCATTATGCGGAATGGCGGTGACGTCGCGGATCGACGTAACCGTGAAGCCGATGGCTTGAAGCGCACGAAGCGCGCTTTCACGGCCAGAACCCGGACCCGACACGTTCACTTCGACCGTGCGCATGCCATGCTCCATAGCCTTGCGGCCGGCATCTTCGGCGGCGACCTGCGCGGCGTACGGCGTAGACTTGCGCGAGCCTTTGAAGTTCATCGCGCCGGCTGACGACCACGAGATTGCATTGCCTTGCGCGTCGGTGATGGTGATCATCGTGTTGTTGAACGACGCATGCACATGCGCCACGCCCGTGACGATGTTTTTGCGCTCACGCTTCTTAACGCGCGTTGATTCCTTGGCCATGGGGCGCTGATCCTACTTCTTAGCTTGCTTCTTGCCAGCGATGGGCTTCGCGGGGCCCTTGCGCGTGCGTGCATTGGTGTGCGTGCGCTGACCGCGCACAGGCAGACCACGGCGATGGCGAAGCCCGCGATAGCAACCGAGGTCCATAAGGCGCTTGATGTTGGTTGCGGTGTCACGGCGAAGATCGCCCTCGACGGTGTAGTCGCGGTCGATGGTTTCGCGGATCTGGAGAACTTCAGCGTCCGTCAGTTCGCCAACGCGGCGTTCAGGAGCAATGCTCACCTTCTCGCAGATTTCTTTGGCGTACTGTTTGCCGATCCCATGAATATATTGAAGCGCAATGACGACGCGCTTCTGGGTCGGGATGTTGACGCCGGCAATACGGGCCATGTGGCGGGGCTCCAAAACGCAGTAAAAATGCAATAGGCGCGACGCCGCCCGGCTAGTCAGACGGGTGGACATCGCGTCGGGTGTTCGCGAAGAGCGGGACTTATAGCGGGGCGAAATGCCGCGTCAACCAGCCGAAACGCGCTCCTGGTGCGGCGCTTCAGCCCCTTCATGGGAGTCAAACCGGTTTCGCGCCGCCTCGATGCAGCCCTGATGTGTGATCGCCCACTGACTAAGGGCCGTCACAGGCCCCAAAAGGTCGCGGCCAAGCTCGGTTAGAGCATAGTCCACTCGGGGCGGCACGGTGGGTGTCACGGTGCGGCTGATGAGCCCGTCCCGCTCCAGATTGCGAAGCGTAAGCGTCAGCATGCGCTGACTGATGCCGCCGATGATCCGCTTGATTTCGTTAAACCTTCTAGGCCCCTCCCCCAGCCGGGAGATGATCAGCACGCTCCATTTGTCACCGATGCGGGAGAGGATGGCGCTGACCGCCCGGCAGTCATGCGATTGGGGGTCCGAGACCTTTTGCAAGGTCACAGCGTTGTGCCCTGGTTTGGCGGATGTGCGTTCTTGAGCCTTGTCCATAGGCTCGCATATAGGCCTAGTTACTAAGTGTTACCAGGGGAAAGAAAATGACCGCCAAAGTCGCCGTTCTCGTCGGCAGCCTGCGCAAGGGCTCGATCAACCGCCAGCTGGCCGAGGGCCTAAGCCGGCTCGCGCGGGGCAAGCTGGAGTTCGAGATTCTCGAACTGGGCGACCTCCCCCATTACAACCAGGACCAGGAAAACGACCTCCCGGCCCCGGTCGTGCGCTTTAAGAAAAAGATCGCCGACGCCGACGCGGTTCTGTTTGTCAGCCCCGAATTCAATCGCTCCTTCCCCGCCAGCATCAAGAACGCCATCGAGTGGGGCTCGCGGCCCTGGGGCAAGAGCGTATGGCCGGGCAAACCAGCGGCCATCGTCGGCGCGACGCCGGGCGCCATTGGTACAGCAGTGGCGCAGATGCAATTGCGCGGCGTCTTGACCGCCATTGGCATGCACGTGCTCGGCAATCCGGAGATTTATCTCCAGTACAAGGACGGTCACTTCATTGATGGCGATGTCGCGGACGAAGGTCTGCGCAAGCTGCTCAGCGGCTTCGTGGATACGTTCGCGGATTTTGTCGGGCGGCTACGGCAATAGCCGCACGCGCTTACAACAGCATCGCCATCGGGTCTTCAAGCAGACCTCGGAAGGCTTTCAGGAATTCCGCGCCGAGCGCGCCATCGACCACGCGGTGATCGCACGTCACGGTGACGGTCATCACCGTGGCGATGGCGAGCGCATCATTCTTCACCACCGGGCGCTTTTCGCCCGCGCCGATCGACATGATCATGCCGTGCGGTTCGTTGATGATCGACGCGAAATGCTTCACGCCCATCATGCCCATGTTGGAGATGGAGAACGTGCCGCCCTGATATTCCTCGGGCTTGAGCTTCTTCTTGCGCGCGCGGTCTGCCAGATCCCCCATCTCATGACTGATCTGTGCGAGGCCCTTGGTTTCGGCGGCCCAGATGATCGGCGTGATGAGACCGCCCGGAATCGCCACCGCAACCGCGACATCGGCATGATGATGCATGGCGATGCCATCAGGCGTGAAACTGGCGTTCGCCTCCGGCACCAGCTTTAGCGCCAGCGCCGCCGCCTTGATGCACATGTCATTGACGGAGACTTTCACGCCATTGGAGCCGAAGCGCTTATTGATCTCACCGCGCGCTTTCAAAAGCTGATCGATCTCAATGTCGACCGTGAGCGGGAAGTGCGGCACATCGCGGAAAGAATCCGTCATGCGCTTGGCGATGGTTTTGCGCATCAAATCCAGTGGCACCAGGTCGTAGCTGCCTTGGCGGATGCCATAGCTTTCCAGCGGCTTGTACGGTGCCGGCGCTTGCGCAGGCGCACCGGCGCCGCGCGTGAGCGCACGCGAATCTGATTGCGCGGCGGCAGGCGCTTCTTGCTTCTCAGCTTTGGGCGCGCTTTTCGCCGCTTCGATGTCTGCTTTCACGATGCGCCCATGCGGCCCACTGCCCTGAAGGCCGGAAAGATCGATGCCCTTTTCCTTCGCTAATCGACGAGCAAGCGGCGACGCGAAGATGCGCTCGCCATCAGCAGGCTTCGCGCTCGGCGCTGGGGCTGCACTGGTTTGCGCCGCCGGAGCCGCAGGCGCTTCAGCCTTCGCCGCAGGTTCTGCTTGAGGCTTCGCCGCCGGCGCCGCCGCGCCATCCCCCTGCAACGTGGCCACCGGCGTGTTGACCTTCACGCCTTGCGAGCCCTCAGAGACAAGGATCTCGCCGATCACGCCTTCATCAACGGCTTCGACTTCCATCGTCGCTTTATCGGTTTCAATCTCGAAGATGACTTGGCCGGGTTCGATCGTATCGCCCGCCTTCACATGCCACTTCGTGAGATTGCCCTCCTCCATTGTGGGCGAGAGTGCAGGCATGGTGATTTGAGTCATGGTCTCTTCTCGATCGAAACGGGGATCGCGTCAGGCGTCCAGCGGTGTAGGAATGTGAGATACGCAAGGCCCAGATAAACAACGCCAAGGCCAATCCACAAAAAGACGCGAACAATAGCGTCAACGCTATAGCTCACGCCGAGCAGATGACTGAACGGCGTGTCTGGCTGGGCGTTGGCCAACACGGCGCGTCCAGCAGCTGTGATTTCGCCGGCGCTTTCTATTTCACGGAGACGGTCAATCAGGCCCATTTGGGTCGTTTGTGCACCGAACAAGATCACCAGCATCATCGCGAGAATAAGCGAGACAAAAGCAAAGCTCGCAAATTTGGCTATGAAATTGGACG
>JAUIJZ010000065.1 GCA_030430715.1 Alphaproteobacteria bacterium
GTGGTTTGCATCCCCACCGAGCAGATTTTCAGAATGCTTCGGCTTTCACCGCCGCACTCACCACACCAACCGTTTGCCGCACATCCCAAAGTTATCGGACGTCTTCGAAATCTCCCGTGTGCGGCAAGGGGATGATAGGCGCGGGCTGAAGCCGGTCGGATAGATTTTTGTACAAGCGCACGCTTTATCCATTCCCGGACGGGCGCATCCGGAAATGGGTGGCGGATAGAGCGCGATCTCTCCGCGTATTTTCGGACGGCCAGCTTCCATGGCGTTGGCCGCGCTCCAGGGCTTCAGACCGCGCGCATTGCGAGTTCGCCCGCTTCGGATTGACGCTGCCCGTTGCGCGCAAACCCGATAGGCGCGAGCATTGCGCCATGAGTCTCGCCGCCCTCCCCGCCCTTACCATGCGCGATTGGCGCAGCGAACCGCATGTTTTCGCGCGCGCGCTGGGAGAGTCTTACGCGCGGTTCGGCTTTGCGATCGTGCGTGATCACGGGCTCGACCCGGCGATGATCACGCGCGCGCTCGATGCGGCGAAGGCGCTGTTCGCACTGCCGGAGGAAACCAAGCGCGCCTATCACATCGCCGGCGGCGCCGGGCAGCGCGGCTATGTGCCGTTCGGCGTTGAAGCCGCGAAGGGCGCAGCGCAGGTCGACCTCAAGGAATTCTGGCATGTGGGCCGCGATCTGCCGCCCGGCCACGCCTATGCCGCGCACATGCCAGTCAATATCTGGCCGCGCGAGGTCCCAACATTTCAAAGCGATGTGAAAGCGCTCTATGCGGCGCTCGACGCGCTTGGGCTGGAATTGCTGCAGGCGATCGCGTTGTTTCTGAAACTGCCGCAGGATTTTTTCGCGCCCGCCGTGCGCGACGGCAATTCAGTGCTGCGCTTGTTGCACTACCCGCCGACGCCGCCGCAAGCCGCAGGCGTGCGCGCCGAAGCGCATGAAGATATCAATGTCATTACGCTGCTGCTGGGGGCCGAGGAAGCGGGCCTGCAATTGCTGACGCGCGAAGGCGCATGGATCGACGTCGATCCGCCTGAGGGGGCGTTGGTGGTCAATGTCGGCGACATGCTGCAACGGCTGACCAATCACGTGCTGCGCTCGACGTCGCACCGCGTCGTCAATCCCGCGCCGGAACGCGCGCACCTGCCCCGCTATTCAATCCCGTTCTTCCTGCACTTCGCGCCGGATTTCAGGATCGAAACGCTGCCTTCGTGCATCACGCCGGACAACCCGAACCGCTATCCGGCGCCGATCAGCGCGCAGGATTTTCTGATGCAGCGGCTGCGTGAAATCAGACTGGCTTAGGTTGCCTTAGACGCGGCGCAGACTACGCAAATCTGCAATCGCGGCAGGCGTTGCATCCGAAGGCGCATTGGCAACGGCAAAGTCACGCTGAAGACGCTCAATCTCTTCCGCCGGAACGGCGCGCGAGAAGAAGAAGCCCTGCAATTCTGTCACGCCAACAAGACGCATCACGGAGGCTTCGGCTTCGGTCTCCACGCCCTCGGCGACGATCTCCATGCCAAGACCACGGCCCAGCGTAACCACCGATTGGATGATGGTCATGGCGCGCTTGCGCTCATTGATGCCGGTGACGAAGGCGCGGTCGATTTTGATCTTGTCGAAGCGGAAATCGCACAGATAGCGCAGCGACGAATAGCCGGTGCCGAAATCGTCCAGCGCGATCTTGAAGCCGAGCGAACGGATCGCGTTCAGAATTTCGCGATTGCGCTCGGTCGATTCCATCATCACGCCTTCCGTGACCTCAAGCACGATGCGGCGCGGATTGACGCCGTGCTCGGCTATCAAAGATTGCAGCAGCTCGACCAAATCGACATGGCGGAATTGAACTGGCGATAGGTTGATGGCGACGTCGAGATCCGGCCAGCGTGTCGCTTCTTCAAAAGCGCGGCGCAGCACATATGCGCCAAGCGCCGGCATGAGGCCCGCCTCCTCCGCGATCGGCACGAACACGCCTGGAGAAATTTCGCCCTTCTGCGGATGGGTCCAGCGCAGCAAAGCCTCAACCGTGGTGATGCGGCCATTCGCGCAGGACACAAGCGGCTGATAATGAAGACGCAACTCGCCGCCTTCGATCGCCACTTGCAGGTCGAGTTCGATTTCGCGGCGCTGCTCGACCTCGGCGGCCATCTCGGCGCTGAAGAACATGGCCCGGTCGCGGCCCTGATTTTTGCCCTGATAGAGCGCGATGTCGGCGTGCCGCATCAGCTCTTCCGGAGACAATCCGTGATCCGGCGCGATAGCCACACCGATCGAAGCGGTCATGCGCACATGCTGACCCCAGACTTCGAACCCTTCATCGAAGGCGTCACGCAGACATTCGACCAGAGCGCGGGCGTCGGCTTCGTCTGTTGCGCGGCGCATCACGGCGAACTCATCGCCACCGAAGCGCGCAAGAAAGTCGGCAGGCCCAATCACGCCGCCCAGACGCTCAGCGACAGCCATGATGAGCGTATCGCCCGCCTGGTGCCCCATCGTGTCGTTGATGTCCTTGAAGCGATCTACGTCGATGTAAGCAACCACGACGCGGCCATTGTTGCGCGATTGGATCAGCTCATCGAGCGATTGCTGCAGGTTCTGCACGAAATGGTGCCGGTTCGGCAGGCCCGACAGCGCATCATGCAGCGCCTCGTGGCGCGATTGCGCTTCGCGGTCAGCCAATTCGCCGGACGCACGCTTCAAGCGGCGGATCATGGTCGCGGTGAGCATGCCCGCGCCGATGAGGCCAATGCCAACCAATGGCAAAATAAAGAGGAGCAGCGTGCGGCCCGGCCGGCGCGGCGTCCAATTCAAATAGCCGAGGGCGGCGCCATCGTCAGCCACGAACTCATTCGAGACAAGGCCATCCGCACCAGCCGGCGCGGAGGAAAAAGTCAGGTCAGGCATCAGTAGCGTGCGGCCAACCGACACCATGAAATCTTCGTCCATGCGCACAACGGACACCATGAGGTGCGGCTGACCAACCAAAGTATCGGCGTCAACACTCGGCACGATCGCCATGGCGCTAACCACGGCCGGCGCGCCATCCACCATCATGATGTGCCCGCTCCAGCCGGCGTCACCTGCCCCCAAAAGGTAGGAATAACGCTCCTGGTCGGCGGTGAAAGCACCGTCGCGCACCCGCAACCCTGCGTCGCGAACGCCACGCGCGGCACGGACAATCTGATCCAAAACGTCCGCGCGGTGCTCATAGGCGCCCGCCGCGTCCTGCTGAAATTCTCCGGCCAGATTGGCGTAAATCGGATGGTTGTCGCCATCGACCAAGTAAATCTCGTCGTGACCGAAGGTCTCGTAGAAATAGACGCCGAAATTGGTCTCGATCCACTCAATATCGAGCGGACGCATCTGCGCATTCAGGACCGCATCGTCCCACCAAGCGATCGCCTTCTCTTCGTTGAGGATGCGGCTGACAGCCTGATCCAGCGCGTTGTCAACCAATTGGCGCTCGCGCTCGACGGCGGTCCGGTTCGCCGACCAGCCCGCATAGGCAACGACCACGAGCAGCAACGCGCCAAAGAAAGCCAGCGCGCCACCAATCAACATTGTGAGACGACTTAGGTCACCCTTGTAACCCGCCGAACGAAGTCCTGTAAGGATCATGGTTAGGCCAACGTAAATACAAATTCAAAACGTCAGCATCAGGTATACACACGATATCCCCAACATTGCGTTACCGCCATTCTGGGTTTTTTACTTAGGCGTTACTAACCATATTCCTGGGAAGTTATTACTAGCGCCAGCGCAAGTGCTCGTTAACCATATATATTAAACTTCCTAAATACAGTTTAGGGATTGAGCTTTTTGTTTTTACCCTTTATTAGGGAGCGCGCGGCTGGGGCATAGCGTTTGGCGCGAACTCGCGCCCCTTTCTCTTGGCTCGCGGAAATAATGGTTAATGAGAGAGGGAATCCTCATGTCGCGGTATGTCGTTAAGACTAGAGCTGACGGCGATGCATTGAAGCGTGCGGCGATTGCCATTGAGCAATCCTCCTGGAACGCACTGGGTTATCTGCACTTCACCCGTGCGCACTTCCGGCACTACGACGAGCTGCTGGAACGCTACGCAGATTTCCAGGTCTGCCTTGTGGACGAGGACACCGGCTACCCGGTCGCCATCGGCTGCTCCGTGCCTTTTTATTGTGATGACACGTCCCGCCTGCCTTCCGAGGGATGGGATTGGATCGTGGAATCCGCCTGGCGCGCCGACGCCCCGCCGAACATGCTCGGCGGCTTGGGCATCTCGGTGCCGCAAGTGCACCGCTCCAAGGGGTTGGCGCGCCTGGTGATCAAGGCCATGCGCGAGATCGCCGACCAGTGCGGGTTCGACGGCGTCGTCATTCCAGTGCGCCCCACGGCGAAATGGAAATACCCGAATGTGCCGATGAGCGAATATATCGGCTGGACCGACGAAAAAGGCCGCACCTACGACCCTTGGCTGCGCAGCCACCTTGCAGCCGGCGGCCGCATTGTCGGCGAAGCTCAGCGCTCGATGGTGGTCGAGGAGCCGGTTGCGTTCTGGGAAACCTGGACGGGACGCACGTTCAACCGCACCGGCGACTACGCCATTGACGGCGCCCTGGCGCCGGTGTCGATCGAGCTTGAAAGCGGCGTCGGTAAGTATGTCGAGCCGAACGTCTGGTTCGCCTACGCGGACTAAACGGCTTTGCGCAGGGCTTGCGGTTCATAGTGCGGGGCGGCGATTGCCGGACCGTAGAGATAGCCCTGCGCAAATTCGCAACCGATCGCTTCAAGACTCTCGGCGGTGCCGCGCTCCTCGACGCCCTCAGCGGTGACTTTGAGCCCTAGCGCGCCGCCAAGCCCCACCAGCGCGCGAACGATCGTGGACGCTTCACGGTCGGTCGCCATGGCGGCGACAAAGGAGCGGTCGATTTTGATTTTGTCGATCGGCAATTCGCGCAGCAAGAAGAGCGACGAATAACCGGTGCCAAAATCGTCCAGCGCGATTTTGACGCCCTGGTTCTTGAGCGACATGAGCGATGTCTTGGCGCGCTGCACGTCGCCGATCATCGCGCTTTCCGTCACTTCAATTTCAAGACGCTGCGCTGGAAAACCCGTCTCCTGCAAGGTGCGCAGCACCTTTTCAGGAAACCATTGGTCGCGCACCTGGCTCGGCGAAATGTTGACAGCGAGCATGAAATCGCCGGGCGCCGCCAGCGCTTTCTCACATGCCCGCGCGAGCAACGCCCAGAACATAGCGTCCACGAGCCCGGCCTCTTCCGCCACCGGGATAAAGTGAGCGGGCGGGATCATGCCGCGCTGCTGATGCGGCCAGCGCGCGAGCACTTCGAAGCCGGCCAAGGCGCCGGTGTCGAGCCGCACGACCGGCTGGAAATACGGCACGATGTCGCCATTGGGAATGGCCGCGCGCAATTCCGCTTCAAGAGCGGCTTTCCACTTCAACTCTTCATCGATGCTGGAGTCGAAAAACTTGAAGGCGCCGCGCTCTTCCTTGGCGCGCAGCATGGCCGCGTCGCCACGCTGCATGAGATCAGCGGCGAGACGACCGTCGCGCGGGCAAAGCGAAACGCCGATGGACGCACCGACAGTCAACTTCAAACCATTGATCAGGATCGGCGCCGACAATTCATTGAGAATACGGCGGGCCGCTGAGCCCACGCCTTCACGGCCTTGCGGGTCTTCCAGCAGGATAGCGAACTCATCGCCGCCCAAACGCGCAGCGAAACTGTCGTCACGAATACAGCCGGACAAACGCGTTACGATCACCTGAAGCAATTGATCGCCAATCGCATGGCCATGCACGTCATTGATCGGCTTGAAGCGATCGAGATCGACATACATGAGCGCGAACGCATCCTCCTCCTCGCCGACCAGCGCCAGACGCCGCTCCAATTCCTCAAGGAAATGGCGGCGATTGGCCAAGCCGGTCAGCGGATCGTGGCGCGCCAGAGATTGCGCGCGCGCCTCGGCGGCTTCGCGCTCGCCGATCTCGGCGAACAGACTTTCATTGACCTTGACGAGATCCTGCGTGCGCTCCTGCACCGTGCGCTCAAGATCGTTGCGGATCGCGTCGAGAGCCAGCACGGCTTGGCGGCGATCCAACTGCGCCTTTACGCGCGCGGTCAGAACGCGCAAATCGATCGGCTTGCAGACATAATCGTTGGCGCCGGCTTCGAGCGCGGTGGAAACGACATCACTATCGTCGAGCGCGGTGACGACGATGACGGGAACGTGCTCGGCGTCGTAGCGCGTGCGAATGCCGACGAGCGCATCCTGGCCAGACCGCTCCGGCATCATCCAATCAAGCAGAACGAGCTCGATCTCTTCTTCGAGAATGACCTCTTCGATGCCGACGGCGCTTTCGCGCAGTACAACATCGTAGCCGCGCCGCTCCAAGCGGCGACCAAGCATGTCGCGATTCTGCGCCTGATCATCGACCAGGAGAATACGGCCGAGGCGCGTCATTGACGACGCGCCCTCACCGCCATGCGCCGAGGACATTCCGGCTTCTCCGCCGCTTCCACACCTATACCTGCGGGGGAGTTTACCGTGGTAAGGTTGCGGCCCCGCTAATACGAAGGCCTCGCAGCTCAATTATTTTGCAGAGAATTTGTAGCAGCGTTGACGCGCCGCTAACCATGCTCAGGCGCGCGGCGCGCTGGAAGCCGTGTACTTCTCGATCAAAGCGACCAAACCGGCGAAATCTACGGGCTTGGTGGCGAAATCATCGCATCCCGCCTCCATGCACTCGCGGCGCGCGCTTTCCATCGCGTGCGCCGTCAGCGCCACGATCTTAACATCGCTTACGCCGGGCATGGCGCGGAGCGCGCGCGTCGCGTCGATGCCCGACATCACCGGCATGGAGATATCCATGAGGATGAGGTCCGGCGCGCAGGTTTGCGCCATCTCCACCGCTTCCGCGCCGTTTTCGGCGCAATGCACTTCATATCCGCGCCGCTCGAGGCGGCGGGTGAGCATCTCGCGATTGTCGGGATGATCTTCGGCAATAAGGATGCGCATTGGGGAGGCTCCTAGGCGGTCTTCGCAAATGTTTGTGAAAGCGTCGGCTGCGCCGAGGCCGGTGGTTCAGGCGTGCGCGCAAACCGCAGCACTGCAGCGGCCAGCACGTCACGGTCAGCGGGCTTTACGAGCAATTCGCAAGCGCCGGCGCTGCGCGCGCGCGTGCGCTCGTCGTCGATGGAATGAATAATCACGGGTATGTCCGCGCAATCTTCCCGCAGCGCCGCCATGACATCCCAGCCGCTCATGTCGGGCAGATTGATGTCCAGAACGATCAGCGATGGTTTGAGGGCGCGCGCCAGCGCCAATCCTTCACCGCCGGTCGGCGCGCCGCGGACAGCGAAACCAAGCCGGGAAAGCGCGCGCTCCGTGAGATCGCGAGCCGTCGCCTCGTCTTCAATAACAAGTACAAGACGCTGCGCGCCCTCATCCAATGCCGGGGCAGCCTCGCGCTCAACCCGCCCCGCCGCCTGCGCGGGCAAGGACAAAGTGAACGTCGAGCCTTCGCCCGGCGCGCTTTGCACCGAAATATCTCCGCCCAGCAAACGCATGATGCGCCGCGTGATGGCGAGCCCCAGGCCGGTGCCGCCATATACGCGCGACGTCGAAGCATCGGCCTGCATGAACGCTTCGAACAGGCGCGCCTGCTGCTCCTGCGACAGCCCCACGCCGGTATCCGACACGGCGATGTGCAGCCAATCTTGCCCTTCCCGCTCATCGCGCCAAACCTTGACGCCAACACGTCCGCCGCGGGTGAACTTCATCGCATTCGACAACAGGTTCAGCAGACATTGGTTCAACTTGAAAGCGTCGCTATGAGCGGCGCCCACATCGGCGGCGATCTCGGTTTCAACCGTGTTGCAATTCTTCTCCGCGCTAGGACCGACTGTTTCGACTGCTTCCTCCACGAGGCGCGCGACATCGAAATCAGCCGGAGCAATATCCATGCGCCCCGCTTCGATCTTTGACAGATCGAGAATGCCGTTAATGAGATGCAGAAGCTGACGCGCCGAATGGAGAACACGCTGAATGTCCGCGACGTCGTGCGTGCGCCCTTCGGCTTCGGCTTCTTCGCTCAGCATCTCCGAATAACCGATAATGGCGTTGAGCGGCGTGCGCAGCTCGTGGCTCATGCTGGCGAGGAAATTGGACTTGGACATGCTGGCGGCTTCGGCCGCTTCACGCGTCGCGCGCAAGGATTCCAGCGTTTCAGCCAAAAGCCCGTCACGCGCCGACATTTCTTCCTGCAACGCTTCCAAGCGCTCGAACATTTCTGAAACGCCGATGCCGTCAGCGGGCGGCGGCGGCGCCTCAACGGGCTCTGCGCCGGCCTGCATGAGCATGGCGCGCTTGGCGCGGAGCGCCGCTTCGGCGCGATCCATCGCCGCGAGAAAACGCTCTTCATCCCGCTTGCGCGCAGTGATGTCCTTGCTCAGGCCAACAACTTTTTGCGCGCCCGTACCGGGATCGGTGAACGCATACGACGAGACCTGAAGCCACAAATCGCCGCCATCCGGCCCACGCATTTTGTGTTCGAAGCTGCCGCCATGGGCTGTCGCCTCGCGCGCCGCTTCGCACACCTGCGCGCCCTCATCGGGGGATAGCTGAGTGAACGCTTCAACGCTCGCCTCTTGCGGCGCTAATTCGCCGTAAATCGGCTTAGGATCGCCACACCAAGAAAGCTTTCTATTGCTGGCGTCGAACTCCCAGATCACGCTTCGGTCCGCGGCGAGCGCAACGCGCAAGCGCTCGTCATTCGCGGCGGCGGCATTACGGGCGCTGACAAGGTCGGTGATCTCGCCGCCATACGCGACGGCGCCGCCGATCTCACCGTTTTCCGAGCGCCACGGGCTTGCGAGCCATCGATACCAGCGCGCGGTCTCGCCTTCGCCAACCCGATCCTCTTCCACGCGCACGGTTTGCCCGCTCAAAGCGCGCGAAAAGCTTTCACGCCAACGCGCGCCGCTCCATGGACATACGTCCGTGAAAAGTTTGCCGACCGCATCGGCGCCAATGATCGCGCGCATGGCCCGGCTCATCGTAACGACACGGCCATTGACGTCGACCATGACCGCGACGACCTCGCCCGCTTCAAACATCAAAAGCGCAAGCGATTCCGATAAGCCTTGTTTTTCCTTGGCTTCGCGCAACGCGCGCTCGGCGTCGCTGGCGCTCAAACGCGCGAAAGTAACGTATGCCATCAGCGCGCCCCCGCCCACGGCGGCGATGATCGCGACATTCCAATCGGGCTGCGCGCCCATGGCGGCGATCATCAAGGGCGAAACCAACAGCGCGAGCGCCGGCGGCGCGGCGCCCGCCAAGGCGACCGGCAAAGCGCCGGATACGCCGCGGCTGAAATGACGTACAACACCGGCCACCCAAAGCACCATTGCAGCGGCGGCGCCTGCGGCTTGTCCATCAAGCCATAGCGCGATGGGCAACACCGCATAAAACGCCGAGTAGAAAAACGCCCAAGCAGCGAGCAAGCCGATTGTGCGCGCGTTCAGCTCACGCTCGGCGGCATCAAGGCGGCGATAAAGCTCCGTATCGCAAATGAGCAGCACCGACATGATCGCCGCCCACGCCACCGGCGCGCCGCCGCCCATGATGGCGGCCGCGAGGCCGCCCGTGAGCAACATGAGCGCCAAAGACGCCGGCAACTCGCGCCGGCGCGTGTCGGCCGCGTCCGACAGTGACGGGATCGGCGTATGCGACATGAAAATGCCCGCTGCGCGGGGTCCAAAACTCCCCGGCCTCACGCTGCCAGCGTAGGGTGAAGGAAGGCTAAAGCGACGGGCGCCATGGCGGCGAAAATCCCGTATCCTTGGCCGATTCCATGCCGCGCCTCGCAGACCCCGCCCTCCCCGCCCGCCGCCGCGGGCAAATCCTGGAAGCCGCCCGCTATTGTTTCCGGGAGCGGGGCTTTCGCCACACGACAGTGGAGGAAATATGCGCCGAAGCCAGGATCAGCCCTGGCGCGCTCTACCGTTATTTCGATTCCAAAACAGAAATCATTACCGCGATCGCGCTCGATGCACGCGCCGAAGCGGAAGCGTTGCTGGACCGGCTCAGCGGCAGTGACGCGCTGGTCGAGGCGCTAGCGGAGCTGGCGCAGGCTTTCTTCACAGCGTTCGACAGCGACGGCGATGCCGCGTTGCTGGCCGATATCTGGGCCGAAGCCTGCCGCGATCCATTGCTTGCGCAGGCGCTGCGCGAACGCGATCAAGCCGCACTGGCGCGCATGACCCAAGCCATTGAACGCGCTCAAGAAGCCCGAGAAATCTATCCGGCGCTGGCCGCGCGTGAAATTGCGGAAACGCTGCTGGCGACATTGGAGGGTATGGCGCTGCAACGCGCGTTACGGCGCGAAAACGCCAATGGCGACGCCGTGCGCCGCTTCCGCGCCCTGGCGCTGCACCTGCTGAAACCTAAGCGCTAATCAGCTAGCCGCGATGCAAACCGAGAATGGCGACATTGGCCACAAAACACGCAATGGAGAACGCATAGAGCCAGGGAAAGCCGCGCCGCGCCCCACCCCGCCGCGCACTCAGCTCAAGCACGCCCCCGAGCAGCACGAGGAAGGCCGACATAGCCAAAATCCAAATCTCGTGAGCGTGCAGCGCGCCATGCAGGAAGCCTACGGATTCCGAAAAAAGCGCCACGCTGGATGTCGCTCCAGCAACCGCAGCCGCAAGAACCGCGACCGCCGGCATGCCACAGCACAGCGCATGCAACCCGATCAGAGCGGCGTGGGCGATATGCGCCCGCCGCCCGGCGCGAGGGGCGCTCTGGACTGTGTTATGTTGTAACATCACCCGCAAAGTAGCGCTGTGCCGGGCTACGTCAAGCGCGGTTTTTCCCCATCGAGCGAACGCGCGAGACCGGAGGTTCGCCAAACCGGCTTCAAACGAACCAAAGTGCTGCGGACGGCCCTTGATTGGCCCAATTTCTTGCGTTCACGTTTACCAAGTTATGCGCCGGTGGGCGCGCGATTTTGCTGGATAGCCGCACATGGATCTCCCCGCGCAGGACACGCGCAAACCGGGCGCACTCGTTGGCCTCCTTGCTCTGGCGGTCGGCGTGCTGTGGATCATCGGCGCCGGCATCGCCGCCCTGGCCCTGCTGGGCCCAGCCGGCATCGCCGCCCTTCGCCCCATCGAACAAGGCGCGCTCGCCGCCGCCGTGCTGCTGCCGGCGCTGATGGCTTGGTTCTCCGGCGCCGCCGCCCGCGAAAGCGCCCAGGCGCGCGCCGAAGCACGCCGCCTCGCCGACGCCGCCGACCGGCTGCTCAATCCCGAGCAAAGCGCCGAAGAGTCCACGCGCAAACTGGCGATCAGCGTGCGTGAGGAAATCTCCTCCCTGGACCGCGCGCTCGAACAAACGGTGGCGCGGATTCGCGAAGTGGAAGGATTGATCGCGCGGCAAGCCAACGCGGTCGATCAGATGAGCGATCAGGCCAAGGCCGGCGCTAATCAGATGATTTCCGGCATGGAGCGCGAACGCGAGGAATTGCTGCGCATCTCGCGCGATCTGACCAATCAAGCGCAGACGATCGGCGATTCCATTTCACGCCATACCAGCTCGATCTCCGAAGCCGCGCGCCTGGCCGAAGCCGAAGTGCGCGCCGCCGATCAAGCGCTCGACCATCGCCTCACCTCTTTCGGCGCCGCCGCCGCGCTCATCACCGATCGCACGCAGCATCTCTCCGGCGCGGCGCAAGCGAGCGCGGATTCCGCACTGCGGTTGGAAACCGCGTTGTCCACCGCACTGGACGTGCTGGCGAAAGCGACCAGCCTCACCGATGCGGCGCGCCAATCGGCGGAAGCGGCGACGCTGGCCGCGAACTCCACCGCCGGCGCGGTACGCGACACAACCACACGCGCCGTCGATGACGCCAAGCGCGCCGCCGACCTCATTCGCGGCGAAGCCGCCACCGTGGAACGCGAAGCCGCGATCGCGCTTGAGCGCCTCCGCGACGCAGCGGAAGCCGCGCGCGCGGCGGCCGTGGGCGCACGCCACGCCGTCGAGGAAGAACAGGAAGAGCCTCGGCGGCGGCGGCGCAGCGAGCCGCCACAGCGCACGCGCGAACCGTCCTGGCGCGACGAAACCGATCCGCTTGAAGGCCCGCCGCCCACGCGCGCACGCCGCGCCGAACCGGAGCCGCCTCCGCCATCGCGCAACGAAGCGCCATTCGGCGAGCGCCCGCCAGCCACGGAATGGACCTGGCGCGATCTGATGTCGAATGTGGAGCAGGAAGAACAAGCACCCGCCGCGCAAGCGCCCGCGCGCGGCCGAACGCGCGATCCGGTGGCGCAATTGCAGCACCAGATTTCCGAGCCGCGCTCTTATGCGCCCTCGCGCCCACTCCCGATCACGGACACGCTCGCGCAAGCTGATGTCACGCTCGCCAACGTCTTTTCTCCCTCGGCGCTGGAACGGATCGCCCAACGCGCGCGCTCGGGCACCCAGGCGCGCCGCCGCGCCGTGCGCGACGCAGCCCCCGACGCGACGCACAAGCTCTCGGAATTTCTAGCTCGTGACGCACAGGCCAATCACGAAGTCATGCTCTTCCTGCGCAATGAAGGCGCACGCATTGCCGAACAGATCGGACGCGGACGCGCCGCGATGACGGCGGAAGCCACCCGCGCCTTTCTATTGATTGACGCCGCCGCGGGCTAAGGATCGCGCAGATGCGTTGTGGCGCGCGCCGATACGCGGCATGAGTGCGGCGTGACTCGCATCGTGGCCATCAGCGGCGGCTCTGGCGCCGGCAAGACGACTTTGGCGCAAGCGCTGGCGCGCCGTCTGGGCGCGGGCGCCGTTGTGATCGCGGAGGACGATTATTATCGTTGCGCCTCGACTGTGCGCGACTTTAACGCCGCGCTCTATAATTTCGATGCGCCGGCCGCGAAGGAGCACGATTTGCTGCGCGCGCATCTCGCTCTGGCCAAGAGCGGCGAAGCCTTCGACAAGCCGGTCTATGATCTCGTCACACACACGCGCCAGCCGCAGGTGGAGCGCATCGCGCACGCGGATACGGTGATCGTAGAGGGCATCCACCTGCTCGCATTGGCCGAATTGCGCGCGCTGTTCGATGTCAAAGTATTTGTCGAGGCCGACGAAGCGTTGCGCCTGGGCCGGCGCATCATCCGCGACGCGGAGGCGCGCGGACGCGCGCCGCGAGCGGTGCTGACACAATTTTTCACGCATGTTCGCCCTATGCATGAGCTGCACGTGACGCCACAACGCGCCTTCGCCGATCTTGTGCTGACCTCGCCCTTCGACGCCGCGCCCGAACATGCCGAGGCAAGCGCGGCGCAAATTGCGGCGCTGCTGGAGACAAAACCGTGAGCGCGTTCATCGCCACCATCGACGCCATCGCCGACCGCTATGACGTCTTTTTCTGCGACGTGTGGGGCGTCGTACATAATGGACGCGCGAGCTTTCCGGCAGCCAGCGCCGCGCTACAGCGCCTCCGGCGCGCCGGAAAATGCGTGATCCTGCTAACCAACGTGCCCAAACCGCGCGACCCGATCCCGCGTCAGCTCGCGCGCCTTGGCGTGCCTGACGACGCTTATGATGGAATCGTCACTTCCGGAGATGCGATCCGCGCCGAATTGTCCGCGCGCGCGCCGGGGCCGATGTACAAAATCGGACCGCCACAGGATGCGGTGCTGTGGGAGGGACTGGGTCTCGCACGCTCGGAGCTTGCCGAAGCCGGGTTCTTCGCCATCTCCGGGCTCAATCACGACGACCGGGAAACGCCGGAGGATTATGCCGGCATCCTGAAAGAGGCGCGCGCGCGCGACCTTGAGCTCTTATGCGCCAATCCGGATATCGTCGTGCGGGTCGGCAACGATCTGGTCTGGTGCGCGGGGGCGATCGCACGCGATTATGCGGCGCTTGGCGGACGCGTGGTGATGGCCGGCAAGCCCTATGCGCCGATCTACGAACTTGCCTATCGCGAGGCCCAGGCTTTACGCGGCGCGCCAGTGGACAAAGCGCGCATCGTTTGCATCGGCGACGGGGTCGGCACCGATGTGTCGGGGGCCAATGCGCAGGGGCTGGATTGCGTCTTTATCGCCAGCGGCATGCACGGCGAAGCCTTGAGCACCGATGGCGCGCTCGATCCGAAAAAGGTGGAAGCCGCCCTCGCCCTCGAAGGCGCACAGGCCGCTTATGTGATGCCTACGCTGATTTAAAACGCGCCGAGAACCGGTTCGAGCTTGGTTTTCAAAATTTGAGCATTGAACGGCTTGATCAGGCAGCCCGCCGCGCCCGCGTCGCTGGCAAGGCTTTCATCGGAGCTATCGCCAACCAGAACCACAGGGGTGCGGCTGGTCCGCTCATCGGCGCGGACGTGCCGCAGAAACTCGACGCCGCTCATGGGCGACATGCCGGAATCGGAAATCACCAGCGCATAAGTCTTGGCCTGCATTTTGGCCAAGGCAGTGCGGCCATCGCTGGCCTCGTCAATATTGGTGAAACCGATCTGACGCAGGAGATTGCGCAAAATCCGGATCATGGTGTTGTAATCGTCCACGATCAAAATGGGCATCGACATCGACACAGCCATGCGCCTTAACTCCCGCATACCCCGCCGGCGTTCTGGATCGAAACGCCCGCCGCCGAACCGGGGTGCGACGGCCCGGCGGCGAGACGTTTTCGGCAATGACGCCGTTTCGTATGATCAGGATTAGCAAAGAGACGAAAATTTTCGGTAAAGCAGCGCTTAATCATGAGTGAACGACCAGCACTTCAAGATACCGCAATAAAAGCGGCGAAACGCACGCCTGAGACCGCTCCCTGGCCGCGCGAGAAAGTGTGATGCGTACGTTCACAATCCCGAGCATCATCCCCACAGATGCGCGCGGCGCGAGCATCGCGCTCGGCAATTTCGATGGCGTACATGTCGGCCATCAGGCCGTGATCGCCGCGGCGCGCAGCCAAGGCGGCATTCTGGGGACAGCGCTGTTCGAACCGCATCCGCGCAAATACTTTCAGGACGAAGGTCCGCATTTCCGGCTGCAGAGTTCGACGCAGCGCGCACGCTGCCTTGAAGCGCTCGGCGTGACCGAATTGTTTGAAATCGCCTTTGACCATTCTCTCGCGGAGATGAGCCATCGCGATTTCGCACGGCAGATTCTGCACGAAAGCCTCGGCACGCGGCATGTCAGCGTCGGGGAAAATTTTCGCTTCGGCCGCGGCCGCATGGGCGATGTGACGGAACTCGAACTGCTGGGTGAAGAGTATG
The DNA here is from genome assembly GCA_030430715.1 of Alphaproteobacteria bacterium. Classification (GTDB taxonomy): domain Bacteria; phylum Pseudomonadota; class Alphaproteobacteria; order Caulobacterales; family Aquidulcibacteraceae; genus Vitreimonas. The sequence continues at coordinate 15,286 of JAUIJZ010000065.1, forward strand.
GCTTTGGCGTCAGCGTGATCGGCCCTGTGCGAGGCGAGGACGGACGCATCTCTTCAACAGCCATCCGTGCGGCTATCGCCAGCGGCGAGATGCAAAACGCAGCCGCCATGCTGGGCCGGCCATGGGCCATAGAAGGCGTCGTGCAGCATGGCTTCGCGCGCGGGCGCGGCTTTGGCTTCGCCACGGCCAATGTCGCGCTGGGCGACTATCAGCGGCCGCGGCTTGGGGTGTATGCGGTGCGCGTGCGCATTGGCCAGGCGCGTCACGACGGCGTGGCCAGCGTTGGCGTCAACCCGACCGTGGGCGCCCTGCCCGAGCCGCTGCTCGAAGCGCACGTGTTCGGCTTTGACCGCGACCTTTACGACGAGACGGTCGAAGTCGAACTGATCGCGTTTCTGCGCGACGAAGCGGCGTTCGCCGATACGGAAACGCTCAAAGCGCAAATGGCGCGCGATTCCGAGGCGGCGAAAGCGGCTTTGCACTCTTCGTAGAAATCGCGCACGCAACGCTTGCAGCGGCAATGTCGATCCTCAGGGGAAGTCCGCCGCGCGGATACGCCTCAAAGAGTGTGAGAGCACACCCACGCATCGACATATGACAAATACAAAAGCACAAATTCCCGATGCAGGTGAAACATTTGTGTAGCGCTCGACGCGCTGCGTCATGCGCGTTAACTCATTTCGCTGCGTAACGAATTGTACATGACCGGGCGCCGACGCGCTGGAACCGTTCGTTGCATTTTAGGCCGGCGCACGCTGGCAGGTATGAGGCGGATGATGACTTTGAACGTGCGGCGGCTGGTCCCGATTGTTGCGCTACTGCTTATTGCATGCGGCGGCGGTGGAGGCGGCGGCGGCGCTGCGGCTGGCGGCGGTGGCGGCACTGGAGGCGGCACGGGCGGAGGCGGCACTCCGCCTGTAACGCCCCCACCCCCTGCGCCAACTGGAACGCAGCCGCAAATCTTCATTGAGCGCGACCCCAACGGCACGCCTTATGTACGCGTGCTTGAGTTCATCTATGATGCGTTCGCGCAAACAGCGCCGCAACAAACGATCACGAGCGCCGTGTTCGATATTCACGTCAACGGCACCACAACGACCTATATCAACGGCGTGGATCTGACCCAGTCCGCCCACGGCATAGACATCTTCGGCTCCGGGATCGTCTCGATTTACGATTATTCCTATGTCGATTTTGACGGCGGCGGCAGCATTCACGGCGCGGCGCTCAAGATCGAGCGCGTTGCCAGCGCC
>JAUIJZ010000001.1 GCA_030430715.1 Alphaproteobacteria bacterium
GCATCCGGGAAAAACGGCCGCTCACAACGGGGCGCGTGAAGCGCGCAAAAGCGCGGTGTGGAGACGCATCGCGCACCCTAAAAAATAAAGCGCGGAGCACGCGCCCCGCTCCCATCCGGGAGACAAGACAAGCAAACCCGGATCGCCGGACAATGGCGCGCGGGTCGTTCGCGCTCTATCGACCGCGCCGCAAATCCTGCTCCAGCATGATCGGCGTCGGCGTGTCGGCCAGGCGATAGCGATAGACCTGCAAATTCTCCAACACGCGCTGCACGTAATTACGCGTTTCGCCGAACGGAATGAGCTCAATCCAGTCAACCACATCCACGGAGCTTGAACGAGGATCGCCCCAATCATTGATCCAGCTGCGGGCATTGCCCGAGCCGGCATTGTACGAAGCGATAGCGAGCACGTAGGAGCCGCCAAAATCGTCGACGAGATCGGCGAGGTGCGCCGCGCCCAGCGTCATATTGTATTGCGGATCGGTGGTCAGCGCCGATCGCTGATAGCTCATCCCTTCGCGGCGCGCCTGCGCTTGCGCGGTTGAAGGAATGAGCTGCATTAGTCCGCGGGCGTTAGCGCTGGAGATGGCGCCCGCATCGAACTCGCTTTCTTGCCGGATGATCGCGAACACGAACGCAGGCTCGGGCCGGTTGCTCTGGCGTACCACCGGCGGCAGTTCGAGTAGCGGATAGGCGGCGTCGACAGCAACCACGTTGCGGAACAGCCCGGCCTTAGCCGTGCGTAGCGCGGTCCGGTAATAGGATTGCTCGCGCGCCAATTGCGCCAGCAATTCGTGCTCCATCGGATCGTCAAGCGTGTCGTCGAGATAATAGGCGATCGATTCAAAATCACGCTGTGCGCCGACTTCTGACATCAGGCGCAGCGCGCGCACCAATTCACGGCTCTCGAAACGCGAGCGAGCGGTGTCGGATACTTGGCTCGTTTCAGGCAGTGATATGACTGCGCTGCGGTCGCCGCGCGTTGCCGCGAGCTGGCCGTAATAGGTGAAATTATACTGCGCTGCTTGGGTATAGAAAAGTTCGGCTTCGGCGCGCTGGCCGAGCGCGCTAGCGGCTTCCCCCTGCCAATAAAGCCCGCGCGAGTGACTGACGGGTGACGAGACATTTTCGCTCAAATGCGCGAAGTGCTCTGCGGCGCGTTGGGGCTGGCTAAGATAGCGCAGCGACAGCCAACCCGAGAGCCACTCTGCGTCGGCGAAGGCTTCACCGGACGTAAGGCCGTGATTGGATACGAGCTGATATGCCAAGCGCGGATTGCCGGCGCGCAAGGCGCGCGGCACATAAAGGCGACGTTCTCGGAAGATGTCGTCGCGCGCCGCTTCCGGCGCCAGCGTGGCGTCGATCTCGGCGGCGAGCATCATCGCATCGACCGGTTGGTTGGTGCGCCGGCGATACTGGACGCGGTCGTACATGAAGCCGGGATTGTTCGTACGCGAGGACGGCACTGCATCCACAGCCGCCTGCATGCCGCGGCGCTGCCGCGTCTGCATGGCGATGCGCGCGACTGCTACGGCGCGGTCAGCGGAGGAAAGATTCGAATAGAGCCGCTGCGCGGCGGTCCGTTGCCCGCGCCACAACAGGATGTCCACGCGGGCGGCGTAGTCTGCGTTGCTGAAGACAGACGAGAATTCATCGCGCGCCCGTTGCTCGGCTGTGCTGGACAGGGAATCCTCGCGCCAAGCTTGGCGCGCGATTTGGTCTGCCTCTGAACGCTGGCCGGCATCTTTAAGAGCGATGGCAAGCGCGATACGCCCATCGCCGGTAAGAGGTCCGTCATCCTGACGCAGGAAGGTGATGCGTTCGCTCGGCGAGAGGCGGGAATCGTAAATGGCCTGCTCGGCGCGTGCGCGCATCGTTGTGCGGCCCGGCCAGTCTTGCAGGTCATTGAGCGCTTGGCGGATGTCGCTGAAATAGAGTGGCGCGTCATTGGAGGCCGCCCAGCGCCATTGCAGCATCCGGCGCACCAATGGATCGGTTGCTCTGTCGCGCAGGCTCGCTAGGCCGGTCCAATCGCCATTGGAAGCTGCGGTGAGGCCATCCCGCAGGCGCAGGCGCTCAGGCGCGGCCACCTCGGGCGGAGGCGTATAGACCACGGCTTCGACTTGGGCTGGTCCCAAGCTGCTTTGCTGCCCAATACTGGACGAAACGAGGAGGCTTGTCGCCGCGAGTGAAATCACCGCAACGCCAAAGAGTCTGGAGCCCGCCTGCATGACCTACTCCGGTTCGAATCCGCATTGACCCGCACATGGCGAAGCGGGCCGCTATTTAACCTACGCGAACACTGTGGCAGGAATCGCGCCAACGCCAGCCCGATGGGCACTGATTGGACGCCTCTGCAATGTTTCACGGGTCGATTCCCGCACTCATAACGCCATTTCGCAACGGAATCGTGGACGAACGGGCGTTCCAGGCGCTCGTCGAGCGCCAGATCACGGAGGGGTCCACCGCCCTTGTCCCCTGCGGCACGACCGGTGAGGCATCAACACTTACGCTGGAAGAGCACAAACGCGTTGTGGCCCTGTGTATTGAGGCGGCGGCAGGACGGGTTCCGATTATTGCCGGGGCCGGCTCAAACGACACAATAGCGGCTATCGAATTGGCTCAAGCGGCGAAGGATGCCGGTGCGGACGCCGCGCTGCTTGTGGCGCCTTATTACAATAAGCCAAGCCAGGACGGGCTTTTTGCGCATTACAAAGCGATCAGCGAAGCCGTCGACCTGCCGATGGTGATCTATAATGTGCCATCGCGCACCATTGTGGATATCAGCGTGGAAACCATGGCGCGGATCTCAAAGCTGCCGAATGTCGTGGGCATTAAGGATGCGAGCGGCGATCTCGCGCGCGTGGCGCGGCACAGCGCTATGTGCGGCGACGGATTCGCGCAACTGTCGGGCAATGACGACACTGCCGTCGATTTCTGCGTTCTTGGCGGCGTTGGCTGCATTTCCGTTACCGCCAATGTTGCGCCGAAGGCGTGTGCTGAGGTGCAGGCGGCGCTTAAGCGTGGCGATGTGGCTGCGGCGCGTGCTTTGGACGCTAAGCTGTCCGGCTTGCACAAGATGCTCTTTTGTGAGCCATCCCCTGCGCCTGTGAAATACGCCTGTTCCGTTTTGGGATTGGCCGGCGAGGATGTGCGCTTGCCGCTGATCACGTGCAGCCAGGACGCGCGTGAGAAGGTCGATGCGGCTTTGAAGCAGGCTGAGCTGATCTGATGGCGAAGAAGGCCGATCCGAACCGCAAGCTGGTCGCCGAAAACCGGCGCGCGCGATATGATTATCTGGTCGAGGAGACGTTCGAGGCGGGCATTCAGCTGCTTGGGACAGAGGTGAAATCGCTCCGTGCGGGGCGCGCTAATATTGCCGAAAGCTATGCAAGCCCGGAGCGCGGCGAATTGTGGCTCATCAATGCACACATTCCAGAATATGCGCCGGCATCACGCTTCAACCATGAGCCGCGCCGGCCGCGAAAGTTGCTGGTGCGCTCGCGGGAGTTGCGCAAGCTGATCGGCGCGGTGGAACGCGAAGGCCGCACGCTCGCGCCACTGGAACTTTATTTCAACGAGCGCGGCATCGCCAAGCTGAAGGTCGCTCTGGCCAGAGGCAAGAAGGCGCACGACAAACGCGCCGCCACTAAAGACCGGGATTGGAAACGTCAGCAGGCGCGCCTGTTGCGGGATCGCGGCTGATGCGGGCGGTAAGCCTGCTTGTGGCGCTGGGCCTCGCGGCCTGTGCGCCACAGGACGGCGCGCAAAACGCAGAGCGCGACATGAATGTCTGCGCGCAGTTCGGGGCGCCGCAGCAGCGTTTGCGTGCCTGTTCAGCATTGGCCGCCAATGCCGACGCACCAATAGAGTATCGCGTTCGTGCGTTGATCGAACGCGGCGTGCTTCGTATCGAGATGGCTCAGTATGCGCGCGGCATTGCCGATCTCGGCCGCGCCTTGCGTCTCGATTCGCGCAGCACGCGGGCTTTGGTCGAGCGGGGCATGGCGCATCGGGATCGCGGCGCCTTTGAAGCCGCTGTCCGGGACTTTGACGCGGCGCTGCGCTTGGATCCGCATCTGCAGGTCGCGTTGACTGCACGCGAGCAGTCGCTCGCGGGCGCCGCCGGCGCCTTCAGTGTAGAGCTGGATCGGCTGAGCCGCGCCATCGCCGCCGCGCCCGACGATTCCATGCTGCTGAACAATCGCTGCTGGGTGCGCGCCATAAACGGGCGCGAGTTGGAACTTGCTTTGGCCGATTGCGATGAATCGCTGCGCATCGAGCCGAACAGCGCCGCCGTGCACGACAGCCGCGGGCTCGTGAACCTCAAGCTTGAACGCTATGAGGCCGCGCTGGCGGATTATGATGCGGCGATCGCGATCGATCCCGGTGTGGCGCATTATTCGTTTGGCCGAGGCGCTGCGCTGGTGGCGTTGGGGCGTGAGGATGAAGGCCGCGCGGTTTTAGCGGAGGCGTCCGCGCAGGATGAGCTCGTCGCTGGCCTTTACGCGAGCTACGGCGTTACGCCATAGGCCAATTGCTTAGCGCGCTTCATCACTGCTTCGAACATCTCTGTCGTCAGCCGCCGCGTTTGCGTGTTGTAGCGCGAGCAATGATAGGACGAGATCAGCACGCGTCCTTGCGGCAACTCCGCTTCGCAGGCGTGGGCGAATTTGGCGTGCGACGGTTTCAGATCGTGCGCGCGCAGCACGCTTTCATGTGCGATCGAGCCTAGCGCAAGAATGGCGCGGGCTTGCTTGGAGGCGGCGATGCGCGCGCGCAGAAAATCGCGGCATGTCGCGATCTCCGCCGGCGTTGGTTTGTTTTCCGGCGGCGCGCAACGTACCGCATTGGTGATCATCGCGCCCTTCAGTGTGAAGCCGTCTTTTGGGTCGGCGCGATACTCCCCTTCCGCCAGACCGAGTTTCTTTAGCGTGCCGTAGAGCAGGTCGCCGGCATAATCGCCTGTAAAAGGCCGGCCCGTGCGGTTGGCGCCCATGCGCCCAGGCGCGAGACCGACGATGAGCAGGCGGGCTTTGGGATCGCCGAAAGAGGGCGCGGCGCCATTGAACCAATCTGGTTCAGCGCGCGCGTTCGCCTCCCGGTACGCGACCAGGCGCGGGCAGAGCGGGCAATCTTTCGGCGCTTCGGCGGGGACGTCTGTGCTGATCTTCATGGCAGTCTCCGGGTGTAGTAGAAGGCGCACGGTTTGAAAGCATGCCGATGACATCGCCTAGCGCCCCGAGCGACCGAGCTTTTATTGCCCTCGGCGCCAATCTGCCTTTCGCGGGTATGACGCCTGCGGCGACCCTGGCGCGGGCAAGTGCGGCTTTGCGTGAGGCGGGGCTTGAGGCGAGGGCGTTCTCGTCGCTCTGGGAGACCCCCGCCTGGCCGCCGAGTGACCAACCCCCGTATGTGAACGCGGTGATCGAAGTGGACGCGGCAGGGCTGAAGCCGGAGCCGCTTTATGACGTGCTGCGCCGGGTCGAGACGCAGTTTGGCCGAGAGCGCCGCACGCGGTGGGACGCCCGCACGCTGGATCTCGATATCCTGGCCATCGATGGCTTCGTGGGCAGCTTTGGGGCGCTGACGCTCCCCCATCCCCGCATGCACGATCGGGCTTTCGTGTTGGCGCCCCTGGCGGAGATCGCCCCGGACTGGTCCCATCCGGTTTTGGGTAGGACGGCTGCGGAATTGCTCTTGGCATTGCCGCAGGGGCAACATTTCAGTCGTCTGGAGGCCCAATTAGCGGGGGAATCCTCTGGGCCTGACTGACATGCTGCGGCTCTTCGCATTGCGAAATGGGCTGGAACCGATTAGGTAGAACGCTAAATTCGCTCAACGCCCGAGAAGGATAAGCCTTGGCCCGCGTCACCGTCGAAGATTGCGTCGATAAGATTCCGAACCGGTTCTCGCTGGTGCTTCTTTCCGCGCACCGCGCCCGCTCGATTTCGTCTGGCGCCGAGCCTCTGGTTGAGCGGGACCGCGATAAAGATCCGGTCGTGGCGCTGCGTGAGATCGCAGATTCCGCGATTGGCCCGGAAGAACTCCGCGATTCTTACGTGATGCTCTACCAAGACGTGCAACCGGCGGCGCAGGCCGAAGATGAGCAAGACCGCGCCGCCCTGGCCGCGCCGGTAGAGACGAGCGAAGAGGACGTCCTGCGCGCGCTCCAGCAAGAAGCCGAAGCCCAGCGCGACGAACGGTATTAAGCCCATGGCCGGCGGTGACGCTGTCGCCGCCAAAGTCCCGGCGGGCGCCGCGGCGCCTGCCGAGACTCCTGCGCGCACGCGGTTTCTCCGTCAGTTTGAACTCGTCGAGCGCATGCGCGCCTACGATCCGTCTCTTGATGAGGCGCTGATCAATCGCGCCTATGTCTATGCCACGGCAAAGCATGGCACGCAGAAGCGTCATTCAGGCGATCCCTATTTTGCGCACCCTATCGAGGTTGCGGGGATACTGACGGAATACAAGCTCGACGCCGCCACCATTGCGGCGGGGTTGTTGCACGACACGATCGAGGACACAGACGCCACACGCGAAGAGATCGAAGCCATGTTCGGCTCGCTAGTGGCTGATCTGGTGGAAGGCGTCACAAAGCTCTCACAGCTTGAGATGCAGTCGGAAGAGAACAAGCAGGCGCAAAATCTGCAGAAGTTCATTCTGGCGATGTCCAAGGACGTGCGGGTGCTGCTCGTTAAACTCGCGGACCGCCTGCATAACATGCGAACGTTGCGGCATATTCCAAAGGCTGAAAAGCGCCGCCGCATCGCGCTCGAGACCCTGGAGATTTACGGTCCTTTGGCGCGGCGCACCGGCATGGAAAAGATGGCGCGTGAACTGGAAAGTTTGGCTTTCCACGAGGCTTTTCCAGAAGCTGAGACAGCGATCAACGCGCGCCTTGAACAGCTTCGGGCTGAAAAGGGTGCGAATGTCGCCAATGTCTCACAAACAATAACCGAGTTGTTCGAGTTCGCTGGCATTGATGCGCGTGTCTATGGGCGGGAAAAGCAAGTCTATTCGATCTGGCGCAAGTTACAGCGCAAGAGCGTCGAATTCTCAGATCTCGCGGATGTCTATGCATTTCGCGTGATCGTGCAAAAGCCGGACGATTGCTACCGTGCGCTCGGCTTGATCCATCAGACGTGGCGTTGCGTTCCCGACCAATTGGAAGATTACATCTCTAATCCAAAACCGAATGGCTATCGCTCGATCCATACGACCGTGATCGGCCCGGGCAATGTCCGCGTTGAAATTCAGATACGCACCGAGGAGATGGACAAGCTTGCCGAAGTCGGCGTCGCTGCGCACTGGCGTTATAAGAACGAGAGCTATGGGTTCGATGAAGAGCTTGCCGCATCAGCCGGGCTTGATGCGCGTGAGGCGACGCGCGCGTTGTTGGAAATTGCCGAGCACGGCGGAGGCGCCGAAGAATTCCTCGAACACGCAAAGCTCGAAATGTATTCCGATCACGTGTTCGCCTTCACGCCGAAGGGCACGCTGATTGCGTTGCCGCAAGGTGCGACCCCCCTCGACTTTGCTTATGCGGTGCATTCCGGCATTGGCGACCGATGCGTCGGTGTCAAAGTAAACGGCGTTGAGCAGCCCCTGCGCGCAAAGCTTCGCAATGGCGACGTGGTGGAAATCATTACCGGTGAGCGGGTTGCGCCGGTGCCGGGCTACGATTCTCTGACCAAGACAGGCCGCGCCAAGTCAGCGCAACGGCGCCTTGAGCGCCAAGCGCGCCGTGAAGAATTTTCCCGGCTCGGCCGAGATCTCGTTGCGCATGCGCTGCATCGTTATGGTCACGAACTTGCGGAAACGGCGCTGAAGGAAGCCGCAGAGCGTTTGGGGCGCCACGATGAGGAAGAATTGTTCGTCGCGGTGGGCGAAGGGTCTCTAAAGGCTGCTGCGGTCGCGGTGGCGGCGTTTCCTGGGCTTGAGGATAAGGTTCGCAAAGACGCCGAGCGCAAGCCGATGGAGGCCGAGAAGGCCAAGTTATATGTGCGCGGCGGTGATCTTACGCCTGGTGTCGCGTTGCATTTCGCTTCTTGCTGCACGCCTATTCCTGGTGATCGCATTGTGGGCGTACACGAGGCCGGCAAGGGCGTGATGATCCACACGATTGATTGCGAGAATCTCGAGGCGTTGGAAGATGCGGGCGGCGCCTGGATCGACCTTGCTTGGACGCCTACCGCCTTGCACCGGACACTCGCGGTCGGCCGCATCCATGCAACCGTTGAGAATAAGCGCGGCGTGCTCGGCGATCTTTCGCGCATTATCGCTGAGCATGAGGGCGACATCCTCAATTTGCGCATGGCTGATCGCAGCAGCGATTTCTTCGACATGGTGTTCGACATTGAAGTTGCCGATGCGCGGCACCTCACCAACATTCTTGCGGCGATGCGCACCAGCAAAGCTGTGAAGGGCGTCGAACGCGTTCGCGGATGACGTCGCATCCAACAACCGATACATGGAAGCCATGAATCAAGATCAGGTGCTCGACGAATTCCGCGCCGCCGGCGCGCTGCTGGAAGGACATTTCGTCCTCTCCTCCGGGCTCCACTCGCCTGTCTTTTTCCAGAAGAACGCAGTGTTCATGGATCCGGCCCTGACCGAGCGCCTTTGCAAGGCGCTGGCGGAAAAGGCGCGCGCGGCGTTCGGGAATATCGATGCGGTCGTGTCGCCGGCGGTTGGCGCCATCATTCCCGGATACGAAACGGCGCGTCATCTTGGCGCGCGGGCGATGTTCGTTGAGCGCGAAAAGGGCGAGTTCCAATTGCGGCGCGGGTTCGAGATCAAGCCTGGCGAGCGCGTGTTGATGGTGGAGGATGTTGTCACCACCGGGCTTTCCTCACGCGAATGTCTGGATGCAATCCGGGGGCATCCCGGCGAATTGGTCGGGGCCGCATGCCTGATCGACCGTTCAGGCGGCAAAGCAGACATCGGCGCCAAATTAGTTGCGCTCGCACAAGTGACGGCGCCTGCTTACCCGGCCGATCAATTGCCGCCAGAGCTTGCCGCGATCCCCGCAATCAAGCCGGGCAGCCGAGGCCTCGCGGCATGAACAGGCTACGGCTTGGCGTGAATATCGATCACGTCGCCACGATCCGAAATGCGCGGGACGTCTCCTACCCAGACCCGATGCGCGCGGCGATCATCGCACTTGAAGCGGGCGCAGATGGCGTTACCGCGCATCTGCGCGAAGACCGCCGGCACATCTCCGATACTGATATTGTACGCCTTTCCGCGATGCTTCGTGAACGCGGGCAGCCGTTGAATCTGGAAATGGCGGTCACGTCCGAGATGCTCGACATCGCGCTCAAGCATCGTCCGCATGCGGTCTGTCTTGTTCCTGAGCGCCGTGAAGAGCGCACCACTGAAGGCGGCCTGGACGTGGCGCAGGGACACAATTGGATCGCGCCTTTTGTCACTAAGCTGCGCGACGCAGGCAGCCGCGTGTCGCTCTTTGTCGGCGCGGATCCGCATCAGATCGAAGCGGCTAGTCGCACAGGGGCTCAAGTTGTTGAGTTGCACACCGGCGCCTATTGCGATGCCGTCCGGGAAGGTGATCGCAACGCGGCGGAAACTCTACTGATAGCCCTGGGGCAAGCGGCGGCGCAGGCCGAGCGACTGGGGCTCGAGGTCCACGCCGGCCACGGCATCGATTATGAGACTGTCGCGCCGGTTGCCGCCATTCCACAGGTGGCTGAGCTCAATATTGGACATTTCCTGGTCGGCGAGGCGATCTTCACCGGTCTGGCGGCGGCGGTGGTGGAGATGCGCCGGCGCATGGATGAGGCGCGGAGGGCGGCATGATCCTGGGCATCGGCTCCGATATCGTTCAGATTCCGCGTATCGAGCAGACACTGGAGCGTTTTGGCGAACGGTTCATCTCGCGCATCTATACTGAGATTGAGCGCAAGCGAGCCGACCGGAGGCCCAATCAGCGGGCCGACACGTACGCCAAGCGCTTTGCGGCCAAGGAGGCATGCTCCAAAGCCCTAGGTACAGGATTGAAAAAAGGGGTCTTTTGGCGCGATATGGGAGTGACCAACCTGCCTAGCGGGCAGCCCACGATGGCGTTGACAGGGGGAGCGGCAAGACGTTTGGCAGAGTTGACGCCGCCGGGGTTTCAACCGCACATCCACGTGAGCCTGACGGACGACTACCCTTTAGCTGTCGCCTTTGTCATCATTTCGGCGGAGTTAGATCCGATGCAGGCCAGGGCGGGACGTTGAGCATCGGATTTCGGGACCGATTCGGAACGGTCAAACCCTTACTGAAACCAGTTTTTGACCGACGCGCCGCGGCCAGCAAAAAGCTGACCCGGCCACGAGCGAGAAACGCATGAGCATGTCGTCAACGTCGTCCTCTAGCCCCGCCATGAGCGATTTTTGGGAAAACGTACGCACAATCCTGTACGCGCTGGCGCTAGCCATGGTGCTGCGCTTCACCATTGCCCAGCCGTTCCGTATTCCCTCCGGCTCTATGCAACCGACATTGGAGATCGGTGATTATATTGTCGTGACCAAGTGGTCGTACGGATATGGGCGCTTCTCGTTTGCACCCCTTGAGGGATTGCTGCCGCATGGCCGATTGTTCGCGCGCGATCCGCAACGTGGCGAGGTCGTGGTGTTCCGCCCGCCGCATGAGCCAAATCGCGATTTCATCAAGCGTGTTGTTGGGATGCCAGGCGATCGGATTCAAATGATCGACGGCGTACTGCATATCAATGGTGCGCCGGTGCAGATGGATTCGCTCGGAACGATCGACTTTGAGAACGGTGATGGCTTTGTGGAACGTATCCCTGCCTATCGCGAAACGTTGCCGGGAGGCGTGAGTCACACGATCTTCGACCGCAACCCGCGCAGCGAACTCGACAATACGCGCGAAGTGACAGTGCCTGATGGCCACTTCTTCATGATGGGCGACGACCGGGATTTCTCAGACGATAGCCGGCGTTCGGTTGGCTTCGTTCCGCGTGAGAATCTCGTCGGACCGGCGCGATTCGTTGTGGCCTCGTTCGATCACACGACAAGCCTGCTGATGCCTTGGACTCTGTTTACCGGCTTCCGCGCCGATCGATTCTTTAAACCGGTTGAATGATGCGATGAGCAAACCGGGCGGCGGCAAGGAGAACGCCCGGCTCGACGCGCTCGAACAGCGTATCGGCCACGTCTTCAAAAATCGTGCTTTGCTGCGCGAGGCTATGACCCATGCGAGCGCGCTTGACGGCAAGCGTGGTGGCGTCGGCTCATATGACCGCCTAGAATTTCTCGGCGATCGGGTGCTGGGCATGATCGTTGCCGAGCGCCTGTTGCATGAGCATGAGGACGATGAAGAAGGTGAACTGGCGCCGCGCTTCAATGCATTGGTGAATAAGCACGCATGCGCCCGCGCCGCCCGCGCCGCGGATTTGGGTGACGCTGTCATTCTCTCTCCTTCCGAAGAATCGAGTGGCGGGCGTGGCAAGGACGCGATCCTTGCCGATTTGTGTGAGTCCGTGATCGCGGCGCTCTATCTCGACGCTGGCATGGAGAGTGCGCGCTCTTTTATCACCAAATTTTGGGGCGATGCGTTTGACGCCATGGAAGATGCGCCGCGCGACGCCAAAACAGCGCTGCAGGAATGGGCAGCGGCGCGAAAGTTGAATCTGAGCTACCATGTCGTGGATCAATCCGGCCCTGAGCACGCGCCAAGGTTTGTCGTGGATGCGGCCGTTGAAGGCTTTGCACCGGCGCGCGGTGAAGGCGGATCGAAGCGTGCAGCACAGCGTGCCGCGGCGGCGGCGTTCTTGAGGGAGCGCGGCATTCATGGCTGAGCAACGTTGTGCTGTCGTCGCCGTTCTCGGTGCGCCGAATGCTGGAAAGTCTACGCTGGTGAACGCGCTGGTCGGCGCCAAGGTCGCTGCAGTGACGCAAAAGGTGCAGACTACGCGCGCCCTTGTGCGCGGCATCGCCATGCGTGAGCCGGTGCAGCTCATTCTGATCGACACGCCTGGCGTGTTTGCGCCCAAGCGCCGGCTCGATCGGGCTATGGTGGCTGCGGCCTGGAGTGCGCTCGAAGGCGCCGATGCGATCTTGCATGTGGTCGATGCTGCGGCGCACGCCGACACTGAGCGCAAGAGCGGCGCGGATGCGCATGCTGTCGCGGATGCTGCGCGCATCTCCGAGAAACTCAATCAGCTCGAACTGCCGTCCATCCTTGTGCTCAACAAGGTCGATGCAATTGCGCGTCCTGCCCTGTTGGAAATGACGACTAAGCTCGTTGGTGAAGGGCTCTACACGGACGTCTTTATGCTCGCGGCGAAGAACGGCGACGGCGTCGAGGATCTCGCGCGAACGCTGAGCGAGCGGGCGCCTGAGGGGCCGTGGCTTTTTCCCGAAGACCAGACAATGGACGCGCCGATCCGTGTGCTCGCCGCCGAGATTACGCGCGAAAAAGCTATGCTGCGTCTTCACGACGAAATCCCGTACGATCTCGTCGTCGAAACGGATGCTTGGGAAGAACGCAAGGATGGTTCGGTGAAGATCGACCAAACTGTCTATGTGGCGCGCGATAGTCAGCGCAAAATCGCCATTGGCGCCAAGGGTGCGTCGATCAAAACAATTGGCGAGATGGCGCGCAAGGAAATGGAGTCGGTATTCGACCGCCGCGTGCACCTCTTCCTGCATGTGAAGGTTAGCGAAAATTGGAGCGAGGAGCGCGCGCTCTATCAGCGGCTCGGTCTCGATTTCGAGGCTTAGCGCATGGAATGGGTCGATGACGCCATTGTGCTCGGCGCGCGCCCCTTCGGCGAAGGCAAGCTGGTAGCCGAGCTGTTCTCCCGCGAACACGGCCGCTTTGGCGGCGTCGTGCATGCCGGACGCAAAACGCTGCCCGTGCTGCAGGCAGGAAATGTCGTACATGCCGGCTGGAAGGCGCGGCTCTCCGAACAGCTTGGCTTTTTCAGTCCGCTCGAACTGACCGAACCGCACGCCACGCGTCTCTTGGACGATCCGCTCGCTCTTGCTGGTCTCTCTTCCGCGATAGCGCTCGTGCGCGGCGCTGCTGCGGAGCGCCAAGCCTATCCGCAGCTCTTTGATGCGCTGACCGTCCTGATTGAGGCGATGCCGGAGGGGGAAATTTGGCCCGCTCTCTATGCGCGTTTCGAATTGGGGCTACTTGCGGCGCTGGGGTATGGCCTCGATCTCACGCGCTGTGCGGTGACGGGCGAAACCGAGGGATTAGCCTGGGTTAGCCCGCGCACGGGGCGCGCCGCCACATATGATGCGGGCGCGCCGCACGCGGATGTGCTGCTGCGTCTGCCGCCCTTTGTCGTGAACTCGGATGCTTCTGTTGAGGAAGGCGATGTCGCCGACGCCTTTGCGCTGGCCGGGTTTTTCCTGGAGCGGCGGCTGTTTGACCATAAGGGCGAAGGGCTGCCCGAGGCGCGGCGGCGTCTGATTGAACGGCTCGGCTTTGCTGGACGGCTTTAGGCGATATTGGCCAGCGCGCCGGGCGGGCGGATGAGGGCAGCCGCGCCGACCGTGGCCCCATTGGCCCTGGCCCATGCTTCAATCTGCGCCTTTTCAGTCGCGTCCTTATAGGATGCGTAGCTGAGCCGGCCATCGGAAGTCCGTATCGGCAGGAGGGCGGTCGTTTGCATATGCCTACTTTGCAGATGCGACCTGAACCGCGCCTTAAGCTTTGTCACCTTCATCCACAGGTTCCCGCTGCGGTGAGTAGGGGTGAATTTCATACGAATCTCGCGCATGCCGTAATCACGGATTACTGCCGCAGATCGTTTCGGAGAGCCAAGAATGGCTGACGACATTACGCGCACGCCAGAAGAGGGCGGGCGCATCGTGGAAGAGCCAATCGGCGAGGCGCTGTCCAAGCGCTATCTCGCCTATGCACTCTCCACCATAACGAGCCGGGCGCTGCCGGATGTGCGCGACGGCTTGAAGCCTGTACACCGGCGCGTGCTGTACGCCATGCGGCGGCTCAACCTCACAGCCGACGCCGCGTTCCGGAAGAGCGCCAAGGTGGTCGGCGACGTGATGGGCGATTACCACCCGCACGGCGACCAAGCGATCTATGACGCGATGGTGCGCCTCGCGCAGGACTTCAACTCGCGCTACCCGCTCATCGATGGACAGGGCAATTTCGGGAATATTGACGGCGATAGCGCCGCCGCCATGCGCTACACGGAAAGTCGGCTTACCAAGGCCGCCGAGGCGCTGCTTGAAGGCATAGACGAAGACGCCGTCGATTTCCGGCCAAGCTATGATGGCTCCAAGGAAGAACCGATGGTTCTGCCTGCAGCTTTCCCCAATCTTCTGGCCAATGGCGCATCGGGCATTGCGGTCGGCATGGCCACCAATGTGCCCCCGCATAATGCCGCCGAGCTGATCGATGCGTGCCTACATCTGATCGATAACACCAAGGCGACCACCGAGGATTTGCTTAAGATCATTCCAGGTCCCGATTTTCCAACCGGCGGCATTGTGGTCGAGCCGCCGGAGAATATTCTCGACGCCTACGAAACAGGCCGTGGCGGTTTCCGTGTCCGCGCACGTTGGCATACCGAGGATCTGGGCCGAGGCATGTGGCGCGTCGTCGTCACAGAGGTGCCTTACCTCGTACAAAAATCGAAGCTCATCGAGCAACTCGCTGGTCTAATCGAGGCGAAGAAAACGCCGCTTCTGGGTGATGTGCGCGATGAAAGCGCCGAGGATATTCGCCTCGTTCTGGAACCGAAGGCGCGGACGGTCGAACCCGAAGTGCTGATGGAGAGCCTCTTCAAGCTTTCGGCGCTTGAAACGCGCATTTCGCTCAACATGAACGTGCTCGACGCCGATGGCGCACCGCGCGTGATGAGCTTGAAGGATGTGCTGCGCGCGTTCCTCGACCATCGCCGCGATGTATTACAGCGCCGCACCGAATTTCGTCTCAAGAAGATCGCCGCGCGGCTCGATGTCTTGGCCGGCCTGCTGATTGTTTATCTCAATCTGGATGAAGTCATCCGTATCATCCGCAATGAGGATGAGCCGAAGGCCAAGCTAATCCAGCGCTTTAAGCTGAACGAAGTTCAGGCCGAAGCCATCCTCAACACGCGCCTGCGCCAACTGCGCAAGCTCGAGGAAATGGAAATCCGCCGGGAGGACGCTGCGCTTCGTGAAGAACAAGCGGATCTGCAGGGGCTGTTGGCCGATACGCGTAAGCAATGGCGTCGCATCTCCGGAGAGTTAAAGGAAACGCGCAAGGCGTTTGGTCCCGGCACATCCTGGGGCAAACGGCGCAGTGAGCTTGGAACTGCGAGTGAGGTGCCGACGGAAATCGACGTCGAAGCTTTCATCGTGCGCGAGCCGGTTACGGTCATTCTCTCCGAAAAGGGTTGGATCCGCGCGCTCAAAGGGCACGGCGATCTTTCGAACTTACAGTTCAAGGAAGGCGATCACGCTCAACACATCGTACGTTGCGAAACGACCGACAAACTTTTGCTTTTTGCATCCGATGGCCGCGCCTTCACGCTCGATGTGCACAAGCTGCCGGGCGGACGCGGGCATGGCGAACCGATCCGGCTCTCAATCGAACTCGGCGACATCGACGAAGTGGTGGCGCTGTTCCGCTATGAGGACGGCGCCAAACGATTTGTCGCCAGCCATGAAGGCTATGGCTTCGTTGTCGCCGAGAGCGAGATGCTGGCATCCAAACGCTCGGGCAAGCAAATCCTCAATGGCCGCGCCATGCAGGCGGCGAAGGTCGAGGGTGATCAGGTCGCGGTGATTGGCGAGCGCAAAAAGCTGCTCATCTTCCCGCTCACCGAATTGCCGGAGATGACGCGTGGCAAGGGCGTGAAGCTGCAGAGCTATCACGATCGCGGCCTGGCGGACGTGAAGGTGTTCGCCAAGGATGAGGGCCTCACCTGGGAAGATTCCGCGGGCCGCGTCAGAGCCGTTCCGGAGTGGAAGGACTTCCGTGGCAAGCGCGGTTCGGCCGGCAAGGTCGCGCCCAAGGGCTTCTCGCGTTCAGGACGTTTCTCGGACGTGATCGGCTGATCGGCGCTGCCGCAACGCGCAAAATCGTGCCGCGACCGGCGTCACACGTCCGATTCATCTGTTTTCCGCGCTGCTTTCCTATATGTAACGGCGTGACTCGCAATCGATTGAGGGCGGAGGAGAACGCATGAGCGTCGGACTTATCCTGCTGATCGTCGCCGTGGTTTTGGCGGTTCTGCTGATCGGCATTTACAATCGCCTGGTCGCGTTGCGGCAAAACTGCAATCAGGCTTTCGCTGACATCGACGTGCAGCTGAAGCAGCGGCACGATCTGATCCCGAACCTGGTCGAGACCGTCAAAGGCTATGCTGCTCACGAAAAGGGCACGCTTGAAGCGGTGATCCAGGCGCGCAACGCTGCGGTGAACGCTGAGAAGACAGGCGATCCCAAGGCGATGGGACAGGCTGAAGGCGTGCTAGGCGCAGCGCTCGGCCGGCTGATCGCACTGTCGGAAGCCTATCCGGACCTAAAGGCCAATACGAACTTCCAGCAGCTGCAAGCCGAGCTCTCGGACATTGAGAACAAGCTCGCAGCGGCGCGCCGCTTCTTCAACAACGCAGTCGGCGAATACAATACGGCGCGTGAGCAATTCCCCGCAGTGCTTGTCGCAGGTCCGTTCGGTTTCGGGCCGCGTGAGTTCTTCGATGTTGGCGAGGACAATCGTGCGACGCTTGAGCAGGCGCCGCAGGTTAAGTTCAACTAAGGCGAACGCGACGTGGGCGCCTACGGCCTGCAGACGCACATTTGGAACAATAACTGGAAGTCCGTGCTGCTCATGCTCGGGTTTCCAGTTTTGTTGCTGCTGCTTACGTACGCTTTGTTTTTGCTGTTTGCAGGCATGGTCGGTGCGAGCATAGGGCCAGACGTTGTGCTCGGGCCATTTCTGTGGGCCGCCGATGCGCTTTCGCGGTCATGGCCTTTCGCTATCGCCGGCGCTCTTCTTTGGTTTGGCATCGCCTATGCGTTTTATCAGACCATCATTGACGTTGCGACGGGGGCAAGAGCGATAGCGCGTTCGCAAGAGCCGAAGCTTTATAATCTGCTGGAAAATCTTTGCATCTCTCGCGGCATTTCGATGCCCGCGTTGCGCATCATTGAAACTGAAGGGCTCAACGCGTTCGCCACCGGGCTACACAAAGGCCAATACTCGATAACGGTGACGCGTGGTCTGATGGAAACGCTCAATGATGAAGAGTTGGAAGCTGTGCTAGCGCACGAGCTGACGCATATCCGCAACCACGATGTACGCCTCCTTGTGATCGCTGTAGTTTTCGTTGGCATATTCTCGTTTGTTGGCGAGATGGCGTTCCGTGGATTACGTTTCGGGAGGGGGAGCGGGAGTTCGCGGCGCACCTCTTCTTCAAGCCGGAATTCCGGCGGCGCCGCGATCATCGCGGTTGTCGCAGCACTCGCTATGATCGCTGTCGCTTACGGGCTAGCCATTGTGATCCGTTTCGCGCTGTCGCGCCGTCGCGAGTATCTGGCGGATGCCGGAGCAGTGGAGCTTACAAAAAATCCCGACGCTATGATTTCCGCACTGCAGAAGATTTCAGGCAATTCCGTGATTAAAGCTCCGGCGGAAGTGCGCGAGATGTTCATCGAGAACCCGCACGCGGATTTTGCCAGTCTGTTCGCCACCCATCCGCCGATCGAAAAGCGCATTGAGGCGCTCGCGCAATATGCGGGCGGGCGGATACTGGAGCCGGCCGTGCCTCCAGCGCGAGCGCCGTCATCAGGGCGCGCGAAAGGGCCGTGGGGCTAGAGCCCGTGATCCGTCGGAAGCGGCGGGGCTTCTCGCAAGAGCGTTAAAGCGATGCGCCGGTTACCGGGCAGCGTAGGGTCGTCGTTGAAAAGCGGTTCGCTGTCGGCCCGGCCTGCAACCTCATAGATGCGGTCCGGCGGGATGCCTTGTCCCATCAAAATGCGGCGCGCTTCATTGGCGCGTGCGGCGGAAAGTTCAAAATTGGAATTATAGCGTCCGCCAGGTGGGCTGCCGTCCGTATGGCCTGAAATGGTGAGGCGGTTCGGCAATTGCGAGATCACGCTTGAAACTGCGGTCAGCAGCCGTCGCGCGCGTTCGTTTGGCGCTGCCTCGCCTGGGCTGAACATGGAACGGCCTTCCTGATCCACGATTTGGATGCGAAGTCCCTCGGGGGTCTGCTCCATGATGACATTGCGTGAAAGCTCGGCGACGTCAGGCATGTCGTGCATGGCTTGGCGGATGGCGACTTCAGCGCGAGCAAACTCCGCGTTTTCTCGTAAGCTTCGTGCGCGGCTGAGGCTATCTTCGTTCGGAACCTGCTGGCCGCCGGATTCTTCGGTTTGCGATTGAGATTGGCTCTCGTCCGACGCATTAGATGTATATTGCGGTTCTGATGCTTGGGCGACCGGCGCCGAGTGGCCATGGCGTACGCCTTCTTCGGCAAAGCTAGTGCCCTCAAGCAAACCGCCAGCTCCAGAAGAGACGCGGCTCACGCTGGCCGGCGCAAAGAACTCGGCGATGCCGCGGCGTTGCTCGGGGCTTGTGGTGTTGATGAGCCACATGAGCAGGAAGAACGCCATCATGGCCGTAACGAAGTCGGCATAGGCTACCTTCCAGGCGCCGCCGTGGTGGCCGCCGCCACCGCCCTTCTTGACCTTCTTGATTACGATAGGGCGTTGATTGGTCGCAGCGCTCATATTCCGTCCATACCGGCGACGAATTGGGAACGTCGCAGAACAGAGTTAAGATCGCGTTGGTGACGAAAGCCGGGGCGGCTGGCTGCTGTGATACATTGTAGTGATGCGGGAGGGGGCCCCGCGAGCTACGCGGGGAGCGATGCATATGGCGAAAACCGCTTTTATAGGGCTTGGCGTAATGGGAGCGCCTATGGCGGGTCATTTGGCGCGGGCCGGCCATGATGTCGCGGTGTACAATCGCTCAGAGGACAAGTCGCGCGATTGGGCGCAAAAGCATCGTGGCCGCACGTACACTTCCATCGCCAATGCCGTGGAAGGCGCCGACATCGTTTTTTCTTGCGTCGGGGCGGATCGTGACGTGCGCGAAGTATTTGACGCAGCAGCTCCCGCCATGCGTCAGGGCGCGATTTTCGTCGATCACACAACGGCTTCGGCAATTTTGGCGCGTGAGCTCGCTGAGAAAGCGGAAGCGGCAGATCTTGGCTTCCTCGACGCGCCTGTTTCCGGTGGGCAGGCAGGCGCTGAGGCCGGCAGACTGACGGTCATGGCCGGCGGTGCGCCTGGCGTGTTCGCTGAAGCCGAGCCGATCATGAGCGCCTACGCCGCCAGCATGACTTTGATAGGCCCGTCTGGCGCAGGGCAGCTGGCGAAGATGGTTAATCAAATATGTATCGCGGGCGTTCTGCAGGGGCTTGCGGAAGGGCTGCACTTCGCTGCGCGCAGCGAACTCGACATTGAAAAGGTGATCACGGCGATTTCGAAGGGCGCGGCCCAGAGTTGGCAAATGGAAAATCGCTGGCGCACGATGACCGAAGGGCGGTTTGATTTTGGCTTTGCCGTGGATTGGATGCGCAAGGACCTTGGCCTGGCGCTTGATGAGGCGCAGCGCAACGGCGCCGATCTCGACTTGGTTAAAATGATTGATGCCTACTACGCAGACGTGCAGGCGATGGGGGGCAAACGCTGGGATACGTCCAGTTTGATTGCGCGTCTGGAGCGCTCCGGACGCGCCTAGCTCACATCGGCGATGTGAAAGTAATTTTAAGCTTGCTTCGATAAGGTCCCGCTCTCGCACTGGGAGCATGCGATGAACGCGAAGGATTGGACGGTCTGTCTGATCGAGCCCAACAGGTTCGAAGCGAAGATCATTCTTGACCTGCTGCAAAATGCTGGCGTTGACAAGGTGCGCGTCATTGAGGACGCGGCTGAAGCTTTAGAGTTGCTCGAGCTGTACAACGCAAACATTGTCTTGACCGCGTTCGACCTGGGCGGAGGGCAAGACGCTGCCGCATGGACAAAAACGTTTCGACGCAATCGCAAGCTAGCAAATCGCAAGGCTTCAATTTTTGTTACGTCAGGCGCGTTCTCTCGGGCGATGGCTGAGCAGTGCCGACATGCCGGTTGCAACGCTCTGATCGGCAAGCCGATTTCTGGGAAGGTTCTTCTCGCGACGATCAATAAGGTTCTGACCAATCCGCGGCCGTTTATCGATGCGGAGGGCTATGTCGGCCCGTGTCGCCGCGCAGGCATTGTGACTGCTGGCGCGCCGAAAAGCCGTCGCAAGGCCGATGCGGAAAAGAAATCTGCGCCGGCAGCAACGCTGCAAAGCATTGTCGAAGCGTTGACGCTGGCTGCGGTGCAGGCTTGCGCCGACCCCAAGAAGGTCGATGCTTGTGAATCTGCGCTAAAGCCGTTGCAGGCCTATGCCGTCAATGCTGGGGATGCGCCTCTGATGCGCGCATGCGCCGCTCTCTCGCTGCTGCTATCGAACAAAAACATTCGGGCGGAAGCCGCGCGCGAAGCGCTTGAGGCTTGCGTCAACGGCATGGTGCAAATGACCTCGATGGGGTCAGATCAAGGCGATGCGCGGGATGCCATCGCAGAATCCGTTCGCCAAGCCGTTGGCCGCGCTGCAGTGCGCCGAGCTGCTTAGGAGCGAACTTGCAACTTTGCTTGAGGCGTAAGCTGCAAGGCCGCCATGAATCTGGCGCGGAATAGCGCCGGAGCAATTGTAGGGATTATCTATTCGCCATGCGGGGATCGCGCCTGGCGCCGAGGGCGTGCAGTGGCGAACAAGCGTGTTGCCTATATTGAGACGTTGCGCGGTATCGCGTGCATATTGATCGTCTCGTGGCATGTGGTTGGTCTGGACCAAACGGACGGCCTGCGGCTGCCGATAGATCATCCGCTGCATGAATTCGGCTTTTTTCTGTTGCCGCTTCGGATGCCGCTGTTCGCATTTCTCTCGGGATTTGTGTTCAGCGCCGCTGTCTCAAATTGGGGGGATGTCGGATCCAAATTTTCGGCCAAGGCGCGCCGATTGCTATTGCCGCTCTTGTTCGCGGGTGGCCTGCACTACGTGATACGCGCGGTCGCCTATGGTGAGCCGCTGAGCGGCATCTGGCACGTCTATTTCGACTCCTATGCTCATTTTTGGTACCTGCATGCGTCATTCATACTGATGACGACCTTGCTCGTTGCGACGTATTTTTCTGGTGGACGCGAGAAGGTTGCCGCAACTCTATGTCTCGCGGCGTTCTCGTATTTTTACCTGCTTGAATGGCATCTGCAGCCTATCAATTGGTTTGCTATCACCAAGGCAGCCTATATCGGCGCGTTCTTCTACCTTGGGCAAGTCTTCAGAACGCACCAGGCGGAGCGATGGCTCGTGCACGAAGAGACACGCCGCCGCTATACGATTGCGGCGCTGTTTGTACTTGTCGTCGTGCTTTATTATTTCCGCCAGACCGGCTCCTATGAAGAGCGGACGAGCGCTGAGCAGACATGGCAGAGTCTCGTGTTGTCCGCTGCGCTTGTAACGCTCTTGTTCACGGTCCGATGGGAGAACAAGTGGCTGGCGGCGATAGGCCCGTACTCTTACGCCATCTTTCTCTTTCATGTGATTTTCACCGCGAGCATCCGCATGCTGGAGGTGCGCCTGTTTCCTGGCGAGTCGCCTTATCTCATGTGGGGCGTCGGTCTTGTTTTGGGTATAGCGGGCCCAATCCTAGTTCAGATGTGTTTGGACCGCGGTCCGGCTTCTCTTCGGACAATGTTCCTCGGCGTGCGTTACGCAGCGCGAGAAAAGGAACCGATTAGGCAGTCGCTAGTGAGTGGGTGTCGAGCATGGCTTAGGAATGTCCGTGCAGTAGCTGGACGGCGCGCGGCGCAAAATAGGTGATAATTCCATCGGCGCCAGCGCGTTTGAATGCGAGCAGCGACTCCATCACGGCGCGCTCTTCGTCGAGCCAGCCATTGGCGCCTGCGGCTTTCAGCATCGCGTATTCGCCCGAAACCTGAAAAGCATAGGTTGGAACTGCGAAGGCGTCTTTTACGCGGCGCACGATGTCGAGATAGGGCAGGCCAGGCTTCACCATCACCATGTCGGCGCCCTCGGCGATGTCCAGGGCGACTTCGCGCAGCGATTCATCGGTGTTGGCGGAATCCATCTGATAGGTGCGCTTGTCACCGGGATTAGCGTGCGCGCCGGAGCCAAGTTTGCCTGAGCCGATCGCCTCGCGATACGGGCCGTAGAAGGCGGAAGCGTATTTCGCCGCATAGGACATGATGAGGGTGTCCTGATGGCCTTCGCGCTCCAGAGCAGTGCGAATAGCGCCGATGCGCCCGTCCATCATGTCGGACGGCGCGACGATGTCGGCGCCGGCTTTGACTTGAATCAGGGCCTGTTCAGTTAGCACCGCTATGGTTTCGTCGTTCAGGATGCGACCATTGCCGAGCAGCCCGTCATGACCGTGATCCGTGAACGGATCGAGCGCGACGTCGACCATCAGGCCGACATTGGGCGCTGCGTCTTTCATGGCGCGCACGGCTGTACAGACGAGGCCGTTTGGATTGAGCGCTTCATTGCCGGCCGCATCTTTCTTGGCGGGGTCGATGTGCGGAAAAAGGGCGATGGCCGGAATGCCCAGATCCTGCGCGCGCTTTGCTGCTTTCGCGGCCGCGCGTACGGAAAGACGAGGCGCCTCCGGCATGGCTGCCACTGGGATTTCATCTTCCACGCCATCATGCACGACGAGCGCCCAGATAAGGTCATCGGAACTCAGTTGATGTTCGCGAGTCATGCGCCGGACCCAATCGGATTGACGCAGGCGGCGCGGACGTGCGGCGGGATAGTGAGCTGGGTTGTTCATGCGACTCGTTCGCAAATTCCTGCGACAAATTTTGCTGACAGCGGTCAATTACCGTGCCGCACTGAATTATTATATACTGACTACGCCCGCCATGGGGCGTGTTAAGGGAACGCCGTGAGAGACGCCGACAAAGAAGTGTTCGAGAGCGCTGTGGCGTCGATCCGCGACGAAGGTCGTTATCGCGTATTCGCCGATATCATGCGCGAGCGTGGCCGCTTTCCCCATGCGCGCTTGCGGCTTGAAGATGGCGTGTATCGCGACATCGTCGTCTGGTGCTCCAACGATTATCTGGGGCAGGGGCAAAGCCCCGAAGTTCTCGACGCGGCTCATGCGGCGCTTGATGAAGTGGGCGCCGGCGCCGGCGGCACGCGCAACATTTCAGGCACCACGAGCTATCACGTCGATCTGGAGCAGGAACTCGCCCAGCTGCATGGCAAGGAATCGGCGCTGCTGTTTACCTCAGGCTATGTGTCGAATGACGCGACGCTGTCGACGCTTGCAAAGCTGTTTCCCGATCTTTGGATTTTCTCTGACGCGCAGAACCACGCTTCAATGATCGAAGGCATCAAGCGCGCCAAGTGCGAGAAGCGCATCTTCCGCCATAACGATGTTCAGCACTTGGAAGCGTTGATCAATGAAGCGCCTGCTCATGCGCCCAAGCTGATCGCGTTCGAGAGTGTTTATTCAATGGATGGCGATACCGCGCCGATCGAGCAGATTTGCGACCTGGCTGAAGCTTACGGAGCGATGACATATCTGGATGAAGTCCATGGCGTGGGCCTTTACGGGCCGACCGGCGCCGGCGTCGCTGAGCGCGATGGGGTGATGCACCGGGTCGATTTCATTGAGGGCACGCTGGCCAAGGCGTTTGGCACGATGGGTGGCTATGTCACCGGTCCAGCCGCGGCGATGGATGCCATTCGCTCAACCGCTTCGGGCTTCATTTTCACCACGTCGCTGGCGCCATCGATCGCGGCTGCTGCGTTGGAAAGCGTGCGGATGGTGCGAGAATGCCCGCACCTGCGCGACCGTTTGCAAGAACGCACCGAACGCTTGAAGGCGCTACTCGCCGAGGCAGGCATTCCTGTCATGTCGGAATCGACTACGCATATCGTGCCGGTGCTGGTGGGCGATGCGGCGCGTTGTAAAAAGATTTCCGACATTCTGCTCTATGAGCACGGCATCTATGTGCAGCCGATCAATTATCCCACCGTGCCTGTGGGCACAGAACGCTTGCGCATCACGCCAAGCCCGTTCCACGATGACGAATTGATGGATCGGCTCGTGGAAGTGATGAAAGCGGTCTGGGCCAAGTGCCCGGTTCATCTGACGGCATAATCCTGTGAGCCGGCCGGATCAGCCAGGCGAAGTCATTTTCGAGATCACGCGCATTGGCGACGTCCAACGCATTGCTGCAATTCATGTCGAGAGCGGCGTGGAGGTAGTAGTGCAGGCGCCGGCTGGGGCTGCGTTGGCGGATGTACGAGCGCTCGCACTAAGAAAACTTGAGCGGGCGTTGCGTGCTGCTCCGTCGCCGCCGCTGCGTCCCGGCAAGCTGGTTTAGTCTTTCCGGCGGACGCCTTTGCCAAGTCCGATGCGCTTGGCGAACTCAGAGCGCCGCGCGGCATAGGCGGGCGCCACCATGGGATAATCGGCCGGAAGCCCCCAGCGTTTGCGATATTCGTCAGGCGAGAGGCTGTAAGTGGAGCGCAAATAGCGCTTAAGCATTTTCAGCTTCTTGCCGTCCTCAAGGCACACCAAGTAATCGTTGTGGATAGATTTATTGATCGGGACGGCAGGTTTCGGCTTTTCAGCAAACTTGTCTCCAGCGCCGTCAGACAAAACCGCAATGGTTTGGTGAACGCTGCGAATGAGTTCGGTTAACTCATCGCTGGATACTTTGTTGTTCCTAACGAAAGACGCAACAATATTGGTCGTCATGCGCAATGCTGCGCCGTTTGGGTGACCTTCTTGCTCATCTTCATCGTGCATTACAAAGCTGATTTCTAACTTTATACAGCGTTTAAGCCAACTTAGTTAGCCCATTACCGGCAGAATTTGCAACTATTACTATCCATTCAGGTCCTATTTGTTGCAGTTACATAGTTAAGGGTAAGATTGCGAATGAGTCGCGTGACCCTTTGCTTGCCGCATAGGCGCGAAGTGTGATTTACGCTCCATCCGCTTCTTTGGATCTCAAGAGGGTATCATGACCCAGGCAGCCGGACGTGCAGGTGAGCGCGACCGCTTTTTCGAAGCTCCCCTTGCGCGAGCGGATTCCGATATCGCTGATGCGGTCGCGGCTGAGTTGCGCCGGCAACAACGGCAGGTGGAGCTTATAGCCTCGGAAAACATCGTGTCACGCGCCGTGCTTGAGGCGCAGGGATCGGTGCTTACGAACAAGTATGCCGAAGGCTATCCCGGCCGCCGCTACTATGGCGGTTGTGAATATGTCGACGAGGTCGAGCGGCTCGCGCTCGAGCGCGCTAAGCGCCTCTTCGATTGCAAATACGCGAACGTGCAGCCGCACTCCGGCGCCAATGCGAACCAGGCAGTGTTTTTCGCGCTACTGCAGCCCGGCGACACTTTCCTCGGCATGGACCTCGCCTGTGGCGGACACCTGACGCACGGCCACCCGATGAATTATTCGGGCAAATGGTTCAAACCGGTCGCCTATGGCGTGCGTCAAGACGATCATCTCATTGACATGGACGAGGTGGCGGAGATTGCGCGCCGCGAAAAGCCGAAGCTGATCGTAGCCGGCGCATCGGCCTATTCGCGCGTGATCGACTTCAAGCGCTTCCGCGAAATCGCTGATGAAGTTGGCGCTTATCTCATGGTGGATATGGCGCACTATGCTGGCTTGATCGCGGCGGGCGTATATCCCTCGCCATTGCCGCATGCCCATGTGGTCACGACGACAACTCACAAAACGTTGCGTGGGCCACGTGGCGGCATGATCCTTTCGAATGATGAGGATCTCGGCAAAAAAATAAATTCATCGGTGTTTCCCGGCCTGCAGGGCGGCCCGCTGATGCATGTGATCGCCGCCAAAGCGGTCAGCTTCGGTGAAGCGCTGCAACCTGAGTTCAAGCTCTACGCTCAGCGCATGCTGGAAAATTCGCGCGCCCTGGCGGGCAGGCTCGTCGAGAACGGCCTGGCGGTTGTCTCTGGCGACACGGACAGCCACCTCATGCTGGTTGACCTGCGGCCCAAGCGCGTAACCGGAAAAGTTGCCGAGCAAACCCTCGAACGCGCGCTGATCACCTGCAACAAAAACGGGATTCCATTCGATCCGGAAAAGGCGATGGTGACGTCGGGTATCCGCTTGGGCTCCCCCGCGTGCACGACACGCGGCTTCGGCCCGGCCGAATTCCGGCTTATCGCGGACCTGATCTGCGAAGTGTTGGACGCTCAGGCGGGCTCAAATGGCGACACTTCCGCTGTCGAAGCGGCTGTGGCTGCGAAGGTTGAGCAACTCACGGCGCGTTTTCCCATCTATTCTTAGGTGCGTCGCGAGGTGATTCGGGCGGCGCGGAGTTTCGTTCATGCGCTGCCCTTTCTGCCAAAACGAAGACACCCAAGTTAAGGACAGCCGTCCGACCGAGGACGGCGCAGCGATCCGCCGCCGACGCCAGTGTGACAAGTGCGGCTCACGTTTCACAACCTTTGAACGCGTGCAATTGCGTGAGTTGGTAGTGCTCAAGCGTTCGGGCAGGCGCGTGCCGTTCGATCGCGACAAGCTTGCGCGCTCCCTTTCGATCGCGTTGCGCAAACGTCCAATCGAGCAGGATCAGATTGAGCAAATGATTTCCGGCATCGTCCGCAAGCTGGAGAGCCAGGGTGAAAGCGAAGTGCCATCCGAAACCATAGGTGAGATGGTGATGGACGCGCTTGGGCATCTCGATCCGGTTGGCTACGTCCGCTACGCCTCCGTATATCGCGATTTCCGCGAAACCAGCGATTTTGCCGACTTCATCGAAGAAGCCGGCAAGGTCAAAGGTGGAAAAAAGTAGCCTCGTTTTGCGTTTAGGGCGTTCCGGCTAGACCGCGTTGCCGTGTGAGCGCGATAATGCCTCTATGAGCCGTCCTTTCGTCATTCTGAAGCTTGCTACGTCGCTCGACGGGCGGATTGCGACGGCGTCGGGTGAAAGCCGCTGGATCACAAGTGCGGCGGCGCGCGCGGAAGTGCAGCGCATGCGGGCCGAAGCGGATGCTGTGATGATCGGCGCTGGTACGGCGCGTGCGGATGACCCCGAATTGCTGGCGCGGACCGATCCGGCTCCGCGACGCCAACCGTTGCGCGTGGTGCTGGATACTGAGCTTGGCTTACAGGCGAAAGGCAGGCTGTTTGCCAGTTTGGAGGCTGGGCCAGTGCTGGTGGTGGGCGGCGAAGGCGCGGCGGAAGACAGCCGTGTCCGCTTGGAGGCTGCGGGAGCGCGTGTGAAATTGGCGCGGCGCGGAGCCGGCGGCGTCGATATCGCATCCGCTTTGGCTGTGCTGGAGGGCGAAGGCGTCACGCGCGTTCTGGTCGAAGGCGGCGGAATGCTCGCGGCAAGCCTAATTCAGGCGAGCGCGGTGGACCGCATCGAATGGTTCCGGGCGCCGCTCGCACTGGGCGCCGAGGGGCGGGCCGGCATTGGCGCTCTGGCGCTGGCACGGCTTGGCGATGCGCCAGCCTTTAAGCGCGTTGCAGTGCGTGAGCTTGGCCCCGATCTATGGGAAAGCTACGAGCGCGCCTGACGGAGTGCGGATGTTTACTGGAATTATCACGGCATTGGGTGAGGTGACGGCTGTCGAGGCGCAGCCAGGTTTGACGCGTCTGACCGTCGCCAGCCCTTACGCGGCGGAGGGCGTCGATATTGGCGCGAGCATCGCCCACGACGGGTGTTGTCTCACCGTGGTCGAGAAAGCGCAGTGCGGCGCGGGCATGAGCCATGTCGTAGAGGCAGCCGCTGAAACGCTAGCGTTGACGACAATCGGCGCGCTGAAAGCGGGCGGCCAGGTGAATCTTGAGCGCTCGCTTCGTCTGGGCGACGAACTGGGCGGGCACATGGTGCAGGGCCATGTTGATGGTCTTGGTGATGTGCTGTCGGTGCGTCAGGAGGGCGAGGGATGGCGGATCAAGATCCGGCCGCCCAAAAGCATCGCGTCGCTGATCGCGCCCAAGGGGTCGATTGCGGTGAGCGGCGTGTCGCTGACGGTTAATGAAGTCGATGAAGAAGGCTTCGGGGTGCTGATCATTCCGCACACCTGGTCAGTAACAACTTTGTCTCAGTTGAAGGCGGGGGATAAAGTGAACCTTGAGGCCGATATGATGGCGCGCTATGCGGCGCGCCTTCTTGCGGCGCGGAGTGGAAACTGATGGCGACCTTATCGCCTGTGAACGAACTGAAACGCGCGATCTCGCCTACCGAAGAGATCATTGAAGAAGCGCGCGAAGGGCGCATGTTCATTCTCGTGGACGCCGAGGATCGCGAGAATGAGGGTGATCTCATTGTCCCCGCGCAATTTGCTACGCCCGCGGCTGTCAACTTCATGGCCAAGCATGGGCGCGGACTGATCTGTCTGGCGCTGACGTCTGAGCGCACGCAGCAGCTTGGTCTGACGCCGATGACGTCGCGCAACCAGACACGCATGGGCACGGCCTTCACCGTTTCGATCGAGGCGCGTGAAGGAGTATCCACAGGCATTTCTGCGGCGGACCGCGCACACACGATCGCTGTCGCTATCGATGCAAGTAAGAGCGCCGAGGATATCGTTTCGCCAGGGCACGTGTTTCCCTTGATGGCGCGCGATGGCGGCGTTCTTGTCCGCGCCGGACACACCGAAGCGAGCATCGACATCGCGCGCAAAGCAGGCCTCAATCCCTCGGCGGTGATCTGTGAGATCATGAACGACGATGGCACGATGGCGCGACTGCCCGAGCTGATCTCGTTCGCGCAATTTCACAACCTCAAGATTGGCGCGATCGACGATCTGATTTGTTACCGGCGCGCGCATGAGCGTTACATTGAGCAATTGATGGCCGGCCCGTTCAGCGCGCGCGAGGGGTTTCGAGCTGTTCTATTCCGCAACAAAATAGATGGCGTGGAGCATGTCGCGCTTGTGAAGGGCGACATCTCGGCGGATACGCCAACGCTAGTGCGCGTGCATCGCATCGACATCGCCGCTGATCTGTTGGGTGGCTTGGGGCGAGTGACGCTCATCAACAAGGCGCTGGTGGAGATTGAAGCTGAAGGCCGCGGCGTACTGATTTTGCTGCGAGATTTGGTGCCCGACGCTATTTCCCGGCGCTTGCGTGAAGACGCTGGCGACCACGTTGAGCATGATGAAATGCGTTTGATTGGCGTCGGTTCGCAAATTCTGCGTGAATTGGGCGTGGGGCGCATGATTGTTCTCGCCAACACGCCTCAGCGCCTCGTGGGTCTTGAAGGCTACGGGCTTTCGATTGACGGCTGGCGTGGATTCAAGTCGTGAAGGATTCTGATCGTTTTCCGGTCGCGAACGTCGCAGGCGCGCGCGTGCTGCTGGTGATATCGCCGTACTATTGCAGCATCGCCGATCATTTGCAGCGCGGCGCCGAGGCAGCTGCGGAGAAAGCCGGCGCTGTGCTGGACCGCGTGTTCGTGCCGGGCGCTTTCGAGCTGCCCGCCGCCATCGCGCAAGCGGCGAAGACTGGCGCCTATGACGGCTATGTCGCGCTGGGCTGCGTCATTCGCGGCGAGACCAGCCACTATGATTATGTGTGCGGCGAGAGCGCGCGCGCATTGATGGATTTAAGCGTGAAAGATGGTCTGGCCATCGGCTACGGGATTTTGACGGTGGACACCAAGGAACAGGCTGAAGCGCGCGCGGATACAGCGCGCGGTGATAAAGGCGGCGACGCTACGACCGCATGCCTTGCCATGATCGCGCTGCAACGCCGTTGGGCGGCGCAGCAATGAAGTCGGCCGATATTGAAGCGCGCCGTGTCGCGCGGCTGGGGGCGGTGCAGGCGCTCTATCAGATGGAAGTGTCCGGCGCCTCGACTGAAGACGTAATCGCCGCGTTCGATACCGGACGGCTGCCGCGCGAGTCGGAAGACATTCTTATCACCGACGCCGAGGGCGACATGGAGCTGTTCCGCACGCTGGTCGAAAAGGCGGTGGACCGCCAAGCGACACTCGATCGCGCCATTGCGCGCCATCTGAGCAAGGGCTGGCGGCTTGAGCGCATTGACGCGGTCGCGCGCGCGATTTTGCGCGCCGGCGCTGCGGAACTGGAACAGCGCCCTGATATTCCAGTTGCTGTGGTGATCGATGAATATGTTGAGGTCGCCAAACGCTTTTTCGAGGGCCCCGAGCCAGGCTTCGTCAACGCTACGCTTGACGCTTGCGCCAAGGATCTGCGCAGCTCGGTTTGAAGATGTTTGCGCTCGGCGTTGGCGATTGCGCCAGCGAGATGTAGGCAGTCCAGATGAGCGCTGACGAATTCGATGTGATCCGCGATCTGTTCGCTCCGCTGGCCACTTTGACGGCGGCGCGTGATCTCAAAGACGATGTGGCGGTGCTTGAGGATTCAGGCGCGCTTGTAGTCACCACCGACGCAGTGGTCGAAGGCGTGCACTTTCTGAGCCTGGATCCGATCGCTGCGGTGGCCATGAAAGCTGTGCGTGTGAATGTCTCAGACATCATCGCCAAGGGCGCGCGACCGCGCGCGGCGCTGTTGACGCTAATTTGGCCTGAGACACGCGATGCCGCAGACATCGCCTTATTTGCCGACGCTGTTCGTGGCGAGTTTGAGTATTTCGGCATCTCGATGCTGGGCGGCGATACAACATCGACACCGGGCCCACTCACAATATCGATCACATTGTTCGGTGAGCCCTTAGGGGCGCGCACCCCGGCGCGCGCCGATGCGCAGGTGGGGGACGATGTCTGGCTCGCAGGCGGCGAGATCGGTTCTGCGTGGCTTGGGCTGCAATTACGCTCCGGCGCGATGAAGCTCGATGAATTGCGGCGTGGTCGCGATGAAGCGGCGTCGCGCGCCGAGTCCGAAGCTATTGCGCCGCAAATGCCGGATTATTTGTCTTTGCCGGGTGAGCCGTTTGACGCCGAGGCTGGCTGGCTGATGTCGGCATATCTCGCGCCGTTGCTGCGCACGGACCTTGCCGAGATTATCGCGCAATTCGCTCGCGCTTCCATGGATGTGTCAGATGGTCTTGTCGCCGACGCCACGAAATTAGCGGCTGCGTCTGACGTGGCGCTTCGTATCGAGGCGAACGCTATTCCGTTCGCGGCGCCCGCCGCGCGATGGGTGCAGACGGGCGGCGATTTCCGAAAGCTGATCACGGGCGGCGACGATTATGCAGTGCTGTTCACTGCCGCGCCGGATCAGCGCGCGGCGCTGGGGCAGATCGAGCAGGACCGCCGATTTGGACTTGCACGCATAGGCGTGGTCGAAGTCGGCGAGGGGGTCTCTGTTATCGACCGCGCCGGTGTTCCGGTGCCGCTGGATATAGGCGGTTATGCGCACCGGCTCGGGCGGTAACGCGGCGCTAACTAAAGTCGCGGACCATCAGGGCATTGTGAAACGTCAAAAATTTGCACGCGCCATGGCGGCTGCTCTTGTCGCCTCCACGCTTCTGGCAGGCTTGGCCGCCAGCAATCGCGCCGATGCTGCTGGCGGCGGCGGCCATAGCGCACCGTCCAAAGGTGGGGACGAGGAAGGCGCGGAATTATCCTCGCGCAGCATGGACGCACCCTATTTGGCGGTGCCTGTTGTCCGAGATGGCGTCCTGGTGAACTATCTCTTTGTCTCCATCCGGGTCGAGATTTCGAACTCTGTGGATTTGTGGCGCACGCGGGAGCATGCCCATTTTCTGCGGGATGCGCTCGTTCGGGCCAGCCACAACAATGATTTGGCCGATGCAAGGGACATCAATGTCCTTAATGAAAGTAGGGCTATTGCCGTCTATCGGGCGGCGGCGGCAGATGCTCTGGGCGAGCGTTCGATAGGGGGGCTGAGCATCGTCGCCTCCTATTCAAGCCTGGGATCGGGCATCTGATTTTCAAAACTGCGGCCAGCTATCCATTGCGGATTATGGCGAATTTTGGCAGTAGAGCGCCCGACCTCTGGGGGAAGCGTCGCCGCTGACGGACTGTCGCGGGGCGGCCAACCCATTTCCCCAACCGGCGCCGGGGGTCCTCCCCACGCCCAGGACAGGTAGTATGAGCGAAGAATTGATCCTTTGGCTGGTCGTAGCCAGCGGCGTTATCGCCGCACTCTATGGCTGGCTTGAAACCCAAGCCATCACAAAGGCGTCCGCTGGAACGGACCGCATGCAAGAAATCGCCGCTGCCATTCAGGAAGGCGCCCGCGCCTATCTGAAGCGGCAATACACGACCATTGCGTGGGTCGGTGTCGGCGTCGTTGTGGTGCTCGCCATTCTTTTCCGCAATTGGGAGCTCCCGGTGGGCTTCCTTATTGGCGCCGTTCTCTCTGGCGCGGCCGGCTTCATCGGCATGAACGTGTCTGTGCAAGCGAACGTCCGCACGGCCGAAGCGTCGCGTCACTCGCTCGCAGGCGGTTTGAAGATGGCGTTCAAGGCTGGCGCCGTAACGGGCATGCTCGTCGCGGGCGGTGCGCTGTTTGGCGTTGCGGCTTATTATTTGATCCTGACCCAGTTCGTTGGCCTTGAGCCGACCAGCCGCACCGTTGTCGACTCGCTCGTCGCACTCGGCTTCGGCGCTTCGCTGATCTCGATCTTTGCCCGTCTCGGCGGCGGTATCTTCACCAAGGGCGCCGACGTGGGCGGCGACATGGTGGGCAAGGTGGAAGCCGGCATTCCCGAGGATGATCCGCGTAACCCTGCCACCATCGCCGACAATGTTGGCGACAATGTCGGCGATTGCGCAGGTATGGCTGCGGACTTGTTCGAAACCTATGCGGTGACCGCGGTTGCGACCATCGTGCTGGCGTCGATACTGTTCCGCGAAGCGGCAGAAGTTTCGACCATCATGCTGCTGCCGCTCGCGATTGGCGGTATCGCCATCATCGCGTCGATCATCGGCACCTATTTCGTAAAAATGGGCCCGTCCAACAACATCATGGGCGCGCTTTATAAGGGCTTGATCGCTGCTGGCATTCTGTCGGCTGCTGGTCTTGCCGCCGCGATCGATCAAACGACGGGCTGGGCGTCGATCGCGCCAAGTCTTGGCGCAACTTCGCCGCTCGCGGGCATCACCGGCCAGGATCTGTTCATTTGCGGTCTGATCGGCTTGCTCGTAACGGGCGCGATTGTTTGGATCACGGAATATTATACGGGCACGAACTTCCGTCCGGTGCGTTCGGTGGCTCAGGCTTCGGTTTCTGGCCACGGCACCAACGTGATCCAAGGTCTCGCGGTTTCGATGGAATCGACCGCGCTGCCGGCGCTGACGATCGTGGCCGGCATCGTGGCGTGCTACACGCTCGCGGGCCTGTTCGGCATTGCCATCGCCGTCACCACCATGTTGTCCGTTGCGGGCATCATTGTTGCGCTCGACGCCTTTGGCCCAGTGACTGACAATGCTGGCGGCATCGCTGAAATGTCAGAATTGCCGCCGGAAGTGCGTAAGACGACTGATGCGCTTGATGCCGTTGGCAACACGACCAAGGCCGTGACCAAAGGCTATGCGATCGGCTCGGCCGGTCTTGGCGCGCTGGTATTGTTCGCCGCCTATACTGAAGACCTGAAATACTATGCCGCCAACGCAAGCGAATATCGCTTCTTCGACGGCGTGGTGCCAGACTTCAGCCTGAGCAACCCATACGTGATCGTCGGTTTGTTCGTCGGCGGCTTGCTGCCATATCTGTTCGGCGGTTGGTCGATGACGGCAGTGGGACGCGCGGCTGAGGCGGTTGTCGCCGAAGTGCGTCGTCAGTTCCGCGAAATCCCTGGCATCATGGAGCGCACGGGCAAGCCGGACTACGGCAAGGCCGTCGACATTCTGACGCAAGCCGCGATCAAGGAAATGATCGTTCCGTCGTTGCTGCCAGTGCTCGCGCCGATTGCTCTTTTCTTGGTGGTTTGGGCGATTGCCGGTGTTTCGATGGCGCTGGCCTCGCTGGGCGCGCTGCTTGTCGGCGTGATCGTGACAGGTCTGTTCGTCGCCATCTCGATGACCTCGGGCGGTGGTGCTTGGGACAACGCCAAGAAGAGCTTTGAGGACGGCTTCACCGACAAGGATGGCGCGGTCCACAAGAAGGGCTCTGAAGCACACAAGGCTTCGGTCACGGGCGATACGGTTGGCGATCCCTACAAGGATACGTCGGGTCCGGCTGTGAACCCGATGATCAAGATCACCAACATCGTTGCGTTGTTGCTGCTGGCGGTTCTGGCCCACTGGAACTAAGCGCAGCAAAAAAGAAGAACGCCCCGGCAGCGATGCCGGGGCGTTTTTTTGTGGCTATGTGGCCGGAGACATCTTCCGAAGCAGTCTGCGTGCAGCGCCGCTGCATGGCGATCAGTTGCGGCGTGGTCCTTCTTCCAACTCGTCGGTACGAATGGGAGGCGTGCTGCCGACATTGCCGAGCAATTGCTCTAGCAGGCCAAGCTCGCGGCCTCGTGTCGGCGTTACGTTGCCATTGTATGCGATGACGCGACCGCGATCGAGGCCGAAGCGCTCAACCTCGGACACAACATCGCCGTCAAAGCGGACAACCATCACTGAGCGCTGTGTGGTGCGCGGATGATAGAAAGCCAAGCGTTCTTGAACGGCGCTGATGTAGTACCAAGTGGTCTGATCGAAGATCGCCGTAGTCGAGGGGCTGCCATAGCGCTGTTGTATGGTGTCGCGGGTGTCGACCCCGACTTGGGGTTCGGCGATCGGCTGGCCGCCTTGTGTCGCTGAGGTAGAATAACCGTTATAGGTCGTGACCGGTGAGCAAGCAGACATGGCGGCGAACGCCAGAGCGGCTGCGGATAGGCACAGGAAACCGCGATTCATTTTCCACCTCGGGGGCGTATGGCCCAATTTTCTGAAGGTCACGGGTAAGGCGGCGCGGGCTGTGGAGCAAGGGGGGAGCACAGGACAGGAATGACGTTTTGGCCTTTCATACGGAGTTCAGCCAAGGCGGACGCAGCGAATCTGTTGAATGTCGTGATTGCCGCTAGCCGACAGCCGTCCCTGTATGGGGAAGGCAGGGCGCCGGATACGCTTGAGGGCCGTTTCGAACTGATGACGTTGCACGGCGCGCTGGCGCTCATCCGCCTCCGCGCAGAGCCGGGCACACGCAGGCTCGCTCAGATTTTCGCGGACAGGTTGTTCCGGCATTTCGATTCCGGTCTGCGCGAGGCGGGTGTGGGCGATCTTAGCGTGCCGAAACGCATGCGGCGACTGGCTGGCGCCTTCTATGGCCGTCTGGCAGCTTATTCCAATGCGTTGGAAAGTCAGGATCATACCGCCCTCGAACAAGCGGTGCGGCGGAATCTGTTGAATGACAATGCTGCGGCTGACGCAGCGGGGCTGGCGGTTTATGCGCTCGATCTGTCGGGTCGCTTGGCCAAAGCATCTGTGGAAGACGTCGTCGTTCCGGCGACATGGGGGCTGCTATCAGACTGAATCAAGTTTGGCTTTCTGGAGCGTGGCCATTATGGTCCCGTTTTGTGCGATCTGGACGCGGAAATGGCCGGCGATCTCGTTCTTTCAATTGACGGGATGGGAGGCGATGCCGCCCCAGACATCGTCGTAGAAGGCGTGGCTCTAGCTGCGCGCGCGAATGGCGGTGTTCGCTATTTGCTGCATGGCGATGCCGACCGCCTTAATCAACTTCTTGAGCAGCACGAAGCGGCCAAGGCCGTTTGTGAGGTCGTTCCTGCCGAAAAGACCATCGGCATGGATGTGAAAGCGAGCCAGGCGTTGCGGCAAGGCCGTGGCTCGAGCCTGTGGAATGCTGTTGCCGCTGTCGAGAACGGTCAGGCCAACGCCGTGGTGTCGGCGGGAAATACCGGCGCATACATGGCGATCGCCATGTTCCGCTTGCGGACGATGGAAGGCGTGCACCGACCCGCGCTGGCGACTCGTTGGCCAACGATGAAGGGCGGATACACCGTCATGCTCGACGTTGGCGCCAACGTTGAAGCAGATGCCGAACAACTCGTGGAGTTCGCCATTATGGGCGAGGCATTCCAGCGCGCCGTGTCCGGTGAGGAGCGGCCAACAGTCGCGCTTCTCAATGTCGGAGCGGAAGACCAGAAGGGCCATGAGGAAATTCGCGCTGCGGCGCGTCTTATTCGTGAGGCGCGGCTCGACTTGGAGTTTCGAGGCTTTGTCGAAGGTGACGATATTTCCAAGGGCACGGTGGACGTGGTCGTGACCGACGGATTTACCGGCAATATCGCGCTCAAGACGGGCGAAGGGACGGCGCGCCTCGTGGCGCAATTGCTACGCGAATCCCTCTCAAGCGGCGTGATGGCCACGGTGGGCGCTGCGATCGCATATCCAGCCTTGCGCAAGCTGAAGACGCGGATGGACCCGGGCACGTTCAATGGCGCGCTTTTCCTGGGCCTCAATGGTCTCGTGGTTAAAAGTCATGGCGGTGCCAATGCGAGCGGGTTCGCCGCGGCGATAGGCGTGGCCGAAAAAATGGCGCGCAGTCATTATCGGGAAGAGATCGCGCGTAATCTATCGCGCCTTGCGCGCGCGCCCGCTGCGGCGGCCGGAGAGGCTAGCTGATGCGGAGTGTTATTCTGGGCGTAGGCGCGCATCTGCCCGAGCGGGTGGTGACGAACGCCGAACTTTCGCAGCGTGTAGACACCAGTGATGAATGGATCGTTGAGCGGACCGGCATCCGCCAGCGTCATATCGCTGCTGAAGACGAGCTCACATCTCACCTTGCCATCGCGGCATCGCGTAAGGCGCTTGAGGCAGCTGGACGTGAGGCCAAGGACATAGACCTCATTATTGTCGCCACCACGACGCCGGACCTAACGTTCCCTGCGACGGCGGCGCGCGTTCAGGCAGCCCTCGGCGTGCATCAGGGTGCGGCGTTCGATGTACAGGCTGTTTGCTCAGGCTTCGTGTTTGCTTTGGCGACGGCGGACAATTTTCTCATGCGCGGTCAGGCCAAGGCGGCTCTGGTGATCGGTGCGGAGACATTCTCGCGGCTGCTTGATTGGGAAGATCGCGGCACCTGCGTTCTGTTCGGCGACGGCGCCGGCGCAGTGGTTTTGGAGGCCCAGCCTGATGAAACAGAGCGCGGCGTCATTTCCACCTTCATTCGTACCGATGGGCGCATGCATGACCTCCTCTATGTGGATGGCGGCCCCTCGCAGACCAATTCTGTCGGCAAGGTGCGCATGGTGGGCAACGCTGTCTTCCGTCAGGCTGTCGAGCATATCTCTGGCGCAATGCTGGAAGCGTGTGCGCGCGCTGGCGTGACTATCGACACTGTTGATTGGTTTGTGCCGCATCAGGCCAATCAACGTATTTTGGACGGCGTCGCCCGTAAGCTGGGCATTCCGGCCGAGAAAGTCGTGATCACGGTTGGTTCGCACGGCAATACTTCGGCGGCGTCGGTGCCGCTGGCGCTCGACGCGGCGGTGAGGGATGGGCGGATTAAAAAGGGTCAGCTTGTCCTGATCGAGGCGCTAGGGGGCGGTTTGACCTGGGGCGCCGCGCTTTTCCGTATGTGAATTGCCTGACAAGATTTGACCTAAGCCTCGGGTCCGCTTAGCTTTTCCCGAGTTCGAGCGGATAATTAATGCGGCGGAGGGGGCCCGTGGCAGGCAAGACCGTGACACGTGCTGATCTGGTGGAGGCGCTCGCGCGCCGCGCAAGCATGCAGCGCGCAGACGCTAATCGTTTGCTGACGCGCATGCTCGACATGATGCAGGACGCGTTGGTCGAGGGTGAGACGGTGAAGCTCTCACGCTTCGGCAATTTCAATGTGCGCGCCAAACGTCAGCGTATCGGGCGCAATCCTAAAACCGGCGAAGAGGTGCCGATTACGCCGCGCCGCGTTGTCACGTTCCGGCCGTCGCAAATGCTGCGCGAGTTCGTGGAAAAGGGCGGGCGCGGCCGCGCCAAAAGCTAGAGTCGCTGCGCGATCACGACTCTGTTCGTGTTCGTGCCTTTGGCATTATTGGCCACGCCCCAACAATTGGCCGTCTTCGTAAATGTCTGCGCATTGATCAGCACGCCTAGGGGCTGAAACGGCAGTGGGCTAATCGCTTCCATAACCAGCGTTTCCAGCGCCAGCTTGCCTCCTCGAACTTCGCCGACCTCAAACGCTACATGGCCGCCGGGGCGCACGATGCGCGCGAGTTCATGAAAAACTTCTCGTACAAAAGAGACCCAATCGGATTCCTTACGGTGGATGGCGATCGGCACATTATCCGTTTCGAGTTCGGCGAACCAACCACGCAGCCAATTGTCGCCAGCATAGTCAACGACGTCGAGGAACGGAGGAGATGTGACGATAAGATCAACGGTTGCGGCGCCAATCTCAGGCGTGTTGGTCGCAGGGCGTGTCAGAAACATAGTTTGCGCTTGCGGCGCAGGCCCGTGACGAAGGAGTGATTTGGACTTCTTCAGAATTATTGCCGCCGTGCTGCGCCGAGGTGGCGTTTGCCCACGTTTTGCATTGATCTTTCGCTGTGCATCAATCGAAACGGCTTGATTTGGCGGCAGCGAGTAAACCGACAAGAAGCCGGGCGAATGCCCGCTCAAGCGGTTGATCGCAACCATACGAATCCAATCGTCAACAGCATCGAAAACGCCGGCGTCTGCGCGCTGGCGTAGCCAGGAGCGCAACGCGCAAATCTCGCGCAGCGTATCCGGATGATAAAAGACGAGCAGATCCTCGTTCTCGATCTCACCGCTTTGCCAGGGCGCTTCGCTGAGGCGTTGCTCTATAGCGGCGAGCGGTGGCGCGGCGGCGCGTGGGCGCGCGAGCATTGCGCTCAGCGGGTTGATGTCCGCGCCGGAAGCGCGCCGGTTCATCAATACGGCTTGTAGCGGCGTCGTTCCCCGCCCCATGAAGGGGTCATGTACAAGGTCTCCGGGGACGGTGAGACGCTCTATGAAAAAGGCTGGCAATTGCGGTTTAAAGCATGCCCGATAACTTACTTCATGGAGTGCATGCGCTTGGCGTTGCCGGGCGGTCCAAAACTCATTGAAATAGAATGGCAAGCCTCCGCGTTCCTCGACGCGCGTAGCGGCGCCATTGAAGCGGAACGCTCGCAATTGGGCGTCGATGGCGCCCAGAACAGGCGCGGCCGTGGAGGGTGCGCCGACTCGCATTGGTTCTAGGTTAGGGGCTTGCGCCGATGGCGCCCATGGCCAAGCCAGCTGCCACGGCGCAAGTTGTTGCAATATCGCAGGGACAATGGAGCAGTAGATCAATGGCGCGACTAAACCGGGCCCGTTTGATGGAAGGGGTGTTCCCACATCGTTTCGAGATAGGGACACGGTTCGGCGATACCGACGTCCAGGGACATATCAACAATGTCGCCATGGCAGCGATCTTTCAGGAAGGCCGTGTGTGTTTCTCGCGCGCGGTCGGATTGATGAAGATGCTTCAAGGCCGCTCGATTGTCGTTGCGTCGATGACAATCGATTATGTGGGTGAAATGCATCACCCCGATCCCATTGAGCTGTCGGTGGGCGTGCTGGATATCGGCCGCACCTCGTATCGGCTAGCGCAAGTCGCGCGTCAGAACGGACAAGTTGGCGCGCTTGCTGAATTTGTATTGGTCGCCCGCGATGGCGGAGCGCCCACGCCGTTAGACGATGCTTGGCGGGAAAAGCTGGAGGCGCTTAGAATTCGCTAGCGCCACATCGTCGGCTCAACCTCTTGTAAAAAATGAAGGGTGTTGCGCGGATTATTTCGCAAAACAAGGAGGGGGCCTGAATGCGCTGCGAGAGTGTGGAGATGACCGGATAACGGTTGTCTCGTGGCCTGCAGCTTTCCCACTGATGAGTGCCCTCTGCTGCGTTTCTCCAGCGCCAGAACGAAGCAAAAAATGGGTTTGCACGACTTTTTGCACGACTTTTGTCTGCGGTATAATCTGACCGGCGCTGAGTCGTTGAAAAATTGGTCGGAGCGAGAGGATTCGAACCTCCGACCCCCAGTCCCCCAGACTGGTGCGCTAACCGGGCTGCGCCACGCTCCGAGCCGTTCCCCGCGCCGGTTTCGCGAGGGAGGCTCATTTAGCCTCCTCGACGCTTCGCTGCAATGCACGTTGGCGCGGCCTTATGCGCCGCCGCCGTTCATCCATCCCATGAGCGGTTTGAGGGGCGCCACCCAGGCCACACCTGCAACGACGAAATAAACGGGCGAGGCCCAGCTGGGTAGGATTGGCAACAAGACGCCGCCGAGCGTCGCGGCTACGGCGACATAAAGGGCCAAATAAGCCAGCAAGGCGAAACAGCCGACCGCCTTGCGTGTCCGTGTCTGCATGAGTGCCTAAACCCCCGGCGCGGCGGCGCGCCGCGTTTGTTTCATGTTTCCCCGGCTCTATGGATGCGCCAGAAAGGGACCGCAAGCATGAGTGCTGAAGACACATGGCCGCCGCGCGCGCCTTGGGTGGGCCGCTGGCTGCTTGTCATTTGCTTGCTTGTGTTCGCGATGATCATGGTCGGCGGTGCGACACGGCTGACCGATAGCGGGCTCTCCATTACGGAATGGAATTTAGAAAAAGGGCTCACCCCGCCGCTGACTGAGCAGCGCTGGCAGGAAGAATTCGCCCTCTATCAGCGTACCACCGAGTACCAGGAACAGAATTACGGCATGACGATCGCCGAGTTCCAACACATCTATTGGTGGGAATGGGGGCATCGGTTTCTCGGCAAGGTGTTGGGCGTCGCTTTTGCCGTCCCGTTCTTCTTTTTCCTATTTACGGGCAGGCTTCGTGGCCGCTTTCGATTGACGTTTCTGCTGTTCTTTCTGGGCGGATTGCAGGGCTTTATCGGCTGGTGGATGGTCACGAGCGGGCTTTTTTCCGGGCTCGATGTGAGCCCTGTTCGTCTCGCGATTCATTTAGCCCTGGCCTTCACAATTTTAGCTTTGGCCTTGTGGGTGGCGCTGGGAGCGTTCGCTTGGCCGCAGCTGCCGTCACGACTTGGCGCGCCGCGTTGGGCGCCTGCCACTTTGATGGCCGTGCTCTTCGTGCAAATCATTTTGGGGGCGCTGCTTGCTGGCAGCGATGGCGGTGCGGCTTACGCTGACTGGCCGACCATCGGCCACGAATGGGTTCCGGCGAGCGCATTCAGCCTCGAGCCTGTCACGCGTAACTTTATCGAAGAACACGCTACTCAGCACTTGCTCCATCGTACGCTGGGTTATGTGGTCGGTCTTGGCGCGATGACGCTTGGCGCTGTGGCGGCATGGCGAGGGCAGGGCGCCGCGCGTTGGGCCGGCGCTAGTCTGGGCGCGCTGGCGGCGCTTCAGGTCATTCTTGGTATTGCCACTGTCGTTCACGCGTCGCCGCTTTCACTGAGCCTCGTGCATCAGGCCGGCGCGGCCTTGCTCTGGGCGTTGTCGCTCATAGCGTTGCGTTCGGGGTGGCGGTAGCATATTGCATCAACTCTAATGGTCTAATTTCATTCAGATAATCGCGACCTCTTGACGTCAATTTAGCGTTCCACTACACGCGCGCCTTCTTTTGAGCAGGACATTCCCATGCGCACCCTCTCGACGCGCGCGGCCAAGGCCTCGGAAATCACCAACGGTTGGATCGTTGTGGATGCTGAAGGCGTCGTGGTCGGCCGTCTGGCATCCTTCATCGCGCGCCGTTTGCGCGGCAAGCACCGGGCCGATTTCACGCCGAACGTGGATACTGGCGACCATGTCGTCGTGATCAACGCCGAGAAAGTGGCGTTCACGGGCAAGAAGCTTCAGAACAAAGTGTATTACCGGCACACCGGCCATCCGGGCGGCATCAAAGAGCGGGTCGCTGGCAAAGTGCTCGCGGGCAAGCACCCGGAGCGCGTGCTGGAAAAGGCTGTCGAGCGCATGATGCCGAAGGAAAGCCCGCTTGCGCGCAAGCAATTGGGCAAGCTGCGCGTCTATGCCGGAACCGAGCATCCGCATGCGGCGCAAAACCCTGTCACGATCGACTTCAAATCCCAGAACCGCAAGAATTCGAGGATCGGCTAATCATGAGCGACCAAGGCCAAGGCTTCGAATCCCTGGGTGAACTGACCGGCGTCGAAAGCACGCCGCAGAACGAAGCGCCGCTGCGCGAGAAGAAGGTCGATAGTCTCGGCCGCGCTTACGCCACCGGCAAACGCAAGAACGCCATCGCGCGCGTTTGGGTCAAACCCGGCAAGGGCGAGATCACCATCAACGGCAAAACCGCCGACGCCTATTTCGCGCGTCCGGTGCTGCGCATGATGATCCGTCAGCCTTTCGTCATCACCAGCCGCGGCGGCGCCAACGAGCAGGGCGAATTCGTCGGCGAATATGACGTCTATTGCACCGTGACGGGCTCGGGCCTTTCGGGGCAGGCCGGCGCCGTGCGTCACGGCATCGCCACCGCGCTTGCCGATTTCGAACCGCCGCTGCGTTCGACGCTGAAGCATGCCGGCTTCCTCACCCGCGACAGCCGCGTGGTTGAGCGAAAGAAGTATGGCAAGAAGAAAGCCCGCCGCAGCTTCCAGTTCTCGAAGCGCTAATCCGCTTCCTCATCTGGGTTCTACGGGCGCTTTCTTCGCGGGAAGCGCCCGTTTTGTTTTTCGGAGGCGCGTATGGCGCACACGGTTTTCATCGATGGCGAAGCGGGCACGACAGGCCTGCAAATCCGCGAGCGCCTGGCCAAGCGGCGCGACATCGAGCTTGTCTCGATCGATCCGGCCAAGCGCAAAAATGCGGACGAGCGCAAGAAGCTGCTGAATGGCGTCGATCTTGTCGTGCTGTGCCTGCCGGACGATGCCGCAAAGGAAGCGGTGGCGTTGATTGAGAACGACGCAGTGAAGGTGATCGATGCGAGCACGGCGCATCGCGTCGCGCCGGGCTGGGTCTATGGTTTCCCGGAACACGCACCGGGCCAACGCGAGGCGGTAGCCAATGCCAAACGCGTCTCGAATCCCGGCT
Source organism: Alphaproteobacteria bacterium (assembly GCA_030430715.1). Classification (GTDB taxonomy): domain Bacteria; phylum Pseudomonadota; class Alphaproteobacteria; order Caulobacterales; family Aquidulcibacteraceae; genus Vitreimonas. Next base: position 42,940 of record JAUIJZ010000001.1, read on the forward strand.
GTTATTCGACCGGGGCGATCGCTTTACTGGCGCCGCTCACGCGCGTGGGCCTGATCGCAAAAGACGCGCCAATCACGATCAATGCGATCTCTGGCTATTCAGGCGGCGGGAAGGCGCTGATTGCCGAGTTCGAAACGCCCGTGCCGGGAAGGTCGGCAGACGCTTATCGCTCATACGGGCTGCCGCTTGCGCATAAGCACGTGCCGGAAATCCAGGCGCGTTGTGGGCTGACGCATGCGCCTTTGTTTGCGCCGGCTGTTGGGCGCTATGCGCAGGGCATGATCGTGGAAATTCCGCTTCAGCTTTGGGCGCTTGCTGGCATGCCGAAAGCTGAATCTCTGCATGAAGCGCTCACGGCGGCTTATGCAGGTCAGCGTTTCGTCAAAGTCGCCGACAGTGAAACCACAGCGCGGCTGCAAAAAGCGCGGGCGGGCGCGGGCGGCTACGTTGCCGAACTCGATCCCGAAGCGCTCAATGGCACGAACGCGATGCAGCTCTTCGTGTTCGGCAATGCGGAGCGACAGCAGGCGCGGCTCGTGGCGCTGCTCGACAATCTTGGCAAAGGCGCCTCCGGCGCTGCCGTGCAGAACCTCAATCTGATGCTGGGACTCGAAGAGGCGTCCGGGCTTTAGTCTAGCGGCTTCAAACGCAAGGCGCCGAGAAAGTCGCGTTTGCCGACCGGCACGCCATTGTGCCGTAAGATGGCGTACGCCATCGAGGCGTGGAAATAGAAGTTAGACAGCGAGAATGATTGTAGGAACCCTTCGGCCGTGAAAACCATGCGCCGTTCGCCGAATTGAAAAACGACATCGTCGCCGATCCGGCTGTTGATCTCTTTTGAGGTGAAGCTTTCGAGTTGCGCCCGCGCGGAAGCATTCTGCGCCTTAAGTCCGACGAACGTTTCGGCTGGCGCACTTGGGTCCGGAGTGAATACGCCTGTTTTGACAACGGAATCGAGCGCGCGGATCGAGTGCGATACGGTGGCGTTCATTTGCTGATTGAACGGCCACATGTCGTCGTAGAGTCGTGCCTGCAGGAGCGTCTCTGGTGGGATGCCGCTTTGCGCACAGTGAGTTTCGGCCTTTTCGAGCATTTTTCCCATAGCGCTTAGCACTTGCCGATAGAGCGGAATGGTTGCGTCGTGGAGGTCAAAAGCCATTGGTCATTCCTTTGTGCGGGCCCTGTAGGAGGGCAGGCTTTCATCAAGGAAAGCACTATTCTGTTCACGCAAAGCGGCTGCGTCTTCATCGTATAAAAATGGCAAAAACGCATAGCGTTTGCCGCTAGTAACGGGCAGCGCTTCGTGCAGTAGCGAGCATGAGAAGATAACGGCCCCGCCGGTCGGTGCGCGGTAGCTGTGTGAGCCAAATTCGGGGAAGCGCAAATCCCCGCCTTCGTAATCTTCGGCATTTAAGTTGATTGTGATCGCGAAACGCCGATGTGCGGTGCCTTTCGTGGTGTTGTCTCGGTGGGGTTTGAAAAACCCGCCGCTGCCGGCTTCATAGCAAGCGACGATGTAGCGCTCCATGCGAGTCATTTTCACTGTGAAGGCTTTTTCAAGCTGGGGCAGCAAGCGCCAATAGATCCGCTGCATTGCCGCGCGGCGTAGTGTTTCATCGGTTAACATGACGTCGGCGCGCCGCTTGAAGCCATCGTCTAGCGCGACGTAGGTTTTTCCTTCTTCATTTTCGCGCGTTGTACCAGACGGCTGACCGCCGGCTTTTTCGTAAGCATCAATCAAAGTTAGGCAGAAAGCCGGTTCGAAAACGCGCGGAACAAGTAGAACTGGCGCGTGTATCGCAGTGCCAGCATGCATATCTGGCGGCACAGCGCTGGTCAGCGTCGCCATAGCCTCTTCATGCCGCTCCAGCGGCCACATGGACAGCACACGCAGCATGGGATCGAACAAGATGCAGCGATCGGCCATCCCATCTGGGTGGTTGGCTAGCCCCCACGCGTCGTAAGCGCGGCGCGTGCTATCGTAGAATATCAACCGTGTCTGCGCGGCCGCTTGCACTGTGGCGTCGGCTTTAGCCTTCTCATCGCAGCATAGTGCGCAGGCGAGCCTATCGCGCTCCTCGAGCTTTAACATGGCAAGCGCCTTTAGCGCTGCCTGCGCATCTGTTCGGGTAACATCCGTGATGACCAGCACAAGCAAGTATTGGCCGCCGAGCGAAGATGTGGCGAAACTCGGATTCCGGTTCGAGTCCAGCTTCAAATGCGGCGGCGTTTCGCCGAAATTGAGCGGGCGAACGTTCATTCGCTGTCCGAGCGAACGCGCACATATTCGCCTGGTGCATCCGCGAGCGCGGCTAAGGCGCCGGCGCCTGGCTCGCGGGGCGTGACGTCAGGACCGCAGCGTTGCAGTAGCCATTGATTCCAATAGGGCCACCAAGATCCTGGCGTTTCTTCTGCGAAAGCGAACCAATCTTCCAGCGCGCCTTTTAGATTCTGGTTGGCCCAGTATTGATATTTTTTTGCGTCAGGATGATTGATCACGCCGGCAATGTGGCCCGAGCCTGCTACGATAAATTCGACTGGGCCGCCGAAGGATAAGGCGCTGCGATAAGCGCTCGCCGCCGGCGCTATATGGTCTTCTTTAGCGCTCTGAACGAAGATGGGAATGGTAATGTCCTGGGGTGAGATCGTTTCACCCAGCAGGGTCAGTCTCCCTTCTGCAAATGCATTGTCGCGATAGAAATTACGCAGATAATACAAGTGCAGCGTCTTCGGCATGCGCGTCTGATCCGCGTTCCAGTAAAGCAGATCGAACGGCGGTGGATGCTTGCCCATGTAGTAATTGTCGACAACGTAATTCCAAACCAAATCGTTGGAGCGCAGGGCATTGAACGTGTCGGCCATGCTCTGCGCATCAAGCACGCCGCCATGCGCGTCCATCTTGCCTTCGAGGTATTTGAGGCCTGCATTATCGGAGAACACCAACAAATCGCCGGCAAGTTTGAAGTCGACCTGCGAGGCGAAGAAGGTCGCGCTCTGAATGCGCTCGTCGCCATGCTTGGACATGTGAGCGAGGGCAGCGGCTAGAAGTGTGCCGCCGATGCAGTAGCCAACCGCATTGACGTGATCCACACCAGCGGCGGCGGTCGCCGCTTCGGTCGCGGCATAAATGCCATCTCGTACATAATCCTCGAAGGTCGCCTGCGCGAGGTGGGGATCCGGATTGACCCATGAAACCAAGAAAACAGTGTGCCCTTGCCCAACCAGCCATTTGATCATCGAGTTCTTGGCTTGAAGATCGAGGATGTAGAACTTGTTGATCCATGGCGGGAAGATCAACAGGGGCGTCTCGTGCACCGTTTCGGTGGACGGGCTGTATTGCAGCAGCTCAATGATGCGATTGCGGAATACGACCTTGCCGGGGGTCGTGGCGATATTTTCGCCAAGCTTGAACGCGTTGAGGTCGGTTTGTCTGATCGCCAACGCGCCATGGCCGCGCTTCATATCTTCTGCGAGATTGTCGATGCCTTTGACGAGGCTCTCGCCATGCGTGCGCAGTAATTCGCGTAGCGCTGCCGGGTTTGTCATGAGGAAGTTTGAAGGAGAGGCGGCGTCAACTGCCTGCTTGATGAAGAAAGCGGCTTTGCGCTTGGCGGCATCGTCTACGCCTTCTGTGCGTGAGACCAGATCAATGATGAACTCTGCCGTCGCCAGATAAGTCTCACGCAGCATCGAGAAGGCGGGATTGGAGCGCCATTCCGGATCCCGAAAACGCTTGTCTCGGCTGGGGCCTTCGTCCGGGGTTTGGCCCGTTAGCAGGTAAGCTGTGTGCCGCTCCCAGATTTCGGCATATCGAGCCCATAGCGTGGCATGTGCTTCACGCAGCGTCTCCGGTTGCTGAGCCAAGTGGCTCCAGACGTCATTGAGAGCGCCTTGAACTTCGAAGGGGTCGGCCTGCCAGCTTGCTGCCTCGCGGGACTGGTCCAGGAAGGCTGTAGAGAAAACCTGATTGGCGCGGGTCATCGCTTGAGTGAGGTTCGAGGATAGGGCCGCAAGGCTTTCTGCGGTCTGTTCCATCGCTAGGGCGGTTAGCGTGGCGCTATCATCCTGCGGCTTGGCGCCTAGGTGGGGGGAGGCTGCGGCAGGTTTCTCTTGGGGCGCCTTGGGCGCGGCCGCTTTTGCGGCGGCCTTTTTACGGCTGCGACGTCGTTTGGGGGCTGCGGCTGGCGAGGCAGTCTTTGCGGCGCCCGTGCGGTCAGTTTCGGTCATGAATCCGGCTCCCTTGGCTGATTGTTAAGGGCGTTGGCGTGGTGACGCAAAGGCGTGCTTTAGTATAGGAAGGGCGGACGGGGCGGAATCGGACCGGAAATTATGAGCAAGCGTGGGAAAGTCATTCTGGCGGCCGGACTTTGGGCGCCATTTGCGCTCGCTGGTTGCGTGAGCGGTCCCGATAACGCGCCACAATGGTACGAGCAGCGCGTGGCCGAGCGCGGCGGCGGCTATCCCAGCCTTCACGACGTGCCGCGTACTTCCATCGCCAATACAGACGCCGGTCATTGGGGGGCGCTGGAAGCGGAGCTTCTCGCAGCAGGCGAAGAGGTTCGGGCGAGCCCGCGCGCGCAACCCTCTACAGGCCCGACCCCGGAAGAATTTATCGCGGAAGCCCGCGAAGATCTTGAGCAAGCTCGCGCTGCGCACGAACCATAAGCGTTCACACCTATCAGGCTCTAATAGACCACAAGATGCAGTCCGACTTTTACAAAATCCGTCGTCTTCCGCCTTACGTCTTCGGTGAGGTGAACAAAGTGAAGGCGCGGCTACGCGCCAAGGGCGTCGACATCATTGATTTTGGTATGGGCAATCCGGATTTGCCTGTGCCTGAGCATATCGTCGAGAAATTATGTGAGACGGCGCGTAAGCCGCGCACCAACCGCTATTCAGCTTCGAAGGGCATACCGGGCATACGCAGAGCCATCGCAGGCTATTACGACCGGCGTTTCGGTGTGAAGCTCAATCCCGATACGCAGGTGGTTGCGACGTTAGGTTCCAAGGAAGGCTTTGCCAACCTGGCGCAGGCCATCACAGCTCCTGGCGACGTCATCATCACCCCGAACCCGTCTTACCCAATTCACGCGTTCGGCTTCATCATGGCTGGCGGCGTGATCCGGCACATTGAGGCGCATTCCCCGGAACAATATCTGTCGGGGATCGGGCGAGCCGTGCGCCATTCGGTGCCGCCGCCGATTGCAATGGTGCTGTGCTATCCCGCCAATCCGACCGCGCAAGTCGTTGATCTCGATTTCTATAAGGACGCGATAGCCTTCGCGAAGAAGCACGAAATGTTCGTGCTTTCCGACATGGCCTATTCCGAGATCTATTTTGACGACGTGCCGCCGCCTTCGGCTTTGCAAGTGCCGGGGGCTACGGATGTATGCGTCGAGGTGAACACTCTATCCAAGACGTATTCGATGGCGGGGTTTCGCGTTGGGTTCGCGCTTGGCAATGAGCGGCTGATCTCGGCGCTGGAGCGCGTCAAATCGTATCTCGATTACGGCGCCTATACGCCAATCCAAGTCGCAGCCGCGGCTGCGCTGAATGGCCCGCAAGATTGCGTTGAGGAAATCCGTCAGACTTACAAGGCGCGCCGCGACGTGCTCGTGGAATCGTTCGCGAAAGCTGGCTGGAACATCCCTTCGCCGCGGGCTTCGATGTTTGCGTGGGCGCCGTTGCCGGAGCGTTTCGCGCACCTGGGTTCGGTTGAGTTTGCGAAGCGCCTGATGGAAGGCGCGGAGATCGCCGTCGCGCCCGGCGCCGGGTTCGGCGAATATGGCGACGGCTACATCCGCATCGGCCTCGTCGAAAATGAACAACGCATTCGTCAGGCCGCGCGCAATCTGAAGCGTTTCTTGAATTCAAACGCGGCTGCTGCCGAAGCGGCGGAGTAAGAGATGACCTCCAAGCTTCGTGTTGGCGTGGCCGGCCTCGGCACGGTTGGCGGCGGCTTGCTCAAGCTGTTTGCCGATCCGAATTCGCGCGTGAATGAAAAGATGGTGCTGACATCGGTGTCGGCCAGAAATCGCACCCGCGCTCGCGGTATCGATATCTCCGCATATCGCTGGTTCGACGATCCCGTCGAAATGGCGGAGGACGCCGACATTGACGTGCTGGTCGAACTCATTGGCGGCTCGGATGGCCCGGCCAAACGTGCAACGGAAGCTGCCTTACAGCGGGGCGCTCATGTGGTCAGCGCCAACAAAGCGCTCGTCGCTATTCATGGGCGTGCGCTTGCGGAACTGGCTGAATCGACAGGCGCGAAGATTCTGTTCGAGGCTGCGGTCGGTGGCGGTGTGCCGATGGTCAAGGCGTTGCGGGAGAGCCTTTCCGGCTGCACTGCGCACGCTATTGCCGGCATTCTAAACGGCACCTGCAACTATATTCTCACTGAAATGGAAGCTGGGGGGCGCAGCTTCGAAGACGTTCTGAGCGAAGCGCAGCGGCTTGGCTATGCTGAAGCCGATCCGACCATGGATGTCGGTGGGTTCGACGCGGCGCATAAGCTGGCTTTGTTGTCCGCGATTGCTTTCGGCGCGCGCCCGGATTTCGAGCATGTGCGGGTCGAGGGCATTGAGCAGGTTACGCTGACCGACATCCGCATGGCCGGAAAGCTTGGCTACCGCATAAAACTGATCGCTAAGGGGGAAAGCGCGGACGGCGGCGTCGCGATGCATGTCGCGCCGGCGCTGCTGGGTTTCGACCATCCCCTAGCCAATGTGTCCGGATCTCTGAATGCGCTCGTCGCCGATGCCGAGCCCTCTGGGCAGCTTACCTTTATTGGTCACGGTGCAGGAGAAGGGCCGACAGCGTCGGCGGTGGCGGCGGATCTCATTGATCTCGCGGACGGGCGCGCCGGTTTCGCCTTTGGGCGCCCGTTCAAGCAATTGGCGGAGGCGCAGCGCGCCGCGCCAGCTGAACGCGGCCGTTATTACATGCGCCTGATGGCCGAAGATCGTCCCGGCGTCGTCGCCGCGGTTTCCGACCGGCTCGCTCACGAAGACATCTCAATCGAAAGCTTTTTGCAAATGCCGGTGCATGATGGGCCGGTGGTGCCGATCGTGCTGACGACGCAAATTTGTTCGCGTGCGGCGCTTGAGGCTGCGGCGGGAGCGATTGAAAGCGCTGGTGTTGTCGCGGAACCGCCACGTCTCATGCCTATTGAAGAATCCGGAGCGCGAACGCGGCCTTGGAGTCAGCGATGAGCATTTTGAGCGACGAATTGGCTTTTGCCGCTGCCCGCGCGCCTATTCAGGCCGCTATAGCGGCGGCGACTCTGGTTGGTCGCGGTGACGAACGCGCAGCCGATCAAGCTGCGGTCGATGCGATGCGTAAAGCGCTCAACGCTATGGCGATCAAAGGGCGGATCGTGATTGGCGAAGGCGAGCGTGACGATGCGCCGATGTTATACATTGGCGAGAAAGTTGGAACGGGACAGGGCCCCGAACTCGATATCGCTCTGGATCCGCTGGAAGGAACTACGCTCACTGCGAAGGCTATGGCGAATGCGCTTTCCGTGATGGCGTTGGCCCCGCGGGGTTCGATGCTTCACGCGCCAGATACCTACATGGAAAAGCTGGCGATCGGTCCCGGTTTTGAAGAGGGAATTATCGACCTCGACAAGCCAGTCGAACAAAATGTGCGGGCGCTTGCACGCGCTAAGGGCGTGAAGAATGAAGAGATCGGCGTGTGTGTGCTGGATCGTCCACGCCATGCCGAGACAATCGCTGCGCTCCGCACCGTGGGCGCGCGCGTGCATTTGATTTCGGACGGCGACATTGCCGGCGTTATCAATTGCACAAAGCCGAAAACGGGCATCGATATGTATGTCGGCTCTGGCGGCGCGCCGGAGGGGGTTCTTGCGGCCGCGGCATTGAAATGCGTCGGCGGGCAGTTCCAGGGCCGCCTATTGTTCCGCAACGATCAGGAGCGCGCCCGCGCTGATCGCGCTGGCATTACTGATTTCAAGCGCCTCTACATGCTCGATGAATTGGTCGGCGAGGATGCAATCTTTATAGCGACGGGCGTGACGCCAGGATCGTTGCTTGGCGGTGTCAAGCATAAGGGTGGGCAAGTCCGCACTCACACGCTGGTGATGAATTCTGCTACGCGGACGACGTCCGAGCTGCGCACGGAACAGCTGGCCTGAGCCCAAGGCGGCCTCGAATCGGATAAGTAGGGGGGATGAGTTCCCTCGCGGTGAAAACATCCGATCCGCAGCGCGCGTTCATGGGCGTGGAGCGTTCACTCACAGGAAGGCGCTGGCGCACGCGTGACGCGGATCTTGCAGCCGTTGAAGCTTATCGCCGGAAATTCAACCTGCCTGAAATCGCCGCCCGCCTGATGGCGGCGCGCGGCATTCCGTTGGATACTGCGGATACGTTTCTTGAGCCGACACTGAAAGCGCTGTTCCCCAACCCGTCGACTTTTGTCGATATGGACGAAGCAGCGCGAGTCATTGAGGACGCAATTGTCTCCGGTCGTTCATGCGCCGTGCTGGCGGATTACGATGTCGATGGCGGTTCGTCCGGCGCCCAATTGGTGCGCTATTTTCGGGCGCGTGGCCGTGAACTGAAAATCTATGTGCCGGATCGGATGAAGGAGGGCTACGGCCCTTCAGCATTGGCGTTTGAGCGCTTGAAGGCGGACGGCGTTGAACTTGTCATCACCGTCGATTGCGGCGCGGCGGCGGAAGGACCCTTGAATGCGGCAGCCGAACTCGGCGTCGATGTGATTGTACTTGATCATCACTTGATGAGCGGGCCGCCACCGAAGGCACGCGCGGTGGTCAATCCCAACCGGATAGATTGTCCATCAGGGCAAGGGGCGCTTACCGCCGCTGGCGTTGTTCTTGTAACGCTTGCCGCTGTGAACCGCGAAGCGCGTAAGCGCGGCTCGATTGGCGCCAACAATCTGCCTGATCCGATCCAAATGCTGGATTTGGCCGCCATCGGCACGGTTTGCGATGTGGCGCCGCTGACTGGCTTTAACCGGGCCATCGTCGCTCAGGGCCTGAAAATCCTGAGCAATGGCAAGAATATCGGTATGGCGGCGCTTGCTGAAGCGGCGGGCCGTCCGGCCATCGCAAAGGGCGGCGCGGCGAGCGTGTACGATTTTGGCTTCGTGCTAGGGCCGCGCATCAACGCCGGCGGACGCGTTGGTGATGCTTCGCTCGCGACCAGGCTGCTTTCGACTGAGGATGAAGCTGAGGCGCGCGAATTGGCCGAGACGCTGGAGGCCCTGAACCAAGAGCGGCGCCAGCGTGAGGCTGAAATGCTGGCCGAGGCCGAGACAGCGGCGCTAGCGGAAGCCGAGCAACGCAATGTTGTCATCGTGGGGTCGCACCGTTGGCATCCGGGCGTGATTGGCATTGCGGCGGGGCGTCTCAAGGATCGGGTGCTGAAGCCTACCATTGTGCTCGGCGGTACAAGCGAGCACGAGCCTGCCAAAGGATCGGGGCGCTCCACGCCGGGCGTCAATCTCGGCGCGGCGGTGGCAAGGGCTAAGTCAGAGGGGCTGCTCATCAATGGCGGCGGGCACGCCGCGGCGGCCGGCCTCACCGTGGAATGGGACAAGGTCGAGGCGCTGAAGGATTTCTTATCAGATGCGCTGGCGGGCGAACTGGCCGCCTCCGAGGGGGAGGCGCGCGCGCTGTCTATTGATGCGGCTGGCGCCATTGGGGCCATGGATCTAGGTCTGCTGGACGCCTTGGCGAGGATTGGGCCGTACGGGCAGGGGCATCCGGAGCCGATTTTCGTGTTGCCGGAGGTTCGGGTCAGTTTCGCCAAGTTGGTGAAGGAGGAGCATGTTCGCTTCACCCTCGAGGATGCCCGTGGCGCGCGTATCGGCGGAATCGCCTTCCGCGCCATGAAAAGCCCGCTGGGCGAGGCGCTCATGCGCCGCGAGGGCGTGTGGCACGCCGCGGTTCGCGTGAAGCGCAATGAGTGGAACGGGAACGTCCGCACAGAGGTGGAGATTGTCGATCTGGCGCAAGCGGACTGAGCCAATAGGCGCATGACGCTTGCAAGCTTGGGCGGGCGCCTCTATATCGCGGGCCTTCCCGCGAACCGCGCGGTTCCGTGGGCCCTTCGTCTATCGGTTAGGACGTCAGGTTTTCAACCTGAAAAGAGGGGTTCGACTCCCCTAGGGCCTGCCACTTTTCCGGCCTGATCCGCGGCGATGCTCTGGCTCGCACGCGTATGGAGAAGCTGGCTTATGTCTTTTCTGCGAGCGCTTTGTTTTGGCGTGGTGCTGGCGTTTGGCGTTTCAGCATGTGCACGGCCGAATTTGGCCACGTCTGCAGGCCACACGCAGCGCCTTCCGGTCGAGACGCTAAGCGTTGAGACAGCTTCTGGCCCACAGACCTTTGAGGTCGAGATTGCTGACAATGACGAAGAGCGCGGCCGGGGGCTCATGTTCCGCCGGGAAATGGCGCGTGATCACGGCATGCTGTTCGATTTCGATCCGCCGCGGGAGGTGAGCTTTTGGATGCGAAACACGCACCTCTCGCTCGACATCATCTTTATCGCGCCAGATGGCCGCATATTGAATATTGCCGAAAACACGACGCCCTATTCGGACGAGCCAATTCCAGGGCTTGGGGTGGCGCGCGGCGTGCTTGAAATCAATGCCGGCCTGTCTCGTCAGCTTGGCATTGCGGCTGGGGATCGGGTGCGACACCGCATCTTCGAAAGTCAGTGAGGCGTTGCCGCGCGCGCCCGCGCATGGCAACAGGTGCGCAAGTCGGGGTGTAGCTCAGCCTGGTAGAGCATTAGCTTTGGGAGCTAAGGGTCGCGAGTTCGAATCCCGCCGCCCCGACCATTCGCCCTTTGGGCATAGATGAGCTGACCTGATGACGGCACTGCACCGTGTCCAATTGGCTGTTCGCCAAGCGCGAACCACCGACATCGAACCGATCGTGGCGCTAGGGAAACGGGCTTACCCCGATATGGCGCCCTACACGGCCGGCCATATTCAAGGACAGCTTTCCGCGTTTCCCGACGGCCAATTCGTGGCCGTGGCCGGCGATGAGGTGGTCGGCTATGCGGCGACATTCCGCATCGACGAAGCGAGCGCGCTTCGACCGCACACTTGGGCGGAAATTACTGGCGGCGGTTATGCGTCGCGTCACGATCCATCCGGCGACTGGCTTTACGGCATGGAGGTATGCGTTGACCCAGAATGGCGCGGCAAGCGGGTGGGGCGGCGGCTCTATGAGGCGCGCCAGCAATTAGCCGAGCGGCTTGATCTGAAAGGCGTCGTCTTTGGAGGCCGCTTGCCTGGCTTGTCGACGCGGCGCGGCCGCCAATACGACTCGCCGAGTGCTTATCTCGATGATGTGGTGGCGCGAAAAATCCGCGACCGCGTGGCGACCTTCCAAATCGACAACGGCTTTGAGCCGATCGGCGTGTTGGAAAACTACATTCCAAGCGACAAGGAGAGCCTCGGTTACGCCGCGCAAATGGTGTGGCGCAATCCGTACTATGAGCCCAAGCCTACTTCGGCCAATGCGCAGCGCCCGAAGGATTGGGTGCGCGTCGCCTCGGTGCAGTTCCAGCAGCGTGCTGTGAAAAGCTTTGAGGAATTCATCAGCAACGTCGAATATTTCGTAGATATTGCTGCCGATTATAAAGCTGATTTCGTCGTCTTCCCCGAGCTGTTCACGCTCACATTGCTGGCGTTTGAGACACGCAAGCTGGGCCCTGTGGAAGCGCTTGAAGCGCTCACGCGTTATACGAAGCCCTTCGTCGATGCGATGCGCGAAATGGCGGTGAGCTATAATGTCAACATCATTGGCGGTTCACATCCGACGCGCATGCCGGACGGCGACATTCACAACGTAGCCTACATTTTCTTGCGCGACGGCTCGGTGCATGCGCAGGAGAAAATTCACGCGACGCCAAACGAACGTAGCTGGTGGAATATTCAGGGCGGAGATGAGGTTCGCTCTATCGAGACCGATTGCGGACCGATTGGCGTCTTGATTTGTTACGATTCAGAATTCCCGGAACTCGGCCGAAAACTCGCCGATGAGGGCGCGCGCATTCTATTCGTGCCGTTCTGTACCGATACGCGGCAGGGCTATTTGCGCGTGCGTTATTGCTCTCAAGCCCGGGCGATTGAGAACCAATGCTATGTCGTAATGGCGGGGAATGTCGGCAATCTGCCCAATGTCGAAAACATGGACGTGCAATACGCACAATCCTGCATCATCACTCCGTGTGATTTCCCGTTCGCGCGCGACGGTATTGCGGCGGAAGCTACGGAAAATGTCGAGACCGTGATCTTTGCCGATCTCGACTTTTCCGATTTGGCTTGGGCGCGCGCACAAGGAACTGTGCGAAATTTACGCGACCGCCGTTTCGACCTTTATCGAACGTCCTGGAAGAACGACGGCCGCTAGGCCTCAGTGCCGGGCCGGCTTTTTGCCCTTCTGCTCGGCTTTGCGAAGCGCTTCGCCTTCATTGCCTTCAAGCGCATCAGCGGCGTCTTCAGCCATGTCCTCGATCTGATCGCCCTCACGCGCGAGGAAGTCATTGGTGCGCTTATTGTAGTCACGTGTGGCCGTGTAGCTGCCTTCGCCTTCGATCTTGGATTTGTCGGTCATGAAACACTCCTTGAAACGTGGAGTGCAAACGCGAGCGCGCCGGGCGGCGTTCCCTCTCAGTCTGCTTTGCCGAATGGCTTCGTCGGTTCGCCGAGCTCGTAATATTCGGCGCCGGATTCGGTCTGCATGTGCAGATAGCGTTTGCCGAGATCGGGATAGGATACCACATCGATCGGACGGTCCTCGCCGCCCATCAGATACACGCATTCCTCAGTGAAAATGTTGCGCATGATGTGAGACGCGGCTGGCGTAGCAAAGCCCATGAAATCCCCCGGGCCGACCACATTCTTCACGCCGTCAATCTCGGCCTCGGCGCGCCCGGAGATCACATAAATCCATTCCTCTTCCAGCATGTGGGCGTGGTTGGCGAAGCTGTCCTTTCCCGGCGGCAAGCGAACGAGACTGACATGGGCGCGGTTCATGCCGGCAAGGCGTGACAGGGGCGCTGCGCGAAACAATGAATTGGCGTTGAGCGCTTGGGTGAATGGGCGCGCTGTTGGAGCAATCTCTGCAGCGCGCCAGAGCGGCTTTTTCGGCGCGGTCATAGATGCTCCATTGTCCGATGTGCTGAAGAAATTGCGCGCCTAGAACTGCACCGGTTCGTAAGGTCGCCACGCACCGCCCAAAAGAAGCTCAAGTGGTTGAAACTCAGCCTTGTAGGCCATCTTTTCGGAACCGGGGATCCAATAGCCGAGATAGACGTGTTCGAAGCCCGCCGCGCGCGCCTGTTGGATATGATCGAGAATTGTGTAGGCGCCGAGGCTGCGCTTGGGTTGAGCTGGCTCGAAGAATGAGTAGACGAGGCTCAACCCGTCGCCGAGCACATCGACCAACGCGGCAGCTGCGAGTTCACCGCGATCCGGGCCGGACGTATAGCGATACTCTACGATGTGAGTGTGGACGGCGGTTTCCTCGACCATGGAGGCGTAATCGCCGAAACTCATGTCTGTCATGCCGCCATCGGCATGGCGCGAATGGAGGTAGCGTCGCAGCAACCAGAATTGCTCCTCGGTTGCTTCTGACGGCCGCAAGCTACGTGCAAGATCGGCGTTTCGGCTCATGATTTTTCGCCAACGCCGTGTAAACGCGAAATTGTTCACAGGCACACGGGCCGAGACGCAGGCGCCGCAGCCTTCGCAGGACGGGCGGTAGGCAATATTTTGCGAGCGCCGAAAGCCGGCATTGGTGAGCACATCATGGAGAGGGCCGGCATCGGGGCCATCCAAGGCCGTAAAGACCTTTCGCTCACGCCGTCCCGGTAAGTACGGGCATGGCGAGGGCGCTGTAAGGAAGAACCGGAGGTTCTTGGTAGGAAAGGGCTTTGTCACTCTACGCCCATTGGCGGCTGAACTCTTCTTGCCGTCAAGACAGTGTCAGCATTCGGCGTGCTTGTGTTTAACAAAGCCTTGCTGTTGGCGGCTCGAGGCTGGTCCGGGGCTAAATTTGTGGTCAGAACCCAATTATTTCTCCGCACAGACGAAAATGCTGCTAAGTTCATAGAAATATGCCGTTCGGATAGGGGGAGCTGTTCGGCCGAAAACAGAGGGAGAGCGCCAAATGGTGCAACCTGTGACGGCCATCCTATCGCGCACTAGCGAGCTCGCGAACGCGGCGCGCTGCTACACTCATGATACCAATGAAGCACGCTTGCTGGTGGGCATGGTGGTTTCGCGCGCGTTCGATGCCTTTCCAGATGAAGAGGCCGATGACGTGATTGATCGCGAGATGCGTGCCGATCTCGACCGTATGATCAATCAGCTTCGGCGCGCTGCGCGCGCCTGATTAAAGGCGCTCTTCTCGCTCTAATGGGTCAGGAAGCGCTGCGCCCTCAGGCACAAACGCTAGTGAAACCGAATTGATGCAATAGCGCAGCCCAGTTGGTTTGGGGCCGTCTGGGAAGACGTGCCCCTGATGGCTGTCACAACGGGCGCAACGCGTTTCGATACGGCGCATGCCGTAGGAATTATCCTCGACGCCGATCACATGCTTTGGATCGATAGGCTGGTAGAAGCTTGGCCAGCCTGTCCCGCTCTCGAATTTGGTTTCTTGCCGGAACAGCGGCAGTCCACAGAGGCGGCAGCAATACACGCCAGCTTGCTTTTGATTGAGCAAGCCGCCGCAGAATGGCGCCTCCGTGCCATGGTGCAGCAGCACCTCCTTCTCTTCGGCGCTCAGTCCTGCCTCCAATTGGACGCGCTGGTCTGCGTTGGGCGGCGTGAGATCGAATCCGGATTGTGATTGGGTCATAAGACTTATTTGGGCGTTCTAGACGGGTTCGTCGAGCGGCAGCGGCCTGTTACACGACGGTTTCCCGGGCACCATAGAGTTCGGCTAGGCGGGCGAGGAGGCCCTCTGCGCCCGCGGCGATCTGCTTGTCTGTGAAGCGAGCCGCACGAAGCTGACGAGCGGCATCGGCCAGGCCTTTGGGGGCGATGTCGAGTTTGCGGCGGTGCTTTTTAGCGAGATGCTCGACAAGCAGCTCGGCTTTCTCCGACGCTGGCGCGAGCACCGGCTTGAGCGTTGTTTGTAGCTGTTGGGTCAACACATCGCCGCGCCGCCGCTTTGCGCGCTTCTTCGCTGGCGCCAGAACATTGAGCAGGGCGCGATCGTCATGCGTGCGAACAAGCGCAAAGAGCGCCTTCAGCTCAGCGCGAGAAACTTTTCTTACGGCCTTGCGGAGAGCCTTCTCTTGATTGGGAGATAATTTCATTCCGACGCTCTCCGCAAAATGCCTGCGGCTGCGCGTGCAAGCGATTCCTTTGCGGGGCGTCCGCCTACGCGCATCATGGCGGTGATGTTGATTGGATTGGCGGCAAGCCGGTCGGTCGGCGGTGATCTCAGCACGGCGGAATATGGCACTTCGTCTGGCAAAAGCGCTGCTCCAAAAAAGGGAGCGCTGCTGATTTCTTCGCGCGTAAGCGCGTCGGCGTTGCCGGTTTCCGATGAGCGCGTTCTGTCGTTCACGCCGTTAAGCAGCACTGAGAATTCGCTTGGGCGCAAGGGCCTTCCCCTCACTTCGCGCACGACATGCTCAAGCATATTCAGACCGGTGAGCGAGTATTTTTCTGGCCGCACCGGGGCGATGATATGGTCGGCCGTGGTGATGGCCAGGCGGGTCAGGAAGGTGGCGCAAGGGTTGGAATCGATCACCACGATCTCCGAACGCGCCCGAAGCGCCGCGATCAGAGCGCGAAAGCGGGTAAAAGCCTCGGCCTTGTCACGATCCGAGCGTGTATCAAGCGTATACTCAAACAGGCGTTCGTCGCCTGCAATCAAATCGAAGTTCGGCATTTTCCCAGCGCGCTTGGCCCGATTTAGCGGCACGGAGATCGCCTCGAACTCTCCGCGTGGGAGGCTTGCATCTCCGCGCGATGTCAAAACGCCATAGAGGGTGTGGTTGCTGTCGCGGAGCCGGTGTCGCTCTGCGGGAGCAAGGAAGTATTGCGTGAGATTGTGCTGGGGATCGAGGTCGATGAAGCTGACGGAGCGCTTGTCTGCCAAGTGCGCTGCAGCAAAGAGATTCGCCGCTAACACGGTCTTGCCGACGCCGCCCTTGATATTGAGCATGGCTATGACGCGGCCTTGGCCATTCGCCATACGCGCGGCTTCGGCGATTTGGCCGAGCTGCTCCGGATTGAGACCATTGCTCAAATCTATGGCGCGCGACAGGTCTAGCGTGGCTTCGATCCAGGACCCCGCGGTCAGGTCTCCCAGTTTGGCGGTCACGATGGGGCGGCCATTGTTCAGCGCCGCCGCGATCTCGCGCGGCAGTGTCGTACTTGCGTCTGCGGCGGCGGAGGCAAGGCAGATGACGACGCTCGCATTGCCAATCGTTTGGCTCAACGCTGCATCGCTATCGCTTGTGTCTCCGCCACTGCGGATGACGCTCCAGCTATTGCGCTCGAGTTCCGCTGCAATCTGACTTGCCACAAGCTCGTCGGCTCGCTCGAACGCGAGATACGCTTCGCTGGCCATAATGTGTTCGCCCCTGATCAGAGGGGAACCTAGTAGTGTGTATTAACCCTTGGCAATGCTCAGGCTCGCCTAAGGGGTGCGGAGCGTGGCGTGCCTAGGAACGAGACCGCAGCATAACGCTTTTGTGTCAGTGTGATGCCGGATCCTGTTCTTCTCGACCTGTTTCAGCGCCTGGGGCTTGCCGTGGGCATCGGCTTCCTCGTCGGGGTCGAGCGCGAGTGGAAGCACCGCGACGCGCCTGAAGGCAGCCGCGCCGCCGGCCTGCGCACGCACGCCATCATCGGCCTGTTCGGCGGCATCAGCGGCACGCTGCTTCCCGAAGTTGGCCCGCTCGGATTTTCAGCTCTGGCGATTGCGTTCGCGGCGGCGCTGATCGCGTTCAAGATCCGCGAGAGCCTCGTCGATCAGGACATTTCTGTCACCGGCACCATCGCGGCGCTGCTCGTTTTCGCGCTGGGCGCCTATGCGGTGGTCGGCAACGTCACCATCGCCGCCGCGGCCGGCGTCGCCCTGGCTGGCTTCCTTGCGTTCAAGGAGGCGCTGCACGACTGGGTCGACAAGTTGACATGGAAGGAGCTGCGCTCGGCGCTGCTCATCCTTGCGGCCACCGCGATTGCGCTGCCGCTGCTGCCGGACCGCACCGTCGATCCGTGGGATGCGATCAATCCGCGCGAACTCTGGCTGCTGACGATCCTCGTCGCTGCGGCGTCTTTTGCGGGCTACGTGGCGGTGCGCGTGCTGGGCAGCGATGTCGGCGTGCTGGCGGGCGCAGCTGCGGGCTCGCTTGTGTCTTCGACGGTCGTCACCGCCGAACTCGGCCGCCGCGTGCGCAAGGACGAAACCCACGCCACCGTCGGCGCGTCAGCCGCGTCGCTCGCCGCCGCCATCAGCGTCGGGCGGGTATTCGCTCTTTTGGCGGTGACGGCGACGCCGGTGCTTCCGCTGGCCGGTCCGGCCCTCATCGGCGCGGTGGTCACATTCCTCGCCGCGGCGCTCGTGATGCGCTGGCTCGACCGCGAAGAGACCAAAGCCGAGAGCGCCCAGGCGGTGCAGAGCCCGCTCTATCTCTCCTCGGTGGCGAAGTTCGCTCTGTTCCTGGGCGCCGTGATCGTTGTCGGCCGCATCGTGTCGGAGACCTTCGGCCAAGCCGGTCTGTTGCCATTCGCGGCCACCGCCGGGCTGGCCGATGTGGACGCCGTCACCTTGGCGGCGGGCAGCCTCGTGCGCACCGGCCTCGACCCGTCGCCAGCCGCCAATGCGGTGCTGGTGGCGGTGGTGATGAACACGCTGGCCAAGGGTGGGATCGCCTTCGCCACCGGCGGAGTGCGCTATGCCGGGCTGTATTTTGCCGCCGCCGGTGCAGCTTTAGCGGTCGGTGCGGCGGTTTGGTTCCTTGCGACGCCGCTTCTGGCGCCCATGTTCGGCCCGTAAGGCTCGCTTGCGCCTCATGTTTTCGGCTATGTAGTTCCCATGCGTGAAAAATGGACCCCAGCCGCCTGGCGCGCCAAGCCCGCCAAGCACATCCCTGAAGACTATCCCGATCCGGCGGCGCTGGAGCGGGTAGAGCAGACTCTGCGCACCTATCCGCCGCTCGTTTTTGCAGGTGAGGCGCGCAGCCTGAAAGCGCGGCTTGGCGAAGTCTCCGCCGGCAAGGCTTTCCTGCTCCAGGGCGGCGATTGCGCCGAGAGCTTCAAGGAATTCCACCCGGACAATATCCGCGACACCTTCCGCACGCTGATGGCGATGGCGGTGGTGCTGACCTTCGCCGGCTCGAAGCCGGTGGTGAAGGTGGGGCGCATTGCCGGCCAGTTCGGCAAGCCGCGTTCGTCGCCGGTCGAAACCAAGGATGGCGTAACGCTGCCGTCCTATCGCGGCGACAATATCAACGCGATGGAGTTCACGGCCGAAGCGCGCGTGCCCGATCCGGAGCGTTTGCTGAAGGCGTATTCGCAATCGGCGTCGACGCTCAACCTGATCCGCGCTTTCGCCAATGGCGGCTATGCCGATCTGCACAATGTGCACCGTTGGATGACCGGCTTCGTCGAAGGCAGCCCGCAAGGGAAGCGCTATCGCGAGATCGCCGACCGTATTTCCGAAGCCATCGACTTCATGGAAGCGTGCGGCATCACGCCGGACAGCGTCCCGCAAATGAAGCAGGTGGACGTCTATACCAGCCATGAAGCGTTGCTGCTTGGCTATGAGGAGGCGCTGACGCGCGTCGATTCCACCAGCGGCGATTGGTACGACACCAGCGCGCATATGCTCTGGATCGGCGACCGCACGCGCCAGCCCGATGGCGCGCACATCGAGTTCGCGCGCGGCGTGAAGAATCCGATCGGCATGAAGTGCGGCCCGACGCTTGAGCCGGACGAATTGATCAAGCTGATCGACATTCTGAACCCCGACAACGAGCCGGGCCGTCTGACGCTGATCGCGCGCTTCGGTTCGGACAAGGTCGAGGCTGGATTGCCGAAACTTGCGCGCGCCGTCGTGAAAGAGGGCCGCAATGTCGTGTGGTCCTGCGACCCCATGCACGGCAATACGCTATCGACCGCCACCGGCTACAAGACGCGGCCATTCGACCGCATCCTCGGCGAGGTGCGCTCCTTCATGGAGATCCTTCCCGCTGAAGGCGCATATCCGGGCGGCGTGCACGTCGAAATGACCGGCCAGCAAGTGACGGAATGCCTTGGCGGCGCGCAGGCGCTGACGGAGGAGGATTTGTCCTCGCGTTATCACACGCATTGCGATCCGCGACTGAACGGTGCGCAGGCGCTCGATCTGGCATTCCTGATCGCCGAGCATCTGCGCGGCGTCCGCACCAACGGCAAGAAGGCGAAGGCGGGGTGAAGCCACTCCGCTGGGCCGCCGCGCTTTTGTTGGCAACACTAATGGGCGCATGCGTTTTCGGGTCTGAGCGGCCCTTGTTCGCAGACGATGAAGCGGCGTTTCCTTTCCCGGACGGCTACGTCGCGGCTTTGGTGGAGGTCAGCGTCTCAAGCGGAGCGTCCGAAGATGCGGAAAGCATCATCTATCGTCGTGTTGGGCGCCGCTATGAAATCGCGGAGGCGAACCCGAGCAGCACGGATGAGCCTTTGGGCGCGATGTTCGTAGCCATCTCGGATACGCCCGAGGAGGACTACGTCATTCAGATGACTCAGTTCGAGCCCGACGAGGAAAGCACGATCTACGCGTTCATGTGGCGGACCGATGGAGGGTATCGCATTCTCTCCGCGCCGCAGGCCGTGGGAGAGGCGGGCGAAGCGGCGATCGCCACGCACTGCCATTCCGAAAACGCGTCTTTTGGCGAATGTCACTTCGCGACACGCGAAGACGTAATGAATTTCTACCGGGAGGCCGTGCACCCTTTCGCGGTGAGTGGTGAGACGCCCACGCACTATGTCGATCAATCGCCGAGTTCTGCGCCATGAGCTTGCGTATCGCCGTCCAAATGGACCCCATCGAGAAGATGGTGGTCAATCACGACACGTCCTTGATGCTGATGGTCGAAGCGCAAGCGCGCGGCCATGAGGTCTGGTGGTTCACGCCGAACGATCTCTTCTACGAACTCGGCCTGGTCAAAGCGAACGCCAAGCGCGTCTCGGTGAGCTTGGACGAGAAGCGCCATTACGAGACGCACGAAGCGGCGGTGCGCGCCGTTGACGATTTCGATGTCGTCCTGGTTCGCCAGGATCCGCCCTTCGACATGGCCTACATCTCCAACACCTATCTGTTGGAGCTGACCAAAGCGCTGGTGATCAATCCGCCGCGCGGCATCCGGAATATCTCCGAGAAGACAGCGATCCTCCAATTTCCGGACATCATTCCGAATACGTGGGTCGGCCGCGATCTCGACGCGCTGGAAGCGTTCGCACGGCGCTACGATCAGGTCGTTTTGAAGATCCTCTTCATGATGGGCGGTTCGGGCGTCATCAAACTCTCCGCCTCCGATCCCGATTTTCGCGTCAAGGCGACGGCGTTTCTCGACGAGGCGCAACGCGAGCCGGTTCTGGCGCAGGAATTCCTGCCCGCCGTTTCAGGCGGCGATAAGCGTGTCTTCGTTTTAAACGGCGAACCGTTCGCCGCAATCAAACGCATGCCGAAGGCTGGCGACTTCCGCGCCAACCTCGCCGTTGGCGGCGAGGCGGTGGTTGGCGAACTCGACGATGACGATCGCCGCATCGCCGCCGCTGTCGCGCCGCTCCTGAAGCGCGAGGGCATTTTGTTCGCGGGCCTCGACGTGATCGCCGGCAAGCTCATCGAGATCAACGTGACCTCGCCGACGCTTGCGCAGGAGTTGAAGCGCATGTCCGGCGAGGATTTGCCTAAGGCGTTCTGGGAGCAGGTCGAGCGTTCGCTCGGCCCATAGGCGTGCGTGTTAGCCGTGCCCCTGGCGCGCGAGCTTGAGGAATTCTTCCCGCGTGCGCGGGTCGTCGCGGATCACGCCCATGAGGCGCGACGTCACCAGATTTGAGCCGGGCGTGTTCACGCCGCGCATGGTCATGCACGAATGTTCGGACTCGATCATCACGCCGACACCGTGTGGTTCGAGAACCTCGTGGATGGCCTGGGCGATTTCGGCGGTGAGCTTTTCCTGAATTTGCAGGCGCCGCGCGAAGCCGTTCACCACACGCGACAGCTTCGAAATGCCGACGACCCGGTTTTTCGGCAGATAGCCGACATGCGCCCGGCCGATGAAGGGCAGCATATGGTGCTCGCAGAAGCTGACCACGCGGATGTCGCGCAGAACCACCAATTCGTCGTAGCCGCCGACTTCCTCGAAGGTCTTTTCGAGATAATTACGGGGTTCCTCAATATAGCCGCCGAACAGCTCCTTATAGGCCTTGGCCACGCGCTTAGGCGTTTCCAGCAGGCCCTCCCGGTCGGGGTCGTCGCCGGCCCATTCGATCAGGACCCGGACTGCGGCTTCGGCTTCGGCTTGAGTGCGCGGCATGCTTCCTCCTGTGTTACCGCCTAACATGGGGCTCTGCGCGCCATGGGCAAGCTGATGAAGGGCCGCTGCCGCGCCCATGGTGCCCCAGGTCCGACTCGAACGGACACGACCTTGCGATCGGCAGATTTTGAATCTGCTGCGTCTACCGATTCCGCCACTGGGGCATGTCCAGGCGCGGGGCAGGAGGGTTAGTGGCGGGGCCGTTCCGTGTCAAATAGGACCGCTAATCGCGCGCGACGGCTGGCTCGAACCATGCTAGCCGCCCCCATCATGTTCGATGGCCTCAAGACCAAGATGATGAACGCCGCCCGCAGTCCCAATGCGGAACGGGCGCTGTTTGTGATTTCGTTCGCGGAAAGCTCATTTTTCCCGCTCCCCCCGGATCTGATGCTGGGGCCGATGGCGGCGGCTGAGCCGAGCAAATGGCTGCGCTATGCGATCGTCTGCACGGTCGCCTCGGTGCTTGGGGGCTTGGCCGGCTACGCTATCGGCATGTTCCTCCTGGAGGGGATCGGGCGCAGCATCATCGAGCTCTACGGCTATGCGGAGCGGCTCGACCAGTTCCAGGGCATGTATGATCAATGGGGCGTCTGGGTCGTCGCCGTGGCCGGTTTGACCCCGTTCCCGTACAAAATTGTCACCATCGCCTCGGGGATGGCGGCGTTTTCCATCCCCGTGTTCATCCTTGCCTCCACGGCCACGCGCGGACTGCGTTTTGTCCTGGTCGCCTGGATTTTCCACCGTTTCGGTCCGGCGCTGGCGCCGATCATCGAAAAGCGCATGGGGCTGGTGCTGACCCTGGTCATCCTGGCCATCGTCGCGGGCGTGGTGGCGCTGCGCTTTATCCCGCACTGACGCGGCTGATTATCTGCACTAAGTTTGGGCGATGTTGAGCTTCGCCTCTCGTTTGCGCCCGGTCTGGCCCCTCGTGGCCGCGTTCGCTTCGGCCGCCATGCTGGCGGGCGCGCACGCCTTCCAGAACTTCGGCGGACTGTCACCCTGTCCATTGTGTCTAGACCAACGCAATTGGCACTGGGGCGCGCTTTCGACCGGACTTGTCGCGTTTGTGCTGACGCGCTGGAAGCCCGCCTGGAGCCGTTATGCGGCGATTGCCGTTGGCGTCGTGCTTTTGGGCAGTTTTGCTCAAGCGGCCTATCACGTCGCGGTGGAGCAGCATTGGGTGGTGGCGCAATGCGATACGCGCGTCGATTTCGACAATCTGACGCTGCCGGAGAGCGGGGCTATCGAAGCGCCGAAATGCGACGAGATCGCCTGGAGCATGTTAGGCATTTCGATGGCTGGGTATAATGCGCTGATCTCGCTGGCTTTGGCGCTGGCGAGCTTCGCAGTTGCGTTTTTGCCGGAGCGCCGTTCATGAGCAGGCCGCCAATGCCAGGACAAGTCGCGCAGGACGTGACGCTAGACGGGATGGTGCGCGTTGACCATGCCGGTGAGTTTGGCGCGGTGCAGATCTATCGAGGGCAACGCGCTGTGTTCAGCCGTATTGAAGGCAAAGCGCATGCGGCGCGCCTAATCGCTGAGATGGAGGCGGGAGAAGCCGAGCATCTACGCACGTTTGATAGGATTCTGGCCGAGCGCCGCGTTCGCCCGACAATCATGGCGCCGGTTTGGCGTGTGGCGGGTTTCGGCCTTGGCGCGGCGACGGCGCTGTTGGGCGAAAAAGCGGCGCACGCTTGTACAGCTGCTGTCGAGGAAGTGATCGAGGAGCATTATGAGCGCCAAAGCGATGCGCTCGATGGCGTCGACGATGAACTGAAATATTACGTCGATCGTTTCCGCGAGGATGAGATCGCGCATAAGGAAACGGCTATCGATCAGGGTGCTCGCGCTGCGCCAGGCTATCCGGTCTTGTCGGCCATGATCAAGTTAGGCTGCCGCGTAGCGATCCGCATTTCCGAGAAGATATAAAATTAGGGGGCGAACATGGAGCTCAAAGGACGATCCGCTGTCATCAGCGGCGGCGCTGGCGGGCTAGGCGCAGCGACTTCGCGTCGTCTGGCGCAGCTTGGCGTAGGCGTGGTTATCTTCGATCCCAACGGCGCCAATGCCGAGGCGCTGGCCAAGGATATCGGCGCCAAAGCTGTCGCGCTCGCCGGCGATCAGAACAGCGATGCCGACGTGGCCGAAGCCATCGCCGCAGCGAAGGCGTTGGGCACATTTTCGATTGCCGTGAACGCCGCTGGCGTGGCCATCCCGACGCCGTCCGTCGCAACGCCCGATGGCGTGCCGCATGACATGGACATCTTCAAGGAGATGATCGGCATGCATGTGTTCGGGCCGTTCAATGTCGCGCGGCTCTCAGCCGCCGCCTTCGCAGCGAACGCACCCGACGCCGATGGTCAGCGCGGCGTTATCGTCAATACGGCGTCGACAGGCGCCTATGAGGGGCAGGCCAAGCAGGTTGCCTATGCCGCGGCGAAGGCCGGCATTGCCGGCATGACGCTCGCCATGGCGCGTGATCTGTCGGAGATCGGCGTGCAGGTCAACGCCATCGCTCCAGGCCCGATCAAGACGCCGCGTTTCGATCGCGCGCCGCCAGAATTCCAGAACAAGATGATTGAGAACATCCCGTTCCCGAAGCGCCTGGGACATGCGGAGGAATATGCGACTTTGGTGGAAATGATTGTCCGCACGCCATTCCTGAACGGGCAAACAATTCGCCTCGATGGCGCGCTCGCGACGCCGCTTATGGCGATGTCTCCCGCGCATAAGGGCTAACGGCCGGTCTTTTCGCCCGCGCTGCGCTCTTGCGTTTTCAAAGCATCGGCGAGGCGCGTTTTCGCGCTGCCGGGCTTAAGCGGTTTCTGCTGGCTTTCATGCGGCGCCCAGCCGGTTAGGGTGATGATCTCGAATGTCGCCCGCACGCGCCCGTCAGGATCGGCATAGCGTTCGCGGTAAATCTCGAGGGCGCGCGCTAAAATGCGGCGGCTGAGATTGCGCGGCGGTCGTTCGGCGAGCGCGGCGGTTTCGCCCATGGCGCGGAGATCGGCGAGCAGACGCATGGGTTCGCTATAACGCACGGTGACGAGATCGCGGTCAGCGGCGGGTAGCGCAAAGCCGGCGCGTTGCATCAGTGCGCCGAGGTCGCGCAGATCGGCGAAGGGGGCGACGCGCATCGCGGCGCCTCCGGTCAGTTCGGCCTCCGCTTCGATCAAGGCAACGCGCAATTCCTGCAGCGTCTCGCCCGCGAAAAGAGAGGCAAGCAATAGCCCGTCGGGCCTGAGCGCCCGGCGCAGTTGGATCAGCGCGCCCGGCAAATCGTTGGTCCAATGCAGCGCGAGCGGCGAGACGATAAGATCGAACGCTTCTTCGGCGAAGGGCAGCGCCTCGGGCTCAAGCACCACATCGCCGCGCGTGAGGTCTGCTTCGAGGACATTGCCTATGCGGCGCTCAAGTTCTGGCCGCACGCGCACCGCTTCGCCGAATAAGCCGCCACCACCCAGGACGAGCGTACTAGCAAACGGGCGCGGGATCGCTTCGAGGCGATCGGCTATGTCCTCGGCGCTGCGCCGGTGCAGAAACGCCGCCTCGCTAAAGCCAGCCGCCGCACGGCGCTTGCGCGCGCGCACCAGACGTGGCTCGAAGGGGCGGGGAGCTTCCATGAGTGCATCCTATCGCGCAGGTGCCCGGTTTCGAAAACGCGGGCTGATATCGCAGGCCTCGGACTTGATCTGGCCGCCGCGCTCGCTGTTGTCGGAACGAATTGTCGATAGGCCCGGCGTGATCGAACCCGAATTATGGGGCGCGCTGCGCTTCCTGGGCGATCCACAATGCCATGTGTGCGGTTTTCCGTTGCCGGACGATCCGGGCGCAGGCGGCGTCTGCGGCGCATGCGCCGGTCACAAGCCTGCCTTCGATTCAGCGCGCGCGGCGCTAGCTTATGACGACCACGCACGGAAGCTCGTGCTCGACCTGAAACGAGGCGGACGCCGCGACGGATTGGCGCTGTTTTCGGGCTGGATGGCGGCGGCATCGGGTGAGAGCCTGTCGAAGGCAGATTTCCTAGCGCCCGCGCCGATGCATTGGACGCGCCTCGCCGTGCGCAGCTTCAACCAGGCAGCTTGGCTGGCGCAGGCGTTGGCGCAGACGGCTGGCAAGCCTTGGCGTGCCGGGGCGCTGACGCGGGTCAAGCGGCGGCGAAGCCAGGAGGGGCTTTCGGCTTCGGAGCGGCGCCGCAATGTCGGCGGGGCGATCCGGGCCTCGGGCAATGTGCGCGGCAAGATTGTGCTGGTGGTGGACGATGTGTTCACCACGGGAGCAACCCTGGAAGCGTGCGCCCGCGCTTTGCGCAAAGCTGGCGCCGCGGAAGTGCATGCAGTGACCCTAGCGCGCGTTGTCCGGCCAATCGATATTTCTATCTGACATGACTGAGTCGGTTGATCATCGCGTAACTATCTACACCCGTGCCTCCTGCGCATATTGCAGGCGGGCGTTGGCGCTCTTTGAGCATAAGGGCGTCAAGGTCAGAGAATTAGACGCCACAAGCGATCCGGAATTACGCCAGGAGATGATCTCCCGTTCCGGGCGTTGGACCTTCCCCCAAATCTTCATTGGCGATACCCATATAGGCGGATGTGACGACCTGCATGCGCTCGAACAAGGCGGCAGGCTGGATTCGCTCTTGGCAGGCATATGATGCGGAAGCTGCGCGCAGCTGCGGTGCAATTGAGATCTGGGCTAGAGCCGGCAGCCAATCGGGCGGCGGCGCTTCCATATCTGCGCGCGGCGGCTGCGGCGGGTGCGCGTTTTATAGCAACGCCAGAGAACACGGTCAGGATGGATCGTGATCGCGAGCGTATGCTCGCGGCGGTTGGTCCCGAGGAGGGCGATGCGGAGCTTCGCGCCTGGGGGCGCCTAGCGCAGGAACTTGGCGTCTGGTTGCTTTTGGGCTCTGCCCCGATCGCCACCGGCGAGGGCAAGGTATTCAATCGCTCTTTCCTGTACGATGATGATGGGAAAATCGTCGGCCGCTACGACAAGATCCATTTGTTTGATGTCTCGCTTGGCGGCGGAGAGGCTTACCGCGAAAGCGATACGGTGCAGGGGGGAGACAAAGCCGTGGTCGCGGGCGGACCGATGGGCGCCAAGATTGGCATGACGGTTTGCTATGATGTGCGCTTCGGCCCGCTCTATGCGGCGTTGGCCAATGCGGGTGCGGAAATTATCACCGTGCCTTCGGCTTTTACGGTGCCCACCGGCCAGGCGCACTGGGAAACACTCCTGCGCGCGCGCGCCATTGAGACTGGCGCTTTCGTGATCGCGCCGGGCCAAGGCGGACGCCACGAAGATGGCCGCGCTACATGGGGCCATTCCATGATCATTGATCCGTGGGGCAAAGTGCTTGCGCAATCGAGCGATGACGAGCCTGGGTTCATCGTGGCTGACCTCGATCTCGACGCCGTTGCGGCGGCGCGCGGCAAAATCCCAGCCTGGCAGGGTGGACCGGGCTTTGCAGTTCCCAAGGCGCAATCATGATCCGCTACGATTTGCGCTGCGCGAATGGCGACGAATTCGACGCTTGGTTCGGGTCAATGGCTGACTACGACAAACAAGCCGAGGCTGGCCTGATCGAGTGCCCGCACTGTGGTTCAACGCATGTCGAGAAAGCGCCGATGGCGCCGGCCGTGCGCTCGTCGCGCAAGAAGGAAGCGCAACGCGAACGCGCCGTGCAGATGGCGATGGCGGCGAAAGTGCGTGAGCACATCTCCAAGAATTTCGATTATGTCGGCGACAAGTTCGCCGACGAAGCACGCAAGATGCATTCGGGTGAAAGCGAAGAACGTGCGATCTGGGGCGAGACCACGCCTGAAGAGGCGCGCGCGTTAGAGGATGAAGGCGTGCCGGCTTCGCCCTTGCCTGCGGAACTTGCGCCGGTGCCGCAGAAGAAGCTGAACTGATCAGTCCGGCTTCTGCCCCGCCATAATGTAATTCACCTCGGTATCGTTGCTTAGCGACCAGCCGCGCCCGAGCGGATTGTAGGTCAGCCCTACTGGTTCATCCCAAGTGAGCTCGCGCGTGGCGTCGCGGATTTCCTGTGGCGTGACCAGTTTGTCGTAGTCGTGAGCGCCTTCGGGCGCCCATTTCAGAATGCGCTCGGCTCCGACAATCGCTAGGGCGCGCGCTTTGGGCGTGCGGTTGATGGTGGAAAGGATGAGCTGGCCGCCAGGTTTTACCAGCGCCGAAGCTGCGCTCAGAAAGGCTGGGACATCAGCTACGTGCTCGATGATCTCAAGCGCGGTGACGAGGTCGAATCTTTCTCCATCAGCGGCGATGTCTTCAGCCGTGCCACAGCGAAAATTGATATCCAGACCTGCCTGGGCGGCGTGGGCTTGGGCTGCGCCGATGGCGTCGGGGGCGGCGTCCACTCCGGTGACCCGTGCCCCGAGGCGGGCTAGCGGGGTCGAGACAAGACCGCCGCCGCAGCCAAGATCGAGCACGCGAAGATCACGCAACGGCGGACGGCTCGCCAGGGCAAAATGCTGCACTGCAGCGTCGCGGATAAATCCCAGCCGTATGGGGTTGAGCCTGTGTAGCGCACCAAAAGGGCCCTGCGTGTCCCACCATTGTGCGGCGAGCGCGTTGAATTTGGCTATCTCTTCGGGGTCGCGCGTGGCGGCGTTCATGGCGCTTCAAATCGGGACGAAATGGAGCGGGGTCAACCGGTATCGCATTGCATTTCGGCATGCTAAGGGGCGCCCTTGTTTGGGTGTGCTCGGCAGATCAGGAACGCATGTCTCGGCTGGTGATGAAGTTCGGCGGCACGTCGGTTGGCGACGTGGAGCGCATTGCGCGCGTGGCGCGGATCGTTGCGTCGGAACGAAAACCGGGGCGTGGGCTCGCGGTCGTGGTCTCGGCGATGGCTGGCGAGACCAACCGGCTGGTCGCGCTGACGCAGGGCGCTGGCGGCGAGGGCACGGAGACGGCGCTGGGCGGCCAGGACTTCGACGACGAATATGATGTCGTCGTATCGACTGGCGAGCAGGTGACGACTGGCTTGCTGGCGCTTGCACTGCGACGCATCGGCGTGCCCGCGCGCTCTTGGCAGAATTGGCAGATACCGTTTCGTACGGATGGCGCTCATTCCAAGGCGCGTATCGCCGACGTCATTGAAGAGCGTATAGGCGCGTCCATGGATGAAGGTGTGATCGCTGTCGTTCCTGGCTTCCAGGGCGTGACAGACAATGATCGCATCACGACACTTGGACGTGGCGGTTCGGATACCTCGGCGGTTGCCTTAGCAGCGGCTCTGAAGGCGGAACGCTGCGACATCTACACGGACGTCGACGGCGTCTACACCACCGATCCGCGCATTGTGCAGAAGGCGCAGCGGCTGGAGAAAATTTCATACGAGGAAATGCTTGAGATGGCTTCCCTCGGGGCGAAGGTGCTGCAAACGCGGTCTGTAGAGCTTGCGTTCGCGCAGCGCGTGCCAGTCCGTGTGTTGTCTAGTTTTGTTGAGCCGGGCGCCCCTAACCCGGGCACTATCGTTTGCGGCGAGGATGAGATCGTGGAAAAGCAGGTCGTTTCGGGCGTGGCGTACTCGCGTGACGAAGCCAAGATCACTCTGCTGGGGGTGGAGGACCATCCTGGCATCGCAGCGGAGATTTTCGAGCGGCTGGCGGATGCCGGCATCAATGTCGACATGATCGTTCAAAGCGAGGCGCGTCAGCCGGGGCGGCAGAACATCCTGTTCACCTGCCCAGATCGAGAGGCCCAGCGCGCGGTTGCGTCCCTGGAAGAGGTTCGCGCCAGGTTAGGCGTGGAGGAAATCCACGTTCGCCGTGATGTGGCCAAGGTTTCCGTGATAGGGATCGGCATGAAAAGCCAAGCGGGCGTTGCGCGCACTATGTTCTCGGCTCTTGCGCAAAAGGGCATCAACATCGAGGCGATCGCCACTTCGGAGATCAAAATCTCTGTGTTGATCGACGCCGCGTATACTGAGCTTGCGGTGCGGGCGCTGCATACAGCCTATGGTCTGGACGGCGCATAGACGCCGCATCCGCGACGGAGGACGCAGGACGGAATGACCGCGCCCGCTAATGTCGGCGGCTCCCGGATGCTCCTGCGTAAGTTGCGGGAGATCATGGAGGATGGCGATTCGGCGCAGGAGCGCTTGAATCGGCTCGTCGCTATGGTCGCATCGGTGATGGTTGCCGATGTCTGCTCGATCTATTTGACGCGCGGAAATCATAACGAGCTTTTCGCCACACAGGGCCTGATGCCGGAGGCCGTTCACCGCACCCGGCTGAAGCAGGGCGAGGGGCTGGTCGGCCTTGTGGCCGAGAATGCGCGCCCGCTAAACATCGCGGACGCGCCGCATCATGAGCGTTTCTCCTATCGGCCAGAAACCGGCGAGGACCCGTATCAATCCTTTCTCGGTGTGCCGATCTTGCGGTCGGAACGCGTGTTCGGCGTGCTGGTCGTCCAGAACAGCGTCCAGCGTATTTATGGCGACGATGAAGTCGAAGCGCTGCAGACCATCGCCATGGTGCTGGCGGAAATGGTTGCGGCCAATGCTTTCGGCGATCTTTCCGGCTTGGCTGATGTCGAGGCGCGGCCCAGCCGTCCGGATGCGCTCAATGGGCGGGTTTTCTCGGAAGGGCTCGCGATCGGCGTAGCGGTTCTGCATGAGCCACACGCGCCGCTTGGCCGTGTTATCGCCGATGATCCAGTGCGCGAGGAAGCGCGCCTCAACGCCGCGCTAAAGCAGGTGCGTGACGCCATTGCCGAAATGCTGGAAGGCGATCCAGGCCGCATTTCGGGGGTGTCCCGCGAAGTGCTCGAAACCTTCCTGATGCTTGCGTCCGACCCAAGCTGGGAAGTGAAATTGAAGAATGGCGTGCGCGCCGGCCTCTCCGCGGATGCGGCGGTAGAGCGTGTGCGCGGCGAACACCGGGCCAAGATCAATGCGGCGCGCGATCCGTATTTGCGCGAGCGCATGCATGACCTCGAAGATTTGGACAACCGGCTTTTGCGTGCTCTTGCCGGCGAAGATGGCGCTGCGGCTCAGTCTATGCCCGAGAACGCCATCCTGATTGCGCGCGAATTAGGTCCGGCGGAGCTTTTGGATTACGGCGCGGACCGGCTGAAAGGCGTTGCTCTCGAGGAGGGGGGCAACACGGCGCATGCGGTGATCGTTGCACGCGCCATGGGGATACCCATGGTTGGGCTGCTGCCGGGGCTCCTCTCGCGGGTCGAGGATGGCGATCCGCTTGTGCTGGACGGTGAGAGTGGCGCTGTTTTGTTGCGTCCCGAACCGGCTGTCGTTTCGACATATGAAGAGCGCCTGCAATTACGTTCGGCGCGCGCTGCTGAATTCGCGCGTCTGAAAGATACGCCGGCCGTTAGCCGCGATGGCGTGGCGATGTCGCTGCTGCTCAATGCAGGGCTGGCGCTAGACGTGCATCATATTGGAGAAGTTGGCGCCGAAGGCGTTGGGCTATTTCGAACTGAATTCCAGTTCATGGTGTCTGAGACGCTGCCGCGGCTCGACAGCCAAACTCAGCTCTATCGGGATGTGTTCGAGGCAGCGGGCGACCGTCCCGTTACCTTTCGAACCCTTGATCTCGGCGGCGACAAAGTGCTGCCTTACGTCAAAGCTGAGAAAGAAGAGAACCCGGCGCTGGGTTGGCGCGCTGTCCGCATCGGCTTGGATCGGCCTGCTCTTCTTCGTTACCAATTGCGCGCTTTGATCAACGCTGCAGAGGGGCGGCGGCTGCGCGTCATGTTCCCGCTGGTGACGACCGTGGCCGAGTTTGACGCTGCGCGCGCTTTGGTGGACCGCGAGTTGGAGTGGCATGCCCGGTTTGGGCGTGGCGGTCCGGCGAGCGTCGAGGTCGGGGTCATGTTAGAAGCGCCGGCATTGGCTTGGTCTATCAGCGCACTGGCAGGTAAGGCCGATTTCCTATCGATCGGCACCAATGATTTAATGCAGTATTTCTTCGCTGCGGATCGCGGCAACGCGCGCGTGTCCGATCGTTATGACGTGCTGAGCCCGCCTGCCTTGCGTTTCCTCCAACGGATTAGCGAGGATGCGGATGCCGCAGGAATTCCCGCTTCGATTTGCGGTGAAGCAGCAGGGCGGCCGCTTGAAGCTTTGGCATTTACCGCGCTTGGCTTTCGCCGGCTGTCCATGCCCGCTTCGGGCATTGGGCCGGTGAAGCGGCTTGTACTGTCACTTGATGTCGGCGTCGCGAGCGAAACGGTGAAAGCGTTAATGCGTGAGGACAGATCGTCTATCCGCACAGAACTCACCGAATTTGCGAAAAAAGAGCGTATTCCGCTGTAAAGTGGCGCTCTGCGTGCGTTGAGCAAACGACGATTCGCGATTACGTTAGTGGCATGGCGCAAAAGTTGCCTTTCTTAACGTATGGCCCTTAGGAGGGGCCGGCGTGTGATGTTGAATACGACGCCAAATAGTTCGCAAAATGAAACGACGCCCCATGAGGGGCGGTCGTCTCGACGTGTCGAAACGGTAAAGGCGCCGGATTTAAATCCTGAGTGGCGCGCGGGTCGCAAGCTTACCGAAGCGCGGCAGCAGCGCGGGTTAAGTCTCGACGAGGTGGCTGAACGCATACGAGTGCGACGAGAATTTCTCGAAGCGCTTGAGCAGATGAATGTGAAGCTGCTGCCGGGCAAGGCGTATGCGGTTGCTTTCCTTCGCTCCTATGCGCGTGAGCTCGGCATCGACGAGCAATCCATCGTCGATCAGTTCCAAGATGAATGCGCCTTGAGCCGTGAGGACGTGGAGAAACCGATACGCGCGCCCTCGACCCGCCCTCGGCGCGAGCGTCCTTGGATGGCGGCGGTTGCGTTGGTCGCGGTCGGCGCCGGATTCGTTGGGTGGCGCGCGATTAGCCAGGACAATCAGGACAATGTGACAGAACCTGCCGTGGAGCAGGCTGCGCTGGATTCGGATGCGGGTGCGCCTTTGGTGACGCCGGGTGCGGAAATCCGGGTGGTGGAGATCAAGGCGCTGTCCGAGGCTTGGCTTGAGGCGCGGGGCCCGGACGGCACGGTATTCCTGTCGCGCACGCTACAGCCTGGCGATGTTTACCGCCCGGACGCCAGCCCAGGCTGGACATTGCACGCCCGCGACGGCTCGGCGTTTGAGCTTTTTGTGAACGGTCAATCGGCGGGCGCGCTTGGCCCCCCCGGCATGCCTGTGCTCGGGCGCGCGATCGACGAGATCCAGCCGGCCATGCAAGCGGGGCTTACGACGCCGCGTAGCTAAAGCTGTGCTCGGGAGGGTGTCGCCAACAGCCGAGGCGCGCTATCTCCGTCCCGAAAGGATATCCAAATGGACGGCGCTGCGGGCGACCTGCACCACATCCGCCCTTGGCGGCGCATAGAGAGGCGGCTTTCGCGTAAAATACGCGTTGGCGCCGTCGAGGTGGGCGGCGATGCGCCGATCACCGTCCAATCAATGACCAATACGCCGACGGCCGACGCCGGCGCGACCATTGATCAAATCCGCCGGCTTGAAGAGGCTGGAGCGGATATCGTGCGTGTTTCCTGTCCGGATGAAGATTCAACGGCGGCCTTCTCCACGATTGCGCGGGCGGCCAAGGTCCCGCTCGTTGCGGATATCCACTTCCACTATAAGCGCGGCATTGAAGCGGCGATGGCGGGCGCGGCGTGCTTGCGCATCAATCCCGGCAATATCGGTTCGCCTGCGCGCGTGAAGGAAGTGGTGCAAGCGGCGAAGGATCATGGGTGCTCGATCCGGATCGGTGTGAACGCCGGCTCGCTTGAGCAACACCTTCTCGAAAAATATGGCGAACCTTGCCCCGAGGCGATGGTGGAGAGCGCGCTGTTTCACGCTGCCTTGCTCGAGGAGCATGACTTTCGCGAGTACAAGATCAGCGTGAAGGCCTCCGATGTGTTCTTGACCGCAGCGGCCTATCAGGCGCTTGCGGAGGCAACGGATGCGCCGCTGCATCTTGGCGTCACCGAAGCGGGCGCGCTCCGAGCGGGCACGATTAAGTCTTCCATCTCCATGGGGTCGCTGTTGTGGGCGGGCATCGGCGACACGATCCGCGTATCACTCGCCGCCGATCCCGTAGAGGAGATCAAGGTCGGCCACGACTTGTTGAAGTCGATGGGATTGCGTCAGCGCGGCGTCACGATCATCGCCTGTCCGTCCTGCGCGCGTCAGGGCTTCAATGTGATCGAGACTGTTGAGACGCTTGAGAAACGTCTCGCGCATATTCCTGAGCCGATCACGCTTTCGATCATTGGCTGCGTCGTGAACGGGCCGGGCGAGGCGCTGATGACCGATCTCGGCTTTACCGGCGGCGGCAAGGGCGCTGGGATGGTGTATGTGGCTGGCAAGCCTGATCATAAGACCGAGAATGCCGGTATGGTGGATCATATCGTTGAACTGGTGGAAGCGCGCGCGAAAGAATTGCGCGGCATCGACAACCCGCCCCGTTAGCGCCTATCAAGGCGTTGGAGATTGAGATGCTGCAGCAGCACCTGCAGGACACATATCAATATTTGTTCGACGCGGCGCATCGCGCGCTGCGCGATGGCGGCTCTTTTGCGCCGTTTGGCGCCGGCATTCGCAAGACCGGCGAGCAGATTCATACCAATGTGGATTTGCCGATCGACCAATCTGCACCCGCCGATCATATCTCGGGCTTGATCGCGGGCTTTCGTCTCGACGATCAAGAGAATGGTCTTATCGCTGCGGGGCTTGTGTTTGATGGGCGGGCTTCGAGCGATGACGCCGCGGCGCTCTGCTTCCATATTGAAGTCGCCAATGGTCAGGCGGTGGAAGTGATCGTGCCTTATGCACGCCGCGATCCTGCGGAGATCGCCTTTGACGAGCCGCAGATCACCGCGGTCGCGGCCGAAATCTTCGCCGAAGTGATGTAGCATGGCTGGGCTGGAACGTCTTGAACGCCGCTTGGGGCAAGCGGTGGAGCGCTTCGAGCGCGTTGAAGCGCGCCTTGGCGCCGCTACGGACGGCGCTGAGATCACCAAGCTCAGTCAAGAACATGCGGAGTTGAAGCCGCTCGCGGATGCGATCGCGGCGCTCAACACCGCACGCTCTGAACTCGCCGATCTCGAAGCGATGACGCGCGAAACGACCGACCGAGACATGAAGGCGATGATCGAGGCGGAGCTCGGAGAGGTGCGCGACCGGCTGCCTGACCTGGAGCGGGCGGCGCTTTTGCTTCTCGTGCCGAAGGACGATGACGAAAGCGCTTCCGCGATCCTGGAAATTCGCGCCGGCACCGGCGGCGAAGAAGCTGCGCTTTTCGCCGGCGATTTGCTGCGCATGTATCAGCGCTATGCAAGCCGCCAGGGCTGGCGCTTCGAGCTGGAGGACGTGTCCGAGACTGGCATTGGCGGCATGAAGGAAGTCATTGCCAGTGTCAGCGGAAAGGGCGTGTTCGGGCGCCTGCGCTTCGAGAGCGGCGTGCATCGCGTGCAGCGCGTGCCGGAAACGGAAGCTGGCGGCCGCATTCATACCTCGGCTGCGACAGTCGCGGTTTTGCCTCAGCCCGAAGGCGACGTGGATGTCGTTATCGACGACAAGGACATTCGCATCGATACGATGCGTTCATCCGGCGCCGGCGGTCAGCACGTCAACAAAACCGATTCCGCAGTGCGCATCACGCACTTGCCGACAGGCATCGTTGTTGTCAGCCAACTCAAATCGCAGCACCAGAACCGCATTCAGGCGATGAGCGTGCTGAAAGCGAAATTGTACGACCTGGAGCGTAGCAAGCGCGATGCGGCGCGCGCCGCGGAGCGGAAGGGGCAGATCGGCTCCGGCGATCGCAGCGAGCGCATCCGCACCTATAATTTCCCGCAAGGCCGCGTGACCGACCATCGCATCAATCTCACTGTCTACAATTTGCCCGAAGTGATTGATGGCGCGCTCGACCCTATTCTGGATGCGCTGTCCGCTGAGGATCAGGCGCGCAAATTGGCGGCGCTAGAGGATGAAACGTGACCGCGCTGGTGTCGCTCTGGACCCAGGTGCGCAGGCAATTAGAAGCCGCCGGCGTGGAAACGCCTGTATTCGATGCGAGACTTTTGCTGGAGGCCGGCGCTGGGGTGAAGCGCCTGGACATTCTCACCGATCCACGACGCGAACTGAGTGAGACGCAGGTGTCAGCAGTGGAAGCTTTGGCTGCGCGTCGCGCTGAACGCGAGCCGGTCAGCCAAATTCTCGGGCGAAAAGAATTCTGGACGTTCGAGCTCGCGGTCAGCTCAAGCGTTCTGACGCCGCGTCCAGAAACAGAATTGGTGGTGCAGGCCGGGTTGGACATGCTCGGCCCCGATAAACCCGCTCGGGTGCTCGATCTCGGCGTGGGCTCCGGGGCAATATTGCTCGCAATTCTGAGTGAGCGGCCGCAAGCACGCGGGCTCGGCGTTGACGCTAGCGCGGCGGCTTTGGCCATAGCTCGCCAAAACAGCGAAAATCTAAAGCTGGCTGATCGCGTCGAGTGGCGAAATGCCGAATGGGATGCAGGGCTTGAGGGACCGTTCGACCTGATTGTGTCCAATCCTCCTTACATCCCATCTGCGGATATTGAGGGGCTGCAGCCTGAAGTGGCTCGCTATGAGCCGCGTCTCGCGCTCGATGGGGGTGTGGACGGCTTGGATGCTTATCGTGCGATTTTGCCAGCGTTGCCGCGCCTTTTGCGTCCAGGGGGCGGCTTCGCTCTGGAAGTAGGGGCAGGGCAGTCGGAAGATGTCATGGCGCTGGCGCGCGCGGCAGGGATGCATGCCGTCGAGGCCCGGCGCGATTTGGCGGGCATAGAGCGCGTGATTGCCGGGCGTGTGGACTGAAAAAAGCCTTGGATCGGACGCGGGGAGGCATTAGGTTCGAAATCGGAATCGGAGCCAATTGGTTCTAGGGGCTGAACCGGCGCCAATTCCAGCGCAGGCGAGCGAAACGCCGCACAGCGCGTCCTCAGCGAAGAGGTTAAGTTGAGAGGAAGCGGCGGCAGCGCCGTTGAACTGGCCCAAAAGCGAACCTCAGGGCCCAGAGACAATGCGAAGCAATTCGGCCGACGAAGCGCCCTTTCGTTGCGTGCTGAAGAACGCATCGCCAAACCACGGAAAATGATGGTGCAATTGCAATGAAGCGTCAGCGAGGCCGCGGCCGGGGTGGTAAGCCGGGCGGACATCATAATCACCATAACCCAAACCGCTCGCTCGATAGCAGCGGGCCAGATGGCATGAAGGTGCGTGGTTCCGTTTCGCACGTTTACGAGCGCTATTTGCAGCTGGCGCGTGATGCGGCCAGCTCTGGCGATCGCATTCTGAGCGAAAATTATATGCAGCACGCGGATCATTATTTCCGCTTGTGGCGGACGCTTCAGCCTGCCGTACCTGTACAGTCTCAGCAGGATCGCTATGAAGGCGATGATGAGGGTGATGGCGCCGAGGCGGATTCCGCAGAGGGTGTTGATGCGGATGCCACCGACGCTGAAGCGCAAGCGCCTCAGGAAGCGGGCGAAGATCAGCAGGGTGAGCGGGGCGCGGAGCGTGAAGGTGATTTCCGTCGCCGTCGCGGACGCCGCAGCCGTTTTCGCTCAGGTGATGGTGAGCAAGGCGATGAAGGCGAAGCGCGCCCCCCGCGTGAAGCGCGTGAGGGCGAAGAGCCGCGCCGGCAGCGTTCTCGCGAGAGCCGCAGCGGAGATCGCGGCGATCAAGGCCAGGAAGGTTTTTCCGATGGCCCGAAGCCCGCTTTTCTTAAGACCGAATAGACAGCGTGCTTGCCAGCAAGCGCATTAGCGCTTGCTGGTTGGCGGACGCGGCGGACCGGCAAGACGGCGCTCAAGATAAATGCGCGCGTGCTTTTCGACCTCGTTGAGATAGTCGTCCCGATAGAAATGGTCCGCGCCTTCGACTGGCGCGCCATCGACCTTGATATTCTTTTGCGTGCGGATGCGTCCGATCACGCGTTCCATGTCTGGCGCGGTGGTTACGGTGTCGCGCGTGCCGTAGATGATCACGCCTGAGGCGGGGCACGGCGCCAGGAACGACAGGTCGTAATGATTGGCCGGGGGGGAGACGGCGATGAAGCCGTCAATCTCTGGCCGGCGCATCAGCAGCTGAAGCCCAATCCAAGCGCCGAAAGAATAGCCGCCGACCCAGCATTGTTCGGCGTTCGGGTTCATGCTCTGCAGATAGTCGAGCGCCGAGGCGGCGTCGGACAATTCGCCCATGCCGTTGTCGAACACGCCCTGGCTGCGGCCGATGCCGCGGAAATTGAAGCGCAGCACGCCGAAACCGAAATCCGCGAACAGCTTGTAAAGTTGGACGCTGACGCGGTCATGCATCGAGCCCGAAGCGCGCGGATGGCTATGCAGGATCAGCGCGATTGGCGCGCCTTCCTTGGACGGCTCGGTATAACGGCCTTCGACGCGCCCGGCGGCGCCGGGAAAAATCACTTCTGGCATTCAATATGACCCCAAATATCCGGGCGAGTATCGCATTCGCCGCGGGCCGGTGACGGCTTTTCGCCTCCGGCAAATTCTTGACCAAAACGCTCAGGTATCCTAGCTCTAGCCTGTAAGGGCTTCGCAGGTCCCGGCCCCGGAGGGGGCGGCTTCTAGCACATCAATTTGGGGGCATGCGAGGGCGCTGGAAGGGTTTGGCATGCGTTTGACCTCGAAAGGCCGCTATGCGGTCATGGCGATGGCCGACTTGGCGCTGCATGGCGGCGACGGAAGGGCGGTGCCGCTGCAGGAGGTGGCGCGCCGGCAGGACATTTCGCTGTCCTATCTCGAACAACTCTTCGCGCGCATGCGCCGGGCCGGGCTTGTGGCGGGAGTGCGGGGCCCGGGCGGTGGATACCGGCTCGCGCGCAAGGCTGACGAGACGAGCGTGGCGGAGATTATCGCGGCCGTGAACGAGCCGATCAAAGCGACGCGCTGTGAGGAACATTCGACAAAATCATGCATCGGCCGTAGCGGCCGCTGCATTGCGCACGGCCTTTGGGAAGAAATGAGCGACCGTATTCATTTATTCTTGGCGTCGGTCTCGCTGGCGGATGTGCTTGAGCAACGCTTCGACGGTTCAAGTACTCGGGTGGCCGCAGAATAAGCCATGAGCCGAGACCTGATCTATTGCGACTACAACGCCGGGGCGCCGGTGCGGCCCGAAGCAGCAGACGCTGTCGCGCGCGCTTTGTCCGCAGCTGGTAATCCATCATCGGTGCATGGCGCGGGTCGTCGAGCGCGTGCGCTCGTTGAGGATGCGCGCGAGCGCGTAGGGGCGGCGGTGAATGCCCGCCCGGAAAACGTAGTGTTCACATCGGGTGCGACAGAAGCGCTGCATCTGGCGATGCAAAGCGCGGGTGCGGCGTCGCTGATCGTTTCGGCGGTCGAGCATGATGCTGTTTCGGTGCAGGCGGAACGCGCCGGTGCGCAGATTGCGCCGGTCGATGGCGATGGATGCATTGTGCGCGAAGCGCTTGCCGATCTGCTTGCGCATGCCGCTAAGCCCGCTTTGGTCGTGGTGCAGCTCGCGAATAATGAAACCGGCATCGTGCAAAATATTCCGGCCGTGGCAGCGATCTGTCGCGAGCATGGCGCGCTGTTGCTGGTCGACGCTGCGCAAGCGCTGGGACGTGTCGCGGTCGACATTGCCGATATGGATGCGACCTATCTTGTGGTTTCGAGCTACAAGATCGGCGGGCCATCTGGCGCAGGCGCCCTCGTGTTGAATGCAGGCGCGCCATTTGTCAGCACGCGCTTTGGCGGTGGGCAGGAGCGCGGACGTCGGCCGGGCACGGAGAATGTCGCGGCAATTGCAGGCTTTGGCGTGGCCGCCGAGATCGCTGTCCGCAGCCAAGCCGAAGAAAGCGCGCGTCTTGCTGCGCTACGCGATCGCTTCGAAGACGGTTTGCCCAATGAGGCCATGGTGTTCGGCGCCGCGGCGCCGCGCATGAGCAATACATCAAACTTCGCTCTGCCGGGCATTGCGGCGGAAACGGCGGTCATTGCAATGGACCTCGCTGGTGTCGCGGTTTCGTCTGGTGCGGCGTGCTCGTCCGGCAAGGTGCGTTCGAGCCGCGTGCTGGCGGCAATGGGCGTGCGCAACGAAATTGCGCGTGCGGCCCTCCGGGTGAGTTTCGGGTGGGCTTCCACGCAAGCGGATGTCGATGCGTGCCTCGACGCGCTTAACAAGATTGCGGCGCGCCGCACATTGGCGGGAGCCGCCTGATGCCGGCTGTGAAAGAAACCATCGATAAAGGCACGGTCGCCGCGGCGCGTGCGCTTGAGTCCGAGAAGTACAAGCACGGCTTCGTCACAGATCTTGAACAAGAACTGGCGCCGCTCGGTCTCAATGAGGAGATTGCGCGCTTCATCTCCGGCAAGAAAGGCGAGCCGGAATGGATGCTTGAGTGGCGTCTTGAGGCATTCAAGCGTTGGCTCACCATGGAGGAGCCGGTCTGGGCGCTCGTGAACTATCCGCCGATCGACTATCAAGCGGCGCGCTATTACGCGGCGCCGAAGGCCGGCGCGAAATACAAATCGCTTGAGGATGTCGAACCGGAAATTCTCGAGACCTACAAGAAGCTCGGCATCCCGTTGCGCGAGCAGGAAACGCTGCTCGGCGTAGAGGGCGCGCCGCGTGTTGCTGTCGATGCCGTGTTCGACAGTGTTTCAGTCGTTACCACGTTCAAGGAAGAACTCGCTAAGGCTGGCGTGATCTTCTGCTCGATGAGCGAAGCGGTTCGCGAGCATCCCGATCTGGTGCGCCAGTATTTGGGCTCGGTCGTCCCGACCTCGGATAATTTCTTCGCCACGCTGAACAGCGCGGTGTTCTCGGACGGCTCGTTCGTTTACGTGCCGCCCGGCGTGCGCTGCCCGATGGAGCTCTCGACCTATTTCCGCATGAATGCGGAGGGCACCGGCCAGTTCGAGCGCACTTTGATCATCGCCGATAAAGGCGCGTACGTTTCATATCTCGAAGGCTGCACCGCGCCGATGCGCGATGAAAACCAGCTGCACGCCGCCGTGGTGGAATTGGTCGCACTCGACGACGCCGAGATCAAATACTCCACTGTGCAGAATTGGTGGCCGGGCGACGCCGATGGCAAAGGCGGCATCTATAATTTTGTGACCAAGCGCGGGGATTGCCGCGGGCCCCGTTCGAAGATCAGCTGGACGCAGGTCGAGACTGGCTCGGCAATTACCTGGAAATATCCAAGCTGCATCCTGCGCGGTGATGAGAGCGTCGGGGAATTCTATTCGATCGCCGTCACCAATGGACGCCAGCAGGCCGATACGGGCACCAAGATGGTGCATCTCGGCAAGAATACGCGCTCGCGCATCATTTCGAAGGGCATCTCAGCGGGCCGTTCGTCGAACGCGTATCGCGGTTTGGTCTCGGCGCATGCGAAAGCCAAGGGCGCGCGCAATTTCACGCAATGCGACTCGCTGCTGATCGGCGATCAATGCGCCGCACACACCGTGCCTTACGTTGAGACGCGCACGCCCGATGCACAGTTTGAACACGAAGCCACCACGACCAAGCTGAGCGACGATCAGCTCTTCTATCTGCGCGCGCGCGGCATTCCTGAAGAAGAAGCCGTAGCGCTGCTGGTGAATGGTTTCGTGCGTGAGGTGCTGCAGAAGCTGCCGATGGAGTTTGCCGTCGAGGCGCAGAAGCTGCTCGAAGTGAGCCTTGAGGGGAGCGTAGGATGAGCGCTGAACCCCGTGAAATTTGGTTTGCCCGCCGTTTCCCGATCGGAAATCCGCGCAGCGGCATGGCGCCCGTCCATTGGAAGGGATGGGCCGTGATTGGCTTGTTCTTGTTCGCCATGGTTGTTGGCGCGTCTGCCTTTGCGTGGTTCGCTTATGAGGGCCTGATGGGGCAAGGCGTTTGGACTTTTGTTGTGCTGGCGGCGGCTGGCGCGCTGTTTTTCCTTCGCATGGCGAACCACAAGGGTGACCACATTCACACGGTGGCTGATTACGAAAAGGGCAAATTGCGTGTTTGAAGTAAAGGACCTCCACGTTGCCGTTGGCGGCGCAGAGATCATAAAGGGGCTCACGCTTTCGGTGCCTGCGGGTGAAACGCACGCCATTATGGGCCCCAATGGTGCAGGTAAGTCCACGCTGTCTTATGCGCTGGCTGGGCGTGATGGCTATGAGGTGACGAGCGGGACGGCCACGCTGAACGGCGAGGACTTGTTGGCGCTGGAGCCGGAGGCCCGCGCGGCGCTAGGGCTGTTCTTGTCGTTCCAGTATCCGGTCGAGATTCCAGGATTGTCGGCGTTTGCGTTCCTGAAAGCGGCGCTCAATGCTCAACGCAAATCGCGCGGCGAAGAGCCGATGCCGTCCCCGGAATTGCTCAAATTGCTTCGCGAAAAAGCCGACGCTTTGAAGATCAATCAGGACATGCTGAAGCGGGCGCTGAATGTCGGCTTTTCCGGTGGCGAGAAGAAACGCTTTGAAGCGCTGCAAATGGCTGTGCTTGAGCCGCGCTTCGCTATTCTCGATGAAACCGATTCCGGCTTGGATATCGATGCCCTCAAAGTCGTGGCCGCGAATGTGAACGCGCTGCGCGGCCCCGAGCGTGGCATGCTTGTGATCACGCACTATCAGCGGCTGCTCGATTACATCAAACCCGACCGTGTGCATGTGCTGGCCGCGGGCCGCATCGCCGCATCAGGCGGGCCTGAACTGGCGCTCGAACTCGAGCGCGAGGGCTATGACAAATATCTAAAGGCGGCTTGATGAGCCTCGCCGAACTCCCCACCCGGCGCGTTGAAGCGTGGAAGTATTCCGACTTGCGCCAAGCTGTAGGCGACCAAGCGCATGTTGTGCGCGATGGACGCGATATCATCGAGCGGCTTGCGCCGGAAACGCAACGCTTGAGCGTTTCGGCCGGCGAGAGGAAATTCTTCGTCGAGCGCATGGATGATGATGCGCACATGGATGCACGCGCGTACGAATGGGATGTCGCCGAAGGCGGCGAACTCGTACGCGTCGTGATCCAGACAGGCGCGGATCTGCCGCTCGCAATTGCGCGGGTGCGTCTGGCGGCCGGCGCCAAGCTGCGTCAGTTCGTGCTTGCAGAGGGTGCGCGGCTGGCTCGGATTGAGACGCATGTAAGCGTTGAAGGCGAAGGCGCCGAGATCGTGCTGAACGGCGCCTATATGTGCGGCGCGGGTCGGCATGCGGATTTGACCTCGGTAATCGAACATAAGGTTGCGGGCTGCACGACAGAGCAGGTTATTAAAGGCGTGGCGCTAAAGGGCGGGCGCGGGGTGTTTCAGGGTAAGATCGTCGTTGCCGCGCATGCCCAGAAGACCGATGCGCGCCAGCATCATCACGGCTTGCTGCTTGAGGACGGCGCGGAAGTCTTCGCCAAGCCGGAACTGATGATCCATGCCGATGATGTGCAATGTGCGCACGGCAATGCGATGGGCGGTCTGGATGAAAGCGCGCTCTTTTATATGCGCGCGCGCGGCATACCCGAAGCGGAAGCGCGCGCGCTTCTGATCGAGGCGTTCCTGGCAGAAGCAATCCCGTCCGATTTGCCGGGCGAACTCCATAAGGAGTTGCTCACGCACATCCGCACTTGGCTGACCAATGCGCCGTCGGCAAGCACGGGCGTGGCGGCGGAAGCGGAGGTGCGGTCATGAACGCGCCCATCATCAAACGCCCGTTCGACGTCGAGGCCATTCGCGCGGATTTCCCGATCCTGGCGCGTCAGGTGCATGGGCG
This sequence comes from Alphaproteobacteria bacterium, assembly GCA_030430715.1. Taxonomy (GTDB): domain Bacteria; phylum Pseudomonadota; class Alphaproteobacteria; order Caulobacterales; family Aquidulcibacteraceae; genus Vitreimonas. Next base: position 86,216 of record JAUIJZ010000001.1, read on the forward strand.
TCCGCTGGTATATCTCGACAATGCCGCCAGCGCGCAAAAGCCCGAGGCTGTGATCGAAGCGATGGCGGGCGCCATGCGCGGCGCCTACGCTAATGTGCATCGGGGTTTGCATGCGCTGGCAAATGAAACCACCGACGCGTTTGAAAATGCCCGTGCGTCCGTGGCGCGCTTTATCTGCGCGGCGACGCCAGAGCAGATCGTCTTCACCAAGGGCGGCACGCAGGCGATCAATATCGTCGCCAACGGGCTCGATATTGTTCCGGGCGACGAGATCGTTCTTTCGGTTATGGAGCATCACTCCAATATCGTGCCGTGGCACTTCCTGCGTGAACGCAAGGGCGCGGTGCTGAGATGGCTTGATATTGACGATGATGGCGCCATTGATCTCAATGCGCTCGACGCGCTCATTGGGCCGCGCACCAAGATCGTCGCGATCACGCATATGTCGAACGTGCTCGGGGCCAAGACGGCGGCGGCCGATATTGTGCGGCTCGCGCACGCCAAGGGCGTGCCGGTTTTGCTAGATGGCTGCCAATCGACGGTGCATGGGCGCGTCGATGTCGGCGCGCTCGGCGTCGATTACTTCGCCTTTACGGGCCACAAGCTTTACGGACCTACTGGAATTGGCGTGCTGTATGGCAAGCCCGAGCGGCTTTCGGCGCTAGCGCCCTTCGAAGGCGGCGGCGAGATGATTGATGTCGTTGAGCGCGAACGCGTGACCTACAACGAACCGCCGCATCGCTTCGAGGCGGGCACGCCGCCTATACTCGAAGCGATTGGTCTGCATGCGGCTATCGATTGGCTGAGCGGTCAGGATCGTGCGGCGATTGAGGCGCACGAGCGTGCGCTGCGGGATCGCGCGAGCGAAGCTCTGGCTGAGCTGAACTGGGTCAAACTGCATGGCTGTGCGCCAGACAAAGGCGCAATCCTCTCATTTTCAGTCGATGGCGCGCACCCCCATGACGTTGCGCAGATACTAGACCGCCAGGGTGTTGCGATCCGCGCCGGGCATCATTGCGCGCAGCCGCTTATGCAGCGCTTGGGCGTTACCGCAACAGCGCGTGCGAGCTTTGCGTGCTACAATCGACTTGAGGAGGTCGATGTGTTGATAGAAGCGCTACATAAAGCGCGGAAACTGTTGGGGTGAGTATGGACGGCGTTTCTTCACCACCGGCATCAGCGCTTCCGCAAGCGGAGTTGGATCGCATAACCGACGATCTGGTGACCCAGTTCAAAACGGTGTTCGATCCGGAAATTCCGGTCGACATCTACGAACTTGGACTGATCTACAAGGTCGACATCAATGACGACCGGCACGTTGACATTGAGATGACGCTAACGGCGCCGGGCTGCCCGGTTGCGGGCGACATGCCCGGCTGGGTGAAAGATGCCGCCGCGAAGGTGGAGGGTGTGAAAAGCGTCGATGTTAGCCTCACGTTCGATCCGCCCTGGACGCCAGATCGCATGAGCGACGAGGCTAAACTCGAACTCAATATGCTCTGACCCTATATTAAGCTCATGTCTACGCGCCGCCCCCGACCGAAGATTGTTCGCCTCACTGAGGCCGCCGCAGAGCGGGTGAAAGGCATTATTGCAGCGGGCGACAAACCGTATTTGCGTGTTGGCGTCGTCAATGGCGGCTGTGCGGGTATGGAATACGTGCTCGATTATGCGGCGGCGCCTGAGAAATTTGATGAACTGGTCGAAGATCAGGGCGTGCAAATTTTAGTGGCGGCCGATGCCGTCATGTTCTTGCTAGGCTCGGAAATTGACTATGAGACCACGCGTCTTGCGTCGAAATTCGTATTCCGAAACCCGAACCAGACAGACGCTTGTGGGTGCGGTGAAAGCGTCACCATCGCTCCGGCGAAGGAAGAGGCGGGGCCCTAAAAAGTCCGTCGCAATTTAAGCGCCTTTGAAATTCGGCGGCCGCTTTTGCAGAAACGCGAAAAGCCCTTCGCGGAAATCCTCGGTGCGGCTCATTTCTCGCTGCGCCTCGCGCTCCGCCTGAAGCTGCTGGCGCCAATCTGCTTCCATACCCTCAGATACTAGTTGGCGCATGGTTACGAGGGAGCGCGTGGCGCCTTTCGCTAAATCCTCGGCGATTGCGAGCGCTGCCGGCATGAGTTCAGCGTCCGGCACGCAGCGATTGATGAGCCCCCATTCAAACGCTTTCGCCGCGGGCAATTTTTCGCCGAGCAACATCATTTCAAGTGCGCGTGCACGTCCAATGGTGCGCGGCAGGAGGAATGTCGATCCGCCATCAGCCACAAGGCCTATGCGCCGGAAGGAATGTAGAAAATAAGCGCTCTCGCCCGCGAGGATAATGTCGCCAAGTAATGCGTATGAACAAGAGATGCCCGCTGCGGCGCCATTCACCGCCGTAACGAACGGAATGGGCAGATCCCGCAACATATTGCAGAATGGATTGTGGTGCGTTTCCAGCGGCAGGCCGGCATCGAAATTGGCCAAGTCCTGATTGTAGTCTGCGCTCAAATTTGCGCCGGAAGAGAAGGCGCGTCCTTCACCTGTGAGCAGTGCGCACCTGGATTCACGCGACGCGCGCCCAAACGCATCGGTGAGTTCTGCCACCATATCGAGTGCGACTGCGTTGAGAGTGGATGGATCGGACATAGTGATGACCGCTACGTCACCCTGCCGCTCATATTTTACCTTGGCATAGCTCATCGCCGCCTCCCTTTGGGCGGGATGCTAGATCGTTTTGTGATCTATGGAAGTGCTAAGCGACGTAGAGGATTGGCGTCGCGTCGGTGGTGACTTGATTGCGGCCGTTACGCTTGGAGGCGTAAAGGCACGCATCGGCACGCTCAACAAGGCCCTGGGGTGTGTCACCAGGCTGCAGTTGGGCCAAGCCGATCGAAACCGTGACTTGTCCTAAATCCTCGTTCGTCGAGCGGCGGCGCAAACGTTTGGTCTGTATCGCGGTGCGGAGCATGTCGGCGGTTTGCGTGGCAAGTTTGACCGTTGCGCGCGGCAAGATCATCGCAAATTCCTCGCCGCCATGTCGCGCGACAAGGTAATCGGGCCGTGCATGTCCCTGCAATGTCGATGCAAGGAAGCGCAGAATCTGGTCGCCAGTATGGTGGCCCCACGTATCGTTGAAGCGCTTGAAATGATCGATGTCGCAAAGCAGCAGGCAGAGTTCGCTGCGCTGCGCGCGGGCTTCGTCGATGCGCATACGAAGCGTCTCGTCGAACATGCGCCGATTGGCGAGACCTGTGAGGCTGTCGGTGAGAGATTCAACGCGCACGGATTCCAAGCTGGTCCGCAGCGTCTCGATCTCAGTGGTCGACTTTTGCAGTTGCTCGGTCAGGTGTTGATTGTGGTTGGCCATGTCTAGCGTTGCCGCAGCAAGGCTGGATACGATCTGGCGCACCTGCTCGGGCGACATGACGGTGTTAAGATCGGTTGCGGCGGATTCAAGCTGCCGCCCGTAATCGTCACTCTTCTTTTCGGCCGATTCAAGAAAGGACACGACCTGTCCGAGGTCGCGCGCTATGCGCTCTCCCGCCAGAACAATCTGTGCCGAGGCGCCCAGGCCGCCAAAGAAACGATCGTAAACTTCATTGTTGAAGTCGTCGTGGAACGCATCCCCGGAAGCGATACGGGCATCAATCGCCTCGCGTAGCGCTTTATTCTCGCCGAGCCGGTAGGTCAGCCAAACTTGGTAATTGGATCCCGTCGCCGCGACCCCATGGAGTCGCATGAGGTCTAAGACTTCTTGCGCGACAAGTGGCCCGTCGGGGCCCTGCATCAACGAACTAGTATCGGCCAAGGCAAGAAATCCAAGAATCGAGGATCAACACCATTCTAATCTAGGCGGTAGTTGATGGATGAGTGGTAAACACATGCTACTTGGCACTGTGTGACAGCGTCGTTTCGATTAAGAAACAAGCGTGCTCTAGTTGTCGCACTCTGGGCTGAAAGAGCCCTTGGATCAGTTATTTACGCCGGAGAAAAGCAGGGGCGTTGTCGCCGAAACCTTGGACGGGCTTATCACCGCGATCTTCGGTCGCGGTTTTGGAGCGGGTTGGCCTCTCCTTTTGCGCCGTCGGTGCCGTTTCCGCTACCGGGCGGTCAGGCGCGCGCTTCATATGCCGCTCCTTCTTTTCCGAGAGACGGCGGCTGTGTTCTTTCTTCAGCTCTTCAGCGCGGCGGCCGCGCCCGCCGGAATCTCTGGGATCGCCCAAGGCGGCTTCGGGGAGGCCGTCGATCTCGGCATTCTCGATCGGCTTGCCGATCAGTTTTTCAATCGACTCGAGACTCTTTTTGTCGCCTGGGCCAACCAGCGTGAATGATGCGCCTTGACGCCCGGCGCGCCCAGTCCGGCCAATACGATGCACGTAATCATCGGCATTGCGCGGCGGTTCATAATTGAAGACGTGACTGACGTCCGGAATGTCGAGACCGCGTGCGGCGACGTCGCTGGCGACAAGGTATTGCAGGTCGCCAGAGCGAAAACGGTCGAGCGTTTTCATGCGCAGGGATTGATCGAGGTCGCCGTGAATGGGCGAAGCATTGTAGCCGTGGCGCTTGAGCGAAAGCGCGACGACATCAACGTCCGTTTTCCGATTGCAGAAAATGATGCCGTTTTTGACTTCGCTCGCATTGATCGCCGCCCGCAAAGCGGCGCGCCGGGTACGCGGATCGTTGGAGGGCAACGCTACAATCCGCTGCGTGATCGTGCTCGCTGTGGTGGCGGGTTTGGCGGCTTCGATACGCTTTGGGCTGGAGAGAAATTGCTCGGTAAGCCGCGTGATCTCTGGTGGCATCGTGGCCGAGAAGAACAGCGTCTGGCGTGTGAAAGGCGTTAGTTTGAAAATACGCTCGATGTCCGGGATGAAGCCCATATCAAGCATGCGGTCTGCTTCGTCGACCACCATCACTTGAACGCCGGTCAGCAGCAGCTTGCCGCGTTCGAAATGGTCGAGCAGGCGCCCGGGTGTCGCAATCAATACGTCGACGCCCCTCGCAAGCAGTGCGTCTTGATCGGCGAAGGACACGCCGCCGATCAGCAGCGCTTTGGTCAGCTTTTGATACTTCCCATATTTGTCAAAGCTCTCCGCTACCTGGGCGGCGAGTTCACGCGTGGGCTCGAGGATGAGCGTGCGGGGCATTCGCGCGCGCGTGCGGCCTGCGGCAAGGATGTCGATCATCGGCAGGGTGAAGGAGGCTGTCTTGCCGGTGCCGGTTTGCGCGATGCCAAGCACGTCGCGGCCCTTCAGCACTTCTGGAATGGCCGCAGCCTGGATCGGTGTCGGCGTATTGTATCCGCTCTCATGTACGGCGCGAAGCGTATCGGGGGAGAGGCCCAAATCGTCGAAAGTCTTGGCGGGGGCTTGTGCGGAATCGGCACCGGTGGGCGCGGGTGTATCGGAGCTCATTCAATCTCACTTGGGATCGCGCCGTTCGCTTTTGGCGAGAGCGGGATCGCATAGGTTGGCGCTTCAGCCTGCTTCGTCTCCGGATGAGACGGGGCTTCAGCGAGGGCGAGCACGCCCTCGGGCGCGCACAACGGACAGCGCGCAAATGGCCGCATTCCATCGAAAAGTCAATATTGAAGCGGGTTTGACGGCGCGAGGGGCGCAGCTCAGTATTGCCGCTATGCATGGCTGATTGGTTCAATTCCAAACAAGCGGCTGAACAAATAAGCGCCCTGACATCTGTCTGGCCGCGCCGCTTCGCCTCGGCGATCGGTGCGGTCTTGGTGGGGCTCGTCGCGCTTGCGTTCGCGTTCTTGGCTGATGGGGCGCAGCATCTGTTCGCCGGGGCTGCACATCAGAACGTGTGGATTGCCGCTCTGGCGCCGCCCTTGGGATTGGCGGCTGTCGTTTCGCTCACGCGTTGGCTCGCCCCAAACACGAAGGGCTCTGGCATCCCGCAAGTGATCCTTGCCGCGCGCGAACCGGAGAAGGGCATCAGCTCCGGATTGGTTTCACTGCGCGCAGCGGCCGCAAAACTTGTGTTGAGCGTGGCCGCGCTTGGCGTGGGCGCCTCAGCAGGAAGAGAAGGGCCGACTGTACAGATCGGCGCATCCCTCATGGCGGCTGTACATAGGGTGTTTCGCGTTCCATTCACGCCAGGCGTGATTATCGCTGGGGGCGCGGCTGGTGTTTCGGCCGCGTTCAATACGCCGCTAGCCGGTGTGGCGTTTGCGATTGAGGAATTGGCGGCGGCGTATGAACAACGCCTCACTGTTTTGGTGATGGCGGCCGTGGTGATTGCTGGTCTCGTCAGCTTGGGTCTCGCAGGGGACTACCTTTATTTCGGCGCGGTGCACGGAACATTGGCGCTTCAATCGGCGGTGACCATCGCGGTGTTGAGCGGCGCCGTCGGCGGTGTGTGTGGCGGGCTCTTTTCGCGCTTATTGCTTCTCGCGAGCGCGCGCACGAGTGGAGCGCTAAAGCTCATTCGTCAGCGGCCGGTCGCGTGGGCCGCCTTGTGCGGCGTTGTGGTCGCGGGGCTTGGTCTTGCGACCGGCGGCGCGACATGGGGCACTGGCTATGAAGCCGCGCGTAGCATGGTTGAGGGCAATGCGGGCTCCCCCTGGTTTGCTCCAGCCAAATTGGCCGCGACCTTGGCGACAGCGATGAGCGGTGTGCCGGGCGGCATTTTCGCGCCTTCCTTAGCGACGGGGGCCGGCATCGGTGACCTCATGGCCAATTTCTTTCCCGGCGAACCACGCGGACCGATTGTGCTCTTGGGCATGATCGCATTTTTTGTCGGTGTTGTGCGTGCGCCATTAACGGGGGTGGTGATTGTCGCGGAAATGACCGGCGCGCGCGGACTTATTCTTCCACTCTTCATTGCCGCCATTGTCGCTGATGCGGCCGGGGCGATCCTGTGCCGGGAGCGGCTTTATCACGGCTTGGCCAAGCGGATGCAGGATTAGCGCCCCTAGACGTCAACGTCCTCAACGAACTTTGCGTGTTCTTGAATATAGTTGAAGCGCAGTTCGGCCTTCTTGCCCATCAGCGTATCGACCAGGCTCTCAAACGCGGGCAGCCCTTCTTCATCCAGCACGACGCGCGCGAGCGTGCGCGTTTCCGGATTCATCGTCGTTTCCTTCAGGTCCGCCGGCATCATTTCGCCGAGGCCTTTGAAGCGTGAGATGTCCACCTTGCGGCCTTTGAATTCGCCGTTGAGCAATGCATCTTTGTGCGCATCGTCGCGGGCATAGATGCTGTCCTTGCCGGCAGTCACGCGATAGAGCGGCGGCATGGCGAGATACAGACGCCCGGCGCGGATAAGGCTGGGCATTTGCTTGTGAAAGAATGTGATCAGCAGCGAGGCGATATGGGCGCCGTCGACATCGGCGTCGGTCATGATGATCACGCGCTCATAACGCAGATCGTCGGTCTTGAACTTCGATCCCATTTGCACGCCCAACGCTAATGCGAGATCGGACAGCTCTTGGTTGCCGCTCATCTTTTCGGCGCCGGCGCTGGCCACGTTCAGTATTTTACCCCGCAGGGGCAGGATCGCTTGTGTTTCGCGATTGCGCGCCTGTTTCGCCGATCCGCCGGCGGAATCCCCTTCGACCAAGAAGATTTCCGTGTCCTTTTCGCCAGCGCGTGAGCAATCGGCCAGCTTGCCCGGCAAGCGCAGCTTGCGCGTGGCCGATTGGCGAGAGACCTCTTTCTCCTTACGCCGGCGCATGCGGTCTTCGGCTTGCTGAATGCACCAATCGAGCAGGCGGTTCGCTTCATTTGTATTGGCGGCGAGCCAGTGATCGAACGGATCACGTACAGCTTGCTCGACAATCTTTGCCGCTTCGGTTGAAACGAGGCGCCCTTTGGTCTGCCCTTCGAATTGGGGGTCGCGGATAAATACCGAAACAAGCGCAGCGCCCGTATTCATTACGTCATCGGGAGAGATGATCGACGCTTTCTTATTGTTCTTCAGCTCCGCGTAGGCCTTCAACCCCTTGGACAGCGCCGCGCGTAAACCGGCTTCGTGGAAACCGCCATCGGGTGTGTAGATGGTGTTGCAATAGGAGCGGACAAAGCCATCGGCTTCGCCGAACCCATCCGACACCCATGTCACCGCCCACTCGACGCGGCCATGCGCGCCGTTCTTTTCGCTACGTCCCGAAAAGGGCTCTGCAACCACCGCCTTTTTCGCGTTTGTGAGTTCCGTCAAAAAGTCGGCGAGACCGTTGGGAAAGTGCAGCACTGCCTCGGTGGGTGTCTCATCGCCTGCCTTGATGCGCTCGGGCGCGCATTTCCAACGAATTTGCACGCCGCGTTGCAGGTAGGCTTTCGAGCGCGCCATCTGGAAAAGGCGGGCGGGTTTGAAGGCCGCGCCTTCACCGAAGATCTGTGCGTCTGGATGAAAGCGCACACTGGTGCCGCGGCGATTGTGCGCTGGGCCCACGGGAACGAGCTTTGATATTGGCGCGCCGCGAGAGAAGGTTTGACGGTACAATTTCCGATCGCGGGCGACCTCAACTTCGACTTTATCGGAAAGGGCGTTCACCACCGAGACGCCGACGCCGTGCAGGCCTCCGGACGTGTGGTACACTTTGTCGGAGAACTTCCCGCCAGCGTGCAGCACGGTCATGATGACTTCGAGCGCCGATTTCTTGGGAAATTTCGGGTGCGGATCAATGGGCATGCCGCGCCCATTGTCAGTCACGCGCAGCGTTCCGTCGGCCTCAAGTTCGACCTCGATGCGGTCGGCAAAGCCAGCCACGGCTTCGTCCATCGAATTGTCGAGCACCTCAGCGAATAGGTGGTGCAACGCGCGTTCGTCGACGCCGCCGATATACATGCCCGGCCGCTTGCGGACTGGCTCAAGGCCTTCAAGGACCTCGATGTCTTTTGCGGTGTATCCGCCCGCAGCCGCAGCCGGTGGAGGATCGTTCTCGCCGAACAATCCAGAATCCCAGAGGGAGTCTTTCGATGACGCGCCCGTTTTGGGTGCTGTCTGCTTCTTCTGCGCTTGCGCCATGTTCGTTCTCTTAAGGCGCTTCGCGAGCGCACCGCAATTGTTTCGATCCGTCTGCTCACAGCAGCAGTACTCGGTATCCGCGAAGTAAACGGCTGTGCCGGAGGATTTTAGTGTCTTTTGAGCCACGGGCGGCTGCCGTGGGCGGAAAAAGCAGCTGGGAACAGAAACTTCTCCTTCGCGCAGCCGTTCGCCGGTTCGTCACAGGGCAGGTGGGGTCGAAGAGACCATTAGGAGTTTAGAATGAACAAGATCGCACTTTGCGCCGCCGCGGCAGCGGCCGCGATAGTCGCAGCCCCCGCCACCGCGAGCGCCCAAGCTTATGTCGGCGCCGGTTACACCCATTACGATACCGATGGCGGCGACATTGGCGGTGCTACGGCGCGCGCAGGTTATCGCATCACACCGAATGTTGCAGTCGAAGCGGAGGGCACTTGGAGCGTCGACGATGACGATGCGGTCGAACTCGACAGCGCGTATGGCGGCTACGTCGTAGGCATATTGCCAGTAAACGAACATATCGATCTGCACGGACGCGTTGGCTATCAAGACGCCGAGTTCGACACGCCGCTTGGCGATGTCGACGCAGACGGCTTGGGCTATGGTGTTGGGGCGACCTGGAATGTCTCCCCACGTTTTGGTGTCCGCGCCGATTACACCCGGCTGGAAGGCGACTTCGACACTGACACGATCGGTCTTGGCGGCGTCTATAATTTCGGCGCAGGTCGCTAATGCAAAAAGGGCCGGGGATCGCTCCCCGGCCCACTCTGCCCCCGCATTATCGCGGTAGTTCTAGCACTTGTAGTACATATCGAATTCGACCGGGTGCGGATGCGTTTCGAAGCGGTCGAGTTCTTCTTTCTTCAGATCAATGTAGCCGTCGATCAAATCGTCGGTGAACACATTGCCCTTCAGCAGGAAGTCACGATCCTTGTCGACGGAATCGAGCGCTTCGCGCAGCGAAGCAGCGACGGTCGGCACATCCTTCAATTCTTCCGGCGGCAGATCGTAGAGGTTCTTGTCGAGCGGATCGCCAGGATGGATCTTGTTGGTGATGCCGTCGAGACCCGCCATCAGCAGCGCTGAATAGGTCAGATAGAGATTGCCGGCAGGGTCGGGGAAACGCACTTCGACGCGCTTGGCCTTTGGGCCCGAGCCGTGCGGAATGCGGCACGAGGCCGAACGGTTGCGAGCCGAATAGGCAAGCAGAACCGGTGCTTCGTATCCGGGCACAAGACGCTTGTAGGAGTTCGTCGTCGCGTTCGCGAAAGCGTTGATCGCCTTAGCATGCTTGATGATGCCGCCGATATAATAAAGGCACGTTTCGCTCAAATCCGCGTAGCGATCGCCAGCGAACGTATTCGTGCCGCCTTTCCAGATCGATTGGTGCACGTGCATGCCGGAGCCATTGTCCTTGAAGTAGGGCTTGGGCATGAACGTCGCCGACTTTCCGTAAGACGCAGCGACTTGGTGGATGATGTACTTGTACATGTTCATCCGGTCGGCCATGACCGTAAGCGTGTCGAATTTCAGGCCGAGTTCGTGCTGAGCCGGCGCCACTTCGTGGTGGTGCTTTTCCGGCTTCATGCCGAGTTCGCCCATGATCTGCAGCATCTCGCCGCGCATGTCTTGCAGGCTGTCGACGGGCGGAACGGGGAAGTAACCGCCTTTGGGACCCGGCCGGTGGCCGAGGTTGCCGCCTTCATAGACGCGGCCGGTATTGTAAGGCAGCTCGGTGGAGTCGAAAGAATAGCCCGTATTGTTCGGATCGGTATTCCAGCGGACATCATCGAACACGAAGAATTCGGCTTCAGGGCCGAAATAGCAGGTGTCGCCGAAACCGCCTGACTTCACATAGGCTTCCGCTTTTTTCGCGACGCCGCGCGGGCAGCGCGAATAGGGCTGCAGCGTGCCCGGCTCAAGGATGTCGCAGAACATCGCCAGAGTCGTCTGCTGGTAGAAAGGGTCGATGTGCGCGTTGAGCGGGTCAGGACGCATGACCATGTCGGACTCATTGATCGCCTTCCAGCCGGCGATGGACGATCCGTCGAACATGGTGCCTTCGGTGAAGATGTCCTTGTCGATCATGCTGATGTCGAAAGTGACGTGCTGCATTTTCCCGCGCAGATCATTGAAGCGCAGATCGACGTATTGAACTTCCTTGTCCTTAATTAACTTCAGAATTTCATCAGACATCAAACTCTCCCGAAGAGCCTTTCAAAGTGGCCGTAGCTTTAGTGTTGCGTTTGCTCAGACGGCCGCAGAGCCCGTCTCGCCCGTGCGGATACGCACAATGTTAGAGACGTCCAGCACAAAGATTTTGCCGTCGCCGATCTTGCCCGTCTTGGCGGCGCGCTGAATGGCTTCGATCGCCGCTTCAACTTGCTCATCGCCGACGACGACCTCAACCTTCAGCTTGGGCAGGAAGTCCACGACGTATTCAGCGCCGCGATAGAGTTCGGTGTGTCCCTTTTGGCGACCGAAACCCTTCGCTTCGACAACGGTCATGCCCTGCAAACCGATCTCCTGCAGCGCTTCCTTCACATCGTCGAGCTTGAACGGTTTGATGATGGCTTCAATTTTCTTCATGGGGCCACTCCCGACCATGTGTTCGTATTTGAGCGCTCCTCATGGACGGGCGAGGCCCGCGCTGTGAAGCGCCCGAGGCGGAGCGAGTTGTGTGCCAGCCCTAGGCGCCCAATTCAACGGCGCCGGCGCCCAATCAATAGGCTGGCGTTAGGGAAAGGCGCGGTTAGGCTGAGCGAATGAAGGGGGCGTTCTTGATTTACACCTCTAGGCGCAACCGCAGGCCCGGCCATGCAGGGGCGGCCGTATGAGCGCGGAGCTCATCAGCGTCGCGCAGATGCGCGCGATCGACCAGGCGGCGGTCCAGGCTGGCGTGCCGAGCTGGACCCTGATGCAGAACGCTGGACGGGCGGTGGCTGCCGCGATCATGGCTCGTTTTAGACCGCAATTGACGCTGGTCTTGTGTGGCCCAGGCAATAATGGGGGCGATGGCTGGGTGGCGGCGCAAGCGCTGCTGGAAGCCGGCTGGCCGGTTCAGGTCGCGTGCTCGATGCCGCCGGAGGATTTGCGAGGCGACGCAGCTATCGCCGCTTCCGCCTGGAAAGGGCCAGTGCGTGCGCTTGGAACGGATGGTTTTGGCGCGTCCCTTTATGTAGACGCGCTATTTGGCGCAGGCCTTACCCGGCCATTGGAAGGGCCGAGTCTGGCGTTCGCTCACATAGCTTCGGGAACGCCGGAGCGCGTGGTGGCTGTCGATATCCCGAGTGGCCTGCACGGCGATACCGGCCGCCCGCTTGGCGAAGCCTGTGTTCGCGCCGCACTTACGGTGACGTTCGTTCGCAAGAAGCCCGCCCATCTCTTGATGCCAGGACGGGAATTGTGCGGCGAAGTGATTGTCGCCGACATTGGCGCGCCGGAGCCCGTAGTGGCGGCGCAGAACGTACAGGTCTGGGAGAACGGGCCTGCGCTGTGGGGCGGCCAATTCCCATGGCCTCATATGGAAGCGCATAAGCACGCGCGCGGTCACGCACTAGTCGCCAGTGGAGGGCGCGGCCGTTCCGGCGCCGCGCGGCTCAGCGCGCGCGGGGCGCTGCGGATCGGCGCTGGACTTGTTACCGTGCTGAGCCCGCCGGACGCCTTCGCGGAAAACGCCGCGCACCTCACAGCCATCATGTTGCGCGAAGCCGCGCTTCTCTCGGATTATGCCGAAGCGGCGCAAGCGGCGAGCGCATTAGCTATCGGGCCAGCTTTCGGTCTCGAAACGTCGCATCGCGCAAAGCTGGACGCGGTTTGTGCGGCTCATGAGCGTTGTCCGCTTGTCTTGGACGCTGACGCGCTCACGCTGCTGGCGCCGCTGACTGCGAAGTTGCGCGTGTGCGATGTGATGACGCCGCACATTGGCGAGTTCAACCGCCTCTTTCCGGACCTGCTCAAAACGACCGCAAGCCGCCTCGACGCCACGCGCGCCGCCGCAGCGCTGGCGGGCTGTGTTGTACTGCTCAAAGGGCCCGACACCACCATTGCCGCGCCAGATGGCCGCGCCAGCATCAACGCAACTGGGACGCCTTTCTTGGCGAGCGCGGGCGCTGGCGACGTGCTCGCGGGCATGATCTGCGGGTTGATCGCGCAGGGCATGCCGAGCTTTGAAGCGGCAGCTGCAGGCGCCTGGCTGCATGGCCGGGCCGGGGAGGCGGGCGGCGCCGGCCTGATCGCTGAAGATATCAGCGAGCTTCTTCCTAATGTTTTGAATGGATTAGCGCCTGAACGCTGGCGGCGGCGACGGGACGTTTGATCAGCCCTATTTCGACCTCGGGATATGGGTTAACAACAAGCTGGGACGCAGGTCAGGAGGGGATCATGGTTTGGTGGTGGTGGATCATCCCGGGCTTTGTCGCTGTGGTCGGGCTCGCTTTTGCCCTGAGCGGCCTGGGCTGGATGTTCCGCGGGCGGCCATTCAAGGGCGGCCGTGGCGTGCTGGGCGGGGGCGTGTTCCTCGCTGCAGGGGCGATCGTTGGTCTTCTCGGGCTAAATGTTCAAACATATCATAGGCTTGGTGAGGCGCAGCGGCAGGTCGCCACGATCGAATTTGAGCGGGTCCCAGGAACCGCCAACACCTTCAATGTTACACTCACCGAAGCGCCTGCTCCGGATGGGACGGCGGGGCCTGTGCATAATTTCGAGGCGACGGGCGATGATTGGATGATCAGCTCGCGCGTGATTCGATGGAAATCTTGGGCGACAGTGCTCGGCCTTGACGCGCAATACCGGCTCGATCGCTTCGATAGCCGCTATCGCGAAATCGCCACCGCTCAGACCACGCCGCCAAGCGTCTATGATTTGAGGCCGGCGCGCCGCACCGGGATCGATTTTCTACCGGTGGTGCGCGGCGTCGCCCAATATGTCCCGGTGGTCGATACGCCGGAACACGGTCAGGCCATTTATTGGCCAATGGCGGATGGCGCGCGCTACCGGATCGACATCACTGCGCAGGGCCAATTGTTGCCGGATGAAATTAACGAGGCCGCTGCCGAGGCCGTGGCCGAATGGGGCACCACCCGCGCTGAGAGGCCGCCCCCGGTCGAATAATTGGTGCGGACGGCGGGAGTCGAACCCGCACGCCTTGCGGCGCTGGAACCTAAATCCAGTGCGTCTGCCAGTTCCGCCACGTCCGCTGGTCGGGCGGGTTTAGAGGCCGCGGTCGATCTCGTCCACTGGCGTCTCAGGCTGCGTGGACACAGGGTTTCGCCCATGCCATAAGCCCGGCTTTCTCAGAATGCCCGCGCTCCCGGCAAAGGATTTGCTGCGGGGCGCGTATGTCGAAAGCCCAAACCATGCAGCTCACCGAGCGCCGTTCCGAAGGCCTGTTGCGGGTCTATGATGTGACCGTTCCCGCATCCGAATTGCAGCAGAAGCTCAATGCCAAGATCGCGGAAGTTCAGCCGCGTGTGAATATCAAGGGCTTCCGCCCCGGCAAGGTGCCGGAGAGCCACATTCGAAAAGTCTATGGCCCGTCAATGATGCAGGACATCATCAATGAGACGGTGCAGACCTCCACGCGTGAAGGATTGGAGAAGGTCAATGCGCGGCCCGCATCGGAGCCCAAGCTCGACCTGAAGAGCGACCTTGAGAAGGTCGTGACCGGTGCTGAAGATCTTAGTTTTGAGCTTTCGTTGGAAATCATGCCGGACTTTGAGCCGGTGGATATGAAGACGATCAGCATTGTACGGCCGATTTCGCCCGTGGAGGACGCACAGGTCGATCAAGCCTTGTCTGATCTCGCAAAGAGCCAGCGCGCCTTCGAAGATAAGGACGGCGCGGCCGCGGATGAGGATGCGGTCACGATCGACTTCGTCGGCCGGATCGACGGCGAAGCTTTTGATGGCGGGGCGGCTGAGGATGCGCAGGTAGTGATTGGCTCCAACCAATTCATTCCCGGCTTCGAGGAACAGCTGATCGGGGCAAAGGCCGGTGACGAACGCACGCTGAGCGTAAGCTTTCCCGACGATTATCCCGCCGCTCATTTGGCGGGAAAATCAGCGGAATTCGAAACCAAGGTTAAAGTCGTCCGCGCACCCAAGGCCGTGGAGCCCAACGATGAATGGGCCAAGGAATTGGGCATGGAAAATCTCGCGGCCGTAAAGGACGCCTTGCGTCAGCGCATCGACAGCGAGCACAAGTCTCAATCGCGGGCCAAGGCCAAGCGCGTCTTGTTCGATATGCTCGATGAAAAGCACGATTTCGAGCTGCCGCCGCGTATGGTTGAAGCCGAATTCGAGCAAATTTGGCGTCAGATTGAAGGGGACCGCAAGGCTGGTCGCGTTGATGAGGGCGACGAAGGCAAAAGCGACGACGAACTCAAGGCTGAATATCGCAAGATCGCCGAACGGCGCGTTCGTCTGGGCCTGCTGCTAGCCGAAATCGGGCGCAAGCATAAGCTGGAAGTCTCCGATCAGGAGGTGGCGCAGGAAATCGCCCGTATCGCGCGGGCATATCCAGGGCGCGAGAAAGAAATTTTTGAACTCTATCAGCGTAATCCGTCGATGGTCGCGTCTGTCCGGGCGCCTCTCTACGAGGAGCGGGTCGTCGATTACGTGCTGGAATTGGTCGAGGTGAAAGACGAGACCGTCACGCGCGACCAATTATTTGCTGAAGACGAGGCGGGCGCTTCCGGCAGCTAACAGGGCTTGCGGCTCCCGCCCAGGCGCCAAATATGAGCTGTCGCCCGCGGAGCGATTCTGCGGCTTTGAAAGGCTGACATGTCCGATCCGATCCAACGCTACGCCAACCTCGTTCCTATGGTGGTGGAGCAGACGAGCCGCGGCGAGCGCGCCTACGATATCTTCTCACGCTTGCTCAAAGAGCGGATTGTCTTCGTCACTGGCGGCATCGACGATGGGTTGGCGGCGCTTGTGACCGCGCAGCTTCTGTTCCTGGAATCAGAGAACCCGAAGCGCGAAATTGCTATGTATATCAATAGCCCCGGTGGTTACGTGACCTCCGGCTTGGCCATTTACGACACCATGCAATACATCCGCAGCCCGGTTTCGACGGTCTGCATCGGCCTCGCGGCTTCTATGGGCTCGCTGCTCCTGGCGGCTGGCGAGAAGGACCTTCGCATTTGCCTGCCCAACGCCCGTGTCATGGTCCATCAGCCGTCCGGCGGCTTCCGCGGTCCGGCTTCGGACATTGAGCGGCACGCAGAGGAT
>JAUIJZ010000066.1 GCA_030430715.1 Alphaproteobacteria bacterium
CCGCTAGAATATTGGCCGCGCGCTTATCGCCTGCGAGCAGATTGGCGCCGTCCTGCGTTTTCAGGAATGCGTCGAGCGCTTCGACGCGCGCAACGATGCGGACGAGATCGTCATCGCCGAGTGCGAACACGGCATCGACGAGATCGTGGCGTTTGCCTTGATCGCGAAGTTGGACTTTGAGGCGGTCGGCGAGGAATTGCACGAACGCCTGAGGGTCCACCTCAAACTCTTCTTCCGCGCTATAAATCGGATGGCCGTCTGGAAAATCTAGTGTCGGAGGTAGCTCAACGCTGCCGTCAGGCTGCTTCTCGACGGTGTAAAGCAAGAGCACCTCCTGATCGTACTCCGGCTTATGCAATTCCTTGCGAAGCCAATCTTGCCGGTTGGCGTCGACATGAGGGAACATCGGCGAAAATGGCCGCGCCTCCATAGGGGCGGTCATGCAATATGGCACGACCAACAAGCCGCGCGATAAATTTTCCGCAAGCGTTTTCGCGATATCGTTCTTAATCGCGGCAAACGGTTGAGCAGCGTCCAAAAACACCGCGTCGATTTTCGTGTTGCGGGATCTTCTGATGAACGCCGAATAGCGCGAGGCCAAGTTTAGCCGAACGTTCGCTTGGAGCATGATACGTATCGCACCGATAGCCGCTCGGCGTAACGCAAAGGGGTCACTCGATCCTGTCGGCGCATAACCCTTTGATACAAAGCCCACCAGCGTATCCAGCTTGTCCGCCAGAGCGAGCGTCACCGCGACTTTATCTTCAGGCACGCGATCATTCGGCCCGACCGGCCGATAATGATCTTCGATGGCGGCGGCGATGCTGGGATGTTCGCCTTGCAGCGCCGCGAGTTCGCGCCCGACTTGCCCCTGCAATTCCGGAAACTCGCCGACCGTTTCGGTCACCAGATCGCACTTCATCAAATTCGCGGCGGTTTCAACCAGCCGCGCATCCGCGCCCGTCACCGCGCAGAGCTCAATCGCCAGCGCCTTCACGCGCTCGACCTTGTCCCACACCGAGCCAAGCTTCTGGTGAAACACGATCTGCTTCAGCTTGGCGATGCGCGCCTCATCGCCCAGCGGCAACTTCTTATCCGTATCCCAGAAGAAGCGGGCATCGTTGAGCCGCGCCGACAGAACACGCGCATTGCCCGCCGCAATCGCTTTGCCGCCATCCTTGGCCTCGATGTTGGCCACCACAATGAAATGCGGCGCGAGCTTTTGCGTTTTGGGATCGCGCACCGCGAAATATTTCTGGTGCGTGCGCATGGAGAGCCGGATCACTTCGCCCGGCAAATCCAGAAACGCCGGGTCCATATCGCCCAGCAGCACGACTGGCCATTCGGCTAAGCCCGCCACTTCTTCCAAAAGCCCGATATCCTCGACCAATTCGAGCTTCTTATCGGCGCATAGTTTCTGCGCTTGCTCCAGAATGATCGCCTTGCGCTCTTCGCGGTCGATCAGCACCTTCGCGGCGCGCAGCTTGGCGCCATAATCGGTAAAATCCTTAGGCGAGATCGCGCCCGGCGCATGAAAACGATGGCCGTAGGTGACCGGCTCGTTCGCCACGCCGTCAATCGAGATCGGCACAGGCGCGCCGGCGAACTTGCACAAGATATTCTGCAGCGGCCGCACCCAGGTGAGATCGCTCGTGCCAGAGCGCATCGATTTCGGCCACGGAAACGCGCGAATAATCTCCGGCACGATCTCGCGCACGATATCCGCCGTCGCGCGGCCCGCGCGCTCGATCTTGGCGACGTAAAACGCGCCCTTCTTGTCTTCGACGATCTGCGCCTGATCGATGGAGCTGAGCCCCGCGCTTTTGAGAAAGCCCTGGATCGCCTGATCCGGCGCGCCGACGCGCGGGCCTTTCTTTTCTTCGTTCACGTCCCCCGCCTTGGCCGGCAGCTCATCGATCATCAGCCCCAAACGGCGCGGCGCCGAAAAGGTCGTGATCGTTTTGGCGTCGAGCCCCGCCGCCTTGAGCTTGTCGCCCATCAGCTTGGCCAAATCCGCTTCCGCGCGCTTTTGCATGCGCGCTGGGATTTCCTCGGAAAACAATTCAAGCAGAAGCTGGGGCATCACTCTGCCGCCCAATTGTATATGACAGTCACGCCATCAACGCCGGCTTCTTTGCCTTTAACCCATTGCCCCTGTGTAGCGGCACCGATCATCAATGTGGTACGACCACTCCATCCGTTGACGTAAGATTGCACTAAGCGCTCAAACGCAAAGTCGCGAAGATCAAGCTGTGCGTACCAACCGCTGCCTTGATGTTCAATCCAGCCGTTCTTGTGTTTATCGTTTGTTGCCGCGCCATTTGTCACCTTTCGCGCCACCAGAATGAGCCCCAGCAAGCCTGTCGGCACAGCATCACCGCCAATCTCTCGCGCTTTTGCAAACGTGAATGTCTGATCTGCTGCCGCTATCCAATCCCCGACAGATAGCTCGGCCGCCCGCAGGTCGACATCGAAAAACACCGGCGTAAAGTCAGCCATTAGCTTTTGCTCTCCGCCCAAGCGCTCGCGCATCCCTTGGCCAGATCGCGCACGCGGGCGATGAAGCTTTGCCGCTCGGTGGGTGAAACCACGCCGCGCGCATCGAGCAGATTGAACAGGTGTGAGGCCTTCAGCGTGTAATCGAACGCCGGCAACACATTGCCTTCCTTAAGCAAACGCGCCGCGGTTTTTTCCGCGTCGTCGAACCAGCGCAGATTTTGCTCAGGATCGCTTAGCTCGAAATTGAAACGCGATTGCTGGCGCTCGTTTTCCAAAAACACATCGCCATAGCTCAGCGGCGTTGCGCTGTCGGGATCGTTGAACGGCAGATCGTACACGCGATCCACGCCGAACACATACATCGCCAGGCGCTCGAGCCCATAAGTCAGCTCTCCGCTCACCGGGCGCACATCCAGGCCGCCGACCTGCTGAAAGTAAGTGTATTGGCTCACCTCCATGCCGTCGCACCACACTTCCCAGCCGAGCCCCCAGGCGCCGACCGTCGGGTTTTCCCAATCGTCTTCGACAAAACGGATATCGTGCAGCAGCGGATCGATGCCGATGCGCGCCAGTGAATCCAGATAGAGCTGCTGCAGGTTCGCCGGGTTCGGCTTCAGGATCACCTGATACTGATAATAGTGCTGCAGCCGGTTCGGGTTGTCGCCATAGCGCCCATCCTTCGGCCGCCGCGACGGCTGCACATAGGCGGCGCGCCAATGCTTGGGCCCGAGCGCGCGCAGCGTGGTGGCCGGGTGCAGCGTGCCCGCGCCCACCTGCTCGTCATACGGTTGCAGAATGGCGCACCCCTGCTCGGCCCAGTAATTCTGGAGCGTCAGGATGACATCCTGGAAGCAGCGGAGCGGTTTAGCAGCGGACATGGGCCGAAGGGCGTAGCCTGCGCCGCCCGCCCCCGGCAAGTGCGCCGCCATCCGGGTTTGCGCCAGCGGCAGAATCCGGGCCATGCTCCGCCCCCATGAGCAGCCTTGGGGGCATATGCGGCATCGACGAGGCCGGGCGCGGGCCATTGGCCGGTCCGGTGGTGGCCGCAGCGGTGATCCTGCCCAAGAAAGGCCGCCCCAAAGGGCTCAACGATTCCAAGAAGCTCGACGCCGAAGCGCGCGAAGCGTTGGCGGTCGCGATCCGGGAGGTCGCGCTGGTCGGCGTTGGGATCGCCAGCGTGGCCGAGATCGACGAGATCAACATCCTGCGCGCCAGCCATCTGGCCATGCGCCGCGCCGTCGAGGCCTTGCCGCAAGCGCCGGTCGCGGCCCTGGTGGACGGCAACCTGGATCCTGGCCTGCCCTGCCCGGTCGAATGGATCGTCGAGGGCGACTCCCTCGTGCCGGCCATTTCCGCCGCCTCGATCATCGCCAAGGTCGCCCGCGACCAGATGATGAGCGATCTGTGCGCCCAATATCCCGGCTACGGCTTTTCCAAGCACAAGGGCTACGGCACGCCGGAGCACCAGAAGGCGCTGGCGACGCTCGGCCCCTGCGCCATCCACCGGCTGAGCTTTAAGCCGGTACGCATCGCCTCCGGCCTCGCCGCCTAGCGCGGCGCCGTTTACGCGGGCGCCCCTCGCCCCTATTCTGCACGGTTCATGATCGCAACCGACCAATCCGCCCGCCTTGATTCAGCTGACGGCGACATCTCCGCAGCCTGGGTATGGATCATATGCACTGCGCTCTACGTGCTGTTCATGGCCGTCGCCTGGTTCTTGCCGGACGTGCTTCAAGGTTCGGCCCTCCACCCCGTCACCGGTGAGCCCAATTGGGAATTTGGCCTCCTAGAGCAGACGCAAAACCTCACACTGTTGGCGACGATCATTCTCGCCGCAATGTTGGCGGCGCGCGCGGGCGACAAATGGATGCGCGGCTGGCTCATCCTGATCACACTCGGCGCATTCTTTCTGCTCGGAGAAGAAGCGTCATGGGGTCAGCATTATTTCCGCTGGGGCACGGAAGGCTGGTTCGCCGAATATAACGACCAGGCTGAAACCAATCTTCACAACGCCACCGATGGCTGGCTCGATCAGAAGCCGCGCGCGCTGCTGCAGGTCGGCATGGTGGTGGGCGCGATCATCCACCCACTCTTGAAACTGTTTCGCCGCGGCAAAGGCCTGATCGACAATCCGTGGTGGCTCGCGCCGACCATCGTCTGCTTGCCGCCTACGATCTTCTCGCTGCTCGCGGGCGCCCCGAAGGCGATCGACAAGCTGAACATTTTGCCGTTTCAGCTCCAATTCTACCGGGCGAGCGAGCTGGAAGAAAATTTCATCTACGCATTTTTCGTCGTTTATCTGCTGTCGCTCGGCGCGCGGCTGCGTTTCCAGCGCAAACAAGATGGTTAACGCGTGCGCGGACTCTTGATTCTGGAGTCTCGTCAAGCTTGAATCCCCGCTCAAGGGGACAAGCATGAAGCGGCAAGCCAAAAACCAGATCAAAGCCAAGATCAGCGCGCCCGGCGCGCCTGACAGCGACGTGATCATCGAAGGCGATTGCCTTGCCGAATTGGCCAAGCTGCCGGATGCGTGCGCCGACCTCGTGTTCGCCGACCCACCCTACAATTTGCAATTGGGCGGCGGGCTGACCCGCCCCGATCAATCCGTTGTCGATGGCGTCGATGACGATTGGGACAAGTTCGCCGACTTCGCCGAATATGATCGCTTCACCCGCACTTGGCTTACAGAGTGCCGCCGCATTCTGAAGCCCGATGGCGCGATCTGGGTGATCGGCTCGTATCACAACGTCTTCCGCCTCGGCGTCGCGCTACAGGATCTCGGCTATTGGATCCTCAATGACGTCGTGTGGCGCAAAACCAATCCGATGCCGAACTTCAAAGGCACGCGCTTCACCAACGCACACGAAACGCTGATCTGGGCGGCGCGCTCGAAGGAAACGAAATACACCTTTCATTATGACGCGCTGAAATTGTTCAATGACGACCTGCAAATGCGCTCAGACTGGACGCTGCCGCTCTGCACCGGCGCCGAGCGTCTGAAAGATGCGCAAGGCCGCAAAACCCACCCGACGCAAAAACCCGAAGCGCTGTTGCATCGCGTCGTGTTGGGCACGACCAAGCCGGGCGATCTGATCGTCGATCCCTTCTTCGGCGCGGGCACGACCGGCGCCGCCGCCAAGCGCCTTGGCCGCCATTATATCGGCATCGAACGCGACCCCACCTACGCCGCCGCCGCGCGCGCGCGCCTGAAGAAGGTTACGCCCGCCGCCGCAGAAGATTTGATGGTGACGCGCTCCAAGAAAGAAGAGCCACGTGTGCCGTTCGGGCAAATCATCGAAGCCGGGTTCATTCGTCCGGGCGACATGCTGATCTCGCCGAACGGAAAAAAAGCCCGCGTGCGCGCCGATGGCAGCCTCGCCATTGGCGACTTTACCGGCTCGATCCATCGCGTCGGCGCGCACGTTTCGAATGCGCCTGCCTGCAATGGCTGGACCTTCTGGACCCACCTCGATTCCAAAGGCCGCGAAACTTCGATCGACATCTTCCGCAAGCAGGTGCGCAAAACCATGAGCGCGCCGGCGGCAAAGGCGTAAGGACGCGTTTCGCCGGAAGCGGTCATTTGGTGATGGTGATTTGCTCGACAGGTGGAATGCGGACAAGCGGCGAGAAGTCGATCTTCCAAATATCGAGTTCAAATAGGCTGCCAGTTTGATCCAGCATGAGCGCTACTGAGACCGGCGTTCCATCGACGTCTTTGAACTCTGCCTCAGCAAGCGTGCTTCCATAGCGCCGCTCCTCGGCCCCCGAAAACCGAAGGCTGCCCATACCACCATCGCGCATTTCCTGAACAGTGTCGGTGATAGGTCTCGCGTCCCCTTTGCTCGCCAAGAGCAAGTGAACCAACGCTCGTTCTTCTGGCATCAGGGCTCGCACGTCTTCCATGTCGGGCATTCTTATGGACGTGGCCAAACTTGCCAATGTCCGCTTTGGGCCAATAGCGGACCTTAGCGCCATCGCTCCCTCTCCCCTTGTGGGAGAGGGCGATGCCGCGCGCAACAGAGTGTTCAAGCGCCGTCTGGGTGAGGGGTGTCGGCGCTTCGCCTTCAAGCGTTTTCGTCATCACCCCTCATCCGGTCTCGCTGCGCTCGACCACCCCGGATCAAGTACCGGGGCAGGCTCTTCTCCCACAAGGGGAGAAGGGCAAGATCACGCGGATACGCGGCGCCTTTATCCCCCACGCCGCCCGTTGAAATCCGTACAAAACCAAGCCCTCGCATCCAATCAATCCGACCGCCTAAATCCGCGCCGCATACTTGCCGCGCATCATGCGTCCCGCACCGACCCTCCTTTCTCCGCTTCGCCGCGACAGGTACGTCACCTGGGCGCGTTTGATGCTGCTATGGGTCAGCGCCGCTTTGTTCGGCGCAGTGCGTTTCAACCGCCGCCACATCAAGCAGCGTTATGGCTTGCTTTGGCTCGTCGATTTGGAGCGCATGGTCTGCAATTTAACGCTCATTCGCGCGGTGGAGCTGGCGCGCGTGCCGCTGGATGATAGGCGCCGGCATGTGCGCCGTTTCGCGCGGCCTGGTTTTCGCCGCCCGCGGATCAACGATTGCGAGCGCGTCATTTTTGGCTCGCGTTTACGGCGGCATCTGCGCTGCGCCGATGCGCACACACGCATTGCCCGCATGCTCGATGCGCTGGCCGATCTTGACGCCTTCACGCACCGCTATTTTCTGAAGCGGATCCAGCGCAAGCTGACCAAGCTGTGTCCGGTCGTGGCCGTGCGCCCGCCGGCGCAAGGCTTTACCAGCGCGACCGCGAATGCGCCGCTGCCGGCGGACTCGTCCTAAACAGCTTCGGACCGCCGGCTTCCAGCCGGCTTGACGATCCGGCAAGCGACACACAGCGCCTGGAAAGCCTCCACGCGCGCCATGACTCATGTACGATAAGCGCCAGAGCTGAGCGCAAAGCCAGGAACGTGGCTTTTCGGCATGTAACGCACCTGATCATTTCGCCTCCGTTTCATGGAAGCGATGGCCGCGTCAAAAGCCGACTCATGCTAAGCGCGAGCCATGCAACAGACAGCGCAATTTTTGGCCATTGCTCTCGCCGGCGTTTCGCTCGGTTGGATCATGCTGTTTTCGTTTGTGCTCTCGCCCGTCGCTTATAAGGCGCTCGATGGCGGACGGGCCGAGCGCCTCGTCAAACAGGTAATGAATTCCGGGCACGGCGTGCTCGGCCTCATTGCATTGCTCTTTGCGCTAGCGGCGTTGATTTCCGGCGCAGTGGCCGGCGCCTCCGTCGCGGCCATCGCCGGCGTATGCGCTTTCATGTGCAAGTTCGCGCTGGCGCCGCGCAACGACAAGCCGATCCGCGGTCACCGCGTGCTGAAAACCGCACGCATCGTCGCCTCCGCCATCACCGCGCTGCTGATGCCGGTTTTGATCGCCGCCATCATCCTCACAGTGATCGGGATTTAAGCGGCGGCTTCGGCCGCTGCGGCTTCTCGCTCGGCTTTGGCGCGGCGCGCGCGCTCGATCCAGGTCTGGATGTCGTCTTCATTCGGCGCCGGCGCATTGCCCCAGGCGCGCTGGCCGTCGTCCGAAAGGCCCCAGCGCGCAATGGCTTCGCACAGATCGACCGCATCCATCTCTTCCAGCTCTTGCGCATCGCGCACGCCGCACGCGACCAGCGCCTGCGCCTCGCGCGACTTCATGCCGGGCACGGAGCACGCCAGCAGCGCTTGCGCCTGCCAGTCGCGGATGACCTGCGCCGAAATGTGACGCATGCCGATCGCCTCTTCCTTCTCGTCCGGCGAAGCTGCCAACAAATCAGCCACGGTGCGAACGCCGACCTTTTCCAGGCGGCGCGCTGTCTTCGGCCCGATAGAGGGCGCCTTCTCGACTGGCGCGCCTTCATCGAGCGAGTAGCGCGGCAGATTTCTTTCTTCCTTCGCGCGCGGCGCGCCGACCGGCAGCTCGCGCGGAATCTTCAGCTCTTTTTGCGGCTTTTCCGGCACAGGCGCGGCTTCCGCATCGACCTCGTCCGCTACGGCCTGAATCTCGGCCTTGCTCGGCTTCGGCGCCTTTTCCGGTTTAGCCGGCTTGGGCGGCTTGACCTTCTCAGCTTTCGGCGGCTTCGGCGCTTTGGGCGCTTTAACTTTCACGGGCTTCGGCGTCTGCTCGCGCGATGGCGCACCCGTTCCAGCCTTCGCGCCAGTTTCACGCGGCCATTTGGCGTCGAGCGAAGACAGCGGCTCTTTCAAAACTTCAGCGGCATAAAGAGCGCGTACGACTTTATCGTCTTCGCCCAGCGTCGCACGCACTTTGCCCGTGCGCCGGAACTCTTCGAATTGCGCTTCAACCTCACGGCGCGCCTGCGCATCATCGATCGTCTTCAGCACCGTTTGGATTGGAAATTCAAGCGCAAGGAAAAACGCCTGCAAACCGCCGCCGATCTTTGGCGGCGCGACCGCGGCTTCCGCGAATGCGCGATCGAGGATGCGCGCAAAGCCAACGGCAGCGTGCCCCACCAAAGCGGCGATCACGTCCTTGAGTTCCTGATCCAGACCGGCGGGCGGATCTTTTTTGCCCACCTCGAAATTGTAGTGCTCGATGATCGTTTCGTAGTGCTGCGTGGACGCCATCGCGCCATCGCGCACCATCTGCTTCAACCAACCGTCGCCACTCGGCGCCTCGATCTTCGGATAGCCGCCAAGATCGCGCTCCAGGATGGTTTGAAACGTTTTGTACGATTTTGAGAAGCTCCATTCCACCGCGCGGTGAATGACGCCCTCTTCTTCGGTCTGATGGGTGTGGAAGGGTTGTAGCGGATCAACGTAATAATGGCTCATTACGCCGGCGGACCACGCCGCCTGCTTCCAATCCTTCGCCGCGAGCGCGCGTACCGTGCGGCGATACCATTCTTCGCACGCATCGGCCGCCCCGCCCCAATCGCCATCGCGGACGTGCAGAACATGGTTCTTGAAATCCTTGAACACCGTGTCCGGCGCCTTCGCGCCAGTCAGGTATTCGTCGTGATAGTGCAGCAGCAGATTCCGCCAATGCTCCGCATCCGCCGCCTCCAGATGGCGCAGCGCATCGACCGCGAGCCGATGGTGATTGGAGCGGCAGCGGCTGGCGAATACCACCGCGTATAATAAACTCATCGCGCTCAAAGCCCCACTTATGAACGTGGAGTTAAAAGGCCCCGCGAATCGTTAGCATGAGGTTAACCATCCCGATCGGGCGCCAGTCCCCAATCGGCGCAGAGCATGCTTACAAGCCGTTCCTGGCGCGCCTCGATGACGTCGTGGGTCCAATCGTCAATCGGCGCAATGTCCTTGGTCAGCGCATGGATCGGCGCACCGGACGTATTGAAGAAAATGCGCCGCTTCTCTGGATAGGATTTGGTGTCGGCGATCTTGTTCTGCTCATGCGTGAGCAAAATCTGATTTCCCAGAAGATTGGCGGCGTCATTGCGCCGGCGCGGATCAGGGAAACGGTCGTTCCACCAGCCGCCACCCGCCTTGGGCAAAATATGTTCAACCGTCACATCGTCGGTCATTTGCAGACAATGTCCGCCAGGCAGCGCCGCTTCGAGCCGCATGAGCAACAAACGGCGCTGACGGTCTCGCTTACGCGAACGATTGAGCGCTGCGATAAACCGGTCGTGTTCAGCGTCGGTCAATTCGAGCGTGCCGTGCGGGCCATGCAGATGCTTGTCGTCGGCGACGCCGCGCACGGCGCGCGCATAACGCTGCTCCTGGCGGCGATTGTCGATCACAGAAAGTTCGCAGGCGAAAGTGAAGCGATCGAGCGCCTGGAAAAAGCGCAGCGCCCGATCATGCTCGCCCGCATGCTCAGCCAAAAAGGCGATCGCCGCCGGGGCCCAATCCCAACGCTCCACCTGCTTCATCATGCGCAAGCGCCGGTTCACGTCACTGCTGGCGGGGCCGACATCGACGGAATCGCTGAAAATCGCGCGCAACGCCTGCGCATAACGCGGCAATTGATCAAACAGAAAACTGCGCACGCCGCCAGCGCGCTCGACCGCATCACGGAACGAGGCCAAATCCCCTGGCGAAAGCAAGCGCTCTCCAGTCAGCAGAAACGGCATCGTATCCAGAAGCGTGACGAAATCCTCACGCCGGAACATGTCTTCGGTCTGTTCCCATTTGCGCGCGGCGGCGTCGGCTTCGGCGCCGGTCAGCCCTGAATTCTCAATCAAATCCGATTTGATGATGTCCGCGCCTGAAAGCGGCGAACCGCCCTTGTTCAAAGATGCGAACACACGCTGCGCGCAACCGCGCTCGTCGGCGTCAACAACATTGAGCGTGCAAAACCGCGCAACGTAAGACATGAAAGAATCGAGCTCGCGATCGTCCAATTCGTCGAGATCTTCCTCAATGGTGCGCGCCGCCGCGCACAACAGATCCTTGGAATCGATGCCTATCTCCGCATGGCGCGCCATCTCCGCCATTTGGCCCGGCTCCTGCACAAAACCGCGATAAAAGCCCGCATCGTCCTCGCGCAACAAAAGCCGCGGCTGGTCGCCATCCATGATCAGCGCCTGATAATGTTTCGCACGCCCTGGCAAGCGATCGCGCACATAGGCGATCAGCATGGTGAGCGTGGCGAGCCGCTGCTGACCGTCGGAAATTTCGCGCTGATTTTTGTTGTTTTTGACCAGGACGATCTGACCAATGAAATAGAAGGTCGCTTTGCGATTGAACGCGCGCCACAAATCCTGGATGAGCTGGCGCACTTCGCGCTCGCTCCACGTATAGGCGCGCTGATAGCGCGGCACTTTGAGGCTGTGTTTGCGCTCAAGCACCGCGGCGATGTTGAATATTTGCGACTTCAGCCCCAAGGGCGTTTCGCCGAACGCGCCTGCCACAACCCACCTCTTATCGTTTGCAGGGCATCGTTACCGCGCCGACATGTGTAAGCAACATGAACGCCAAATAATGCGGACGCGAATTCAACGCTGTTTCAAAAAAAGCACGCTGATTATTCCGCCGCGTTGCTTTCTACCGGCATCGCGAGGAATTCCGGCGCGCCGCCGATATGCGCCATGCCGGTAAAACCGCGACCGGAAAATACGGCGTGCGCCGACATGCCGGTAAAACCAGCGCGCCGCACTCGCGGAACTCCCGCCTCCGCGATCAGCACGTGTGCGACACGGCGCGCAATCGCCTCACCGGAATCCAGCCACACGCACGGCCGCGGCGCCGCCGCTTTCAATTCGTCCACAAGCAGAGGAAAGTGCGTGCAAGCGAGCGCGACCACATCCAGCGCCCCGCCGCCCGGCGCCTCGAACAAACCTTTGATCGCCTCATCAATAGCGCCCGGATCGCCCCGGCCGCCGCGCAGCTTATCCTCCGCCGCCTCCACCAACGCCGAAGATCCAAAGCGCACCACACGCTTATCGGCCGCGAATTGCCCGATCAGATCGTTTGTGTAGGCGCGCCGCACAGTAGCGGGCGTCGCCAACAGACCGATCACGCCGCTGCGGGTGAGCGCCGCCGCCGGCTTGATCGGAGGAACCACGCCAACGACCGGCACATCGAGCGCCGCACGCACCGCATCGAGCGCAATCGTGGATGCCGTGTTGCACGCGATCACCACAAGCTCAGGACGCCATTGCGCCGCCACCGCCGCCAGCAATGCCGGCACACGCGCACGCAGCTCCACATCCGACTTCAGCCCGTAAGGCAGCCACGCATTGTCGGCGACATAATCGATCTCAAGCGCCGAGCCGGACGCCATCAATGCATCGCATACGGACAATCCGCCGACACCCGAATCAAAAACCAGCACACGCTTCACAGCGCGTGCTCCAAGAGCGCCGATGGCGCTTGCGCCGTTAACCTTTGACCTGCGAATGCAGCGTGTCCACACGCGCAAAATATCCACAGAGACGCTGTTTTCATTTCTGTTTTCCGCACTCCGCCGCGCACACCGCAGTGCGCGCAAGTATCTGTGGACACCAATTCTTAAGCATGTTTGCGAGAATCAAGGATTAGGTTAGTCACCGATGGTTCGGGGTTGAGCGAAGCGCCACAGAGCGCATCTAGCAAATTCGGGGTCGGATCATGAACGCAATCGGAAAATCCTCGGCAGTCTTCGTGACTCTGTCCGGCCTGTTTTGGGGCGGATGGATTCTCGGGTCGCAAACGCCTGAGGGACAGGAAGCGATTGCGCGCGCCTACGCGGCTTACACAGAGCAGCAATCGGTCGCGAACGAAAACCTGTTCGATTCAACGGCGCTGCGCGCCATCGTCTGCGGCGACGCCAACGCGGCTGAGCAAACGCCGTGTCTTGCGGTCGCCGCCGCTGGACGCCTCTTCATCGTCGACGCCGGTTCGGGCGCGGCCACCGCTCTCTCGCGCCGCGGCATTCCGATGGCGCGCTTGGAAGCGGTGCTGCTCACCGCGGCGGGCATGCCGCAAACCGCTGACCTCGGCGAACTCTATTCCGATAGCGCCGGGCGCGGCTTGAGCCTGCTGCCGGTTTACGGCCCGGCCGATACGCAACGCATGGTCGACGGCCTGAATCAGGCCGCCGGTTTCGATGGCGCGTCTTCCGGTCTGCAAGCCTGGGGCCCCTCGCCTGAGCCCGGCCGTTCCGTGATCGTGTTCGAAGGCGACGGCCTGGTCGTTTCCGCCTTCACAACCGAAGAGGACGCTTTCTCTGGCCGCCTCGGCTATCGCTTTGATTATCGCGGACGCTCCATCGTCGTGGGCGGCGACGGACGCGTCGTGAATGCTTCGGCGGCCTCCAACGCCGATGTCGTGCTGCAAGGCGCGCGCACCCAGGCGCTGGCGCGCACGCATCAGAACAGCATGACCGCAGCGGAAGTGGCGGCCCAGGCTCAGGCGGCGAACGCCGGCATGGTGGTGCTCACGGGCGCCGAAAATCAGATGGCGGCACAGGTCCAAGTGGCCGAAGCACGCGCGGCGGGCTTCAACGACGTGGTCGCGGGTCGCGTCGGCATGCTGGTCGAACTGCCGCTGGACAACAGCGACATCAACGTCCGCCCGCTCTAAACCGCGCGGGAACCGGCTTGAAAAAGGGCGCCTTTTGGGGGCGCCCTTTTTGTTTGTGACACTTTAATGTGCAGGCGCCCATGCGCGCGCCGCATCTTCTCCTCGCTCTGTTTTTCATGGCCGCCACACCAGCCGCCGCGGAGCGCTATGCGCTGACCTTCGAAGGCTACGCGGCCGGTTTTGTGCCGCTTGGCGGCATCTCCGTCGATGCGGCCATCTCCGAGGATGCCTACTCCGTTGACGCAACAATACGCTCCGGCGGGCTGCTCAATCTCTTCGAACGCACCAATCTTCGCGCCGAAGCAGCCGGGCTGCTGCGCGACGGCGTCGTCTTTTGGCGCAGATACGATCTCGACCATCATTACAGCCGCAAGCATCGCAGCATCGCCATGCGCCTCACCCAGAACGGCGCGGTCACCGCCGAGATCGAGCCGAACTACCGGCTCTGGGGCGAACCGCCCGCCAGCGACGCGCAGCAGCGCAACGCGCGTGATCCGCTATCGACGATGATGGCGATGGCGGTGGATGTCAGCCAATCGCAACGCTGCAGCGGCGCCTATCCGACATTTGACGGACGCTTCTATTATTTGCTCGAACTCGGCGGCGGCGAGATCGACGATTTCGACCGCGCCGGGTATCAGGGCGACGTGTTGAAGTGCTCTCTCTCCTATATCGCCGTAGCCGGCTTCGAAGCTGAAGACGCGGGCCGCCGCCGCATTCCACGCGGAGAGGTCTGGTTCGCGCTTGTGCCGGATTCACGCTTTGCGCCGCCTGTGCGTATTTCGACGCCACTCAGCGCCGGCGGCGCCGTGATCCGGCTAACCAGCTTCCGCCGCGCCGAAGTCACAGTAACGGAAACAGCGGCGGTCGCGCCTTGAACCCACGCCGCGCTGCTACGGAATTGCTGGTCGCCATCGAAAGCGGGCAGCCCTTGGATGACGCGCTGACGCGCACGCGCGCCTATGCGGAGCTGGAAGGACGCGACCGCGCCTTCGCGCGCGCATTGGCGACAGCAACACTACGCCGCCTGGGCGCGATTGACGCTGTACTCGCGCGCTTTCTGCAACGCCCCTTGCCCGAAACCGCAGTACACGCGCGCAATCTGCTGCGCCTGGGCGCGGCGCAATTGCTGGTGCTGCAAACGCCGCCGCACGCCGCCGTTGGCGAAACGGTGGAAACCGCGAACGCGATGCGCGAAGCGCGCGGCTTCGCCAAACTGATGAACGCGGTGCTGCGCCGCGTTTCGCGCGAAGGACCGTCTATCCTTGAGCAATTGCCGCCAGGCGCCGATCTTCCCGCATGGCTCTATACGCGCTGGCGTGCGGCGTATGGCGATGACGCACCGCGCATTGCGCAAGCGCTGCGCGATGAAGCGCCGCTCGACCTTTCCGTAAAAAGCGATCCCGTCGGCTGGGCGCAGCGCTTGGTAGCGGCGCGCACGCCGACAGGAAGCATTCGCCTCACGTCGCACGCCGCCGTGGATACCCTGCCCGGTTTCACGGACGGCGATTGGTGGGTGCAGGACGCAGCAGCCGCGCTGCCCGCGCTGATCATCGGCGACATGAGCGGCAAGCGCGTGCTCGATCTGTGCGCCGCGCCCGGCGGCAAGACGCTGCAACTGGCGGCAATGGGCGCGCACGTCACCGCGGTCGATAAATCGGCGCAACGCCTGGAACGTCTGCGCGAAAATCTCGCGCGCACGAAATTGCAGGCCGAAGTGATTTGCGCCGACGCGCTGGAATTCCGCGCCGAACCGTTCGACGCCATCCTGCTCGACGCGCCTTGCACCTCGACCGGCACCCTGCGCCGCCATCCCGACGTCGCCTGGCTGCGCCGTCCGGGCGATGTGCGCACGCTCGCCGATTTGCAGACACGCCTGATCGATGCGGCGGTCCGCTTGCTCAAACCAGACGGACGGCTGGTTTACGCCGTCTGCTCGCTTGAGCCCGAGGAAGGCCCTGGCGTGATCGCCAAGGCGCTGGGGCGCGGCTGGAAACGCGCCCCCATCGACGCCGAGGAATTCGCAGGCGCCGCAAGCTTCATCACGCCGGAAGGCGATCTCCGCACCAAGCCCTCCGATTGGGCGGACATCGGCGGTCTCGACGGCTTTTTCGCGAGCCGGCTGGTGCGCACCTGAAACCATTGCGCGCCTTGCTTGCCACTGCGCCCCGCCGCCGCTAGTCACGAAACATGCCGCGTACCCTGATTGCGCCGTCGATTCTGGCGGCTGACTTCGCCCAGCTTGGCGAGGAAGTGCGTGCGGCCGAAGCCGCCGGCGCCGATATGATCCATGTCGATGTGATGGACGGCCATTTCGTGCCGAACATCTCGATCGGCCCGGCTGTGGTGAAAGCGATCCGCCCGCACTCGAAATTGCCGTTCGACGTGCATTTGATGATCGCGCCGGTCGATCCTTACATTCAACAATTCCGCGACGCCGGCGCCGACATCATCACGGTGCATCCTGAAGCCGGCCCGCACGTGCATCGCACTCTGCAGGCGATCAAAGCGACAGGCGCCAAGGCCGGCGTATCGCTCAATCCCGGCACGCCCGCCGACATCATCGACCCCGTGCTCGACATGATCGATTTGGTTCTGGTGATGAGCGTCAATCCCGGCTTCGGCGGACAGAGCTTCATCGAAAGCGCGCTGCCGAAGATCGCCGCCATCCGAAAGAAGATCGACGCAAGCGGACGGGAGATCATTCTCGAAGTCGATGGCGGCGTGAACGCCAAGACCGCGCCCCGCGTGATCGAAGCGGGCGCGACCGCGCTTGTGGCCGGCACCGCCGTCTATGGCG
>JAUIJZ010000067.1 GCA_030430715.1 Alphaproteobacteria bacterium
AAGGACTTGGCGTCCCTGATTGCCGAAGTGCACAGCGCCTTGGGCAGGGTCGCCAATGGTGAGCCGGCCCCCGACCGCCAGGAACTGAAGCCCGCCGTCGCCAAGCACAAGTCGGTGATGCCAGACTACATCATCTGCCTCGAGGACGGGAAGAAGTTCAAGTCGCTGAAACGGCACTTGCGCACCCGTTACAATATGAGCCCCGAGGAATACCGGACCAAGTGGGCGCTTCCTCATGACTATCCTATGGTCGCCCCCAATTATGCGAAGGAAAGATCGAACCTCGCAAAGCGCATGGGGCTCGGGCAAAGCCGAAAAGGCGGATAGCCACTTCTTTATGTGAAAAAAATCCTATTTATAGGAAAAAATCTATCCAACACATCTGACGCGGCCTTAGTGTCGCGGTTCGGGCAAAGGGCTCGGATATGGAGGTGTTTGGATGAGCGTGGCGATCACGCGCAGGGACGATGAGGCGTCGGCGCGGCTTGCCGCGGGCGCGGCAAGCTACGCGCTCGGCGCATCTATCGAAGGCATTTTGGGACATCAGCGCGGGGCGGCGGATACCGCGTTTGCGCGACAGGTGGCGATGTATCTTTGCCATGTCGCGTTCGAGCAGAGTTTGGCGCGTGTCGCGGTTGCGTTCGGACGCGACCGCTCGACGGTGGCGCACGCATGTCATGCGATCGAGGACCGGCGAGACGATGATGCGTTTGACGACTGGATTGGCGCGCTGGAGGCGATGTTGCGCCAGGCGCCCCCGCCTTCCGCCGGCGCGGAAGCACGTCCATGAGCGTTCGCCGCATGGAGCGGGCGCTGGTGCTTCTCGCGAAGCCGGGCGCGGTATTGGTGAGGTCGAGTGAGGGCGGGTTTGGCGTTTTGCCCGGCGGCGACCGCCGCCGCCGTCCAGTGGCGCGTCTTGACGCGCAAGTGACACGCTCGCTTGAGGCGGAAGGTACGATTGCAAAAAACAAAAACGGCGACTTTTCGCTCACCGAAGCCGGACGCGCGCGCGTGCTCAGAAATGCTTCTCGCGATGGCGAAGGGTATCAAGCGCAACATGCGCCGATTGTTGAGCGCGCTGTCATGGACGGCGCCGGGGATGTGCGGATCGCACGCGGATTTGACGTGCATGCGCCGCTGAGGCGGCTGGCGGCTTTGCGCAACGGGCGGGGGGAAGCGTGGCTGGACGCGCGCGAACTCGCTGCGGCTGAGCGATTGCGCCATGATTGGCATGCTGCGGAGATTGGTTTGCTTCGCGGTTCGGATTGGCGCGCGCCGCCTCATGCTTCGGCGCCGCGTGCATCGAGTCACGATGGCGCCATGGCGGCGCGCTGCGATGCCCGCCGCCGCGTCGAGGACAGGTTGCGTGCGCTCGCGCCACCGCTTCGGCGTGTGATTGAACGCGTATGTTTGCAGGAAGAAGGGGTGGAGGCGCTGGAGCGCGCCGAAGGCTGGCCCCATCGTTCGGGGAAATTGGCGTTGAAGCTTGGTCTTGCGCAGCTAGCGGCAATGACTTGATCAGGCGGCTGCGCGCGCTTCAGCCTGAATGCGCGACATCATCGCGAACAAGCCATTGGAGCGTTGTGCGGTCAGCGCTTCCTTGAGCCCTAAACGCTCGAAGATGGCGCGCGGATCGATCGAAAGAATTTCCGCCGGGGTGCGGCCGGAGAAAATGCGCATCAGCATGGCGATCTCGCCGCGCACGAGATGAGCATCGGAATCACCGCGAAAAAACAGCTTTTCCGGCGCTTCGGCACGTTGTTCACTCACCAGCCAGACCCGGCTGGCGCAGCCGCGTATGCGGTTTTCCTCGGTGCGTTCTTCATCGGTGAGCGGTGCGAGTTCCCGCGCCAGCTCGATGACATGCGAAATGCGCTCCTCCCAATCGGGGAGGAGCGCGAATTCTTCCGCGAGTTCGTTGATGGTTGCTTCCAGGCTGGCCATGTCACCGAGATGCAGGCGGCCCGGAGCTTATGCAAGTCCTAAGGACGGGCCGTGGAGGTCACGGGCGTCATCGCCGTCACTTCGGGTTGCGCGACCGCGCCAATGCACTGGCCGACATCGCGCAGGCCGTGCTGGCCGAGGCAGAAGGCGTTTTCATAGCGGAAGCGCGCCGCCGACATGCATTGGTAAAGTTGCAATTGCGCCATCTCGAGGCAGTCGCGCGAGCGTGGATCGCTCAGCAATTGCGTGACGGCGCTTTGATGGGAATCCGTTGCGTCGAGCGCCTGAAGCGCGGCGACGGCGGCCATGCGATCCAGCGCTTGAGCGCGGGTGGCGTTGACGCTGAAGCGGGCGTTGGCCGGCGTGGAGGACACTTCGACAACTTCTGGTCCGCCGCGAAGCGAATCCCAGAAGCGCCGGCCGCCATAGGAATTGGCGCTCGGCGAGCCGCTGGCTGTCGTTGCACTCAGGCGTGGCGCATAATCGGCGGGCACCGCATTGGCCGGCGCGCCTTCGGCGCCGAGCGTGCGCACGCGCTGCACGCGCGCGTCCTGACGCGGCGCTACCGAATTGGCCCAGCGCTGACGCTGGATGGAATAGGCGAGTTCCTGATAGCGATCGGCGACGTTGATGATGCGCGCCGAATCCGCGTTCGCGGAATCGAGCAACACGCGGGTCGCTTCGGCGCCGCCGCGCAGACCGCGCGCATAAGACGGATCAACCGTTACCGCCCAAATGACGGCGTCGCGGCCGTAATAGGCTGCCGCATCGCGGACGCCTTGTACGAAAGCGGGAGATTGGGCGGCAGTGTAAGCGCCGTAGGCGATCCAGCCGCGCGTGAAGGAATCGCGATTGTGACGCGCCACGCGGTCCAAAGCCGTTTCAAGCTCTTCAGCGTTTTCAACTTGCGAGGCGCGCAGCTCGGAAACATCGCTCTGATAGGCGGCGTAGGCATTTACCGCGCTACGCAAATTGCCATCGGAGGAGGCGTTATCGGTTGCGCCCGTGCTCTGCGCATTGGCGACGCCCATCAGGGCGACGGCCGCGGTGGTAGTCCAGACCGCAAGGCTTCGCATCAGCTCTACTCCCAATCTGATCAAGCGAGTCCGCTTCCTGGCGCGACTCATAAACGGCAACATGGGCCTTATCGCGTTAAGAACTCTTTTACTCGCGGGCCGCCGTTCAGTGTCAACTCAACACGCAGTAAGCCCAGCAGCAAAAGCAGCTGCAAAACCAGCGCCATACCGTACGCGTTTGGCGCTGGGCTTGTGGGCGTGGACCGCCACGGTTGTGGCGCTCGCCTTATTGGCGAGGTGGAACGGCGCCGAGATTGCGGCATTGGCTGGCGCTACGGCGCTTGCGCTGACGCCTGGGTTAACGGGATTCATGCTGCTGCCCTGGTTGTTCCGCGCAAAATGGGCGGATGCGGGGCTGATTGCTGTCTGGCTGGTGATGGCGTCCGGGCTTGTCGCTGGCGGCGGCGGCGCTGCTTCGCCTTTCGTTGCTTTGATTTTTGTTGCGCCTGCGTTGTCGCTGGCTTTGGGGCGGCGCTGGATACCCGAGGCTGGTGCGGCGGGCGCCATTGCCTATGCGGCCGGTGCTGCGATCGCGACGATGCCAGGTTCAGGCGCAGCGCTTGGGCCGCTGCCGGAATTGATGGCGGTGGCCGCGCTCGTGTTTGCCTCGATCCTGATGGCGTACGGACAAGCGCCCGGCCGCCGCGGGCAGGATGCCGGCGCGCGCGTGGCGGAGGCTGCGCATGAATTGCGCACGCCGCTGACGCATATTCTCGGCTTTTCGGAAATGATCGAGCGGCAGATCTTCGGCCCGGTTGGCGAGCGTTATGTCGAATATGCCGGACTGATCCGAAAGAGCGGAAATCATTTGCTCGGTCTGGTCACCGATCTGCTCGATCTATCGCGCATCGAAGCCGGGCGCTTCGACTTGCAGCGCGAGCGTTTCGATGCGCGCAGCGTGATCGAAGACGTTGTACGTTTATCTGCGGATACTGCGGAGAAGAAGCAGATCGCGCTCGGCATGACGACGCCGGATGCGCCGCTGACAATCGATGCGGATGATCGGGCGCTTCGCCGGATTTTGCTCAACACGCTTGGCAACGCCCTGAAATTCACGCCCGAAGGCGGGCGCGTCATCATTTCCGCGCGCAAGGAAGACGATGCGCTGGTGCTCGATACGATCGACAACGGACCGGGTATTTCCGATGCGGAGAAAAGCCGCTTAGGACAAGCTTTTGAGCGCGGCGCCAGCGGTGCGAACGTGGAAGGCACAGGGCTTGGCCTATCCCTGGTGCGTGCGCTTGCCGGACTGCATGGCGGCGCGCTGAGCTTCCATGACGCGCCAGGCGGCGGCGCCTTGGTGCGCGTGACGCTGCCCGTGCTGGCGGCGGATTAGTCCGCTTCGGGACGCAATGTCAGAAAGGCGCGCGCGGCGCCGATATCGCCGATCTCTATATAAAAGCGCTGTGTGACGCTGCCGCTGGAGAGCTCAAGCATTGCGGATTCGCGCGGATCAAGCGCAAGCAGCGCGCCGAAGGCGGTATCGGGAAAGGCGAATACTGTCTGATGGCCGGCGCCGACACGGCGCTCGCTTGTGCGTGTGCTGCTGAAAGTGCGCGTGGCCGCGCCGATGGCGGGCGCGCCTGCTTCGAGTCCGTAGGCGATGCGTGTCGGCAGATCGAGCGCCCCGGCGCGCGACCGCGATACATCGCGGACAATCAGACGCGCGGAGGAAGCGCGAGTCTGATCCATAATCAGGCTGAGGGTCTGCGCGCCGTTGCGATCACGTACGCCGAACTCGCCGCGCTCTGGCGCTTCGATGCGCTGGCTGAGACGAAAGCCGTTAGGGCCCACGGTGCGCCGCGCGACCCAGCTGCGCGACCAGCCGGGAAATTCCATCACGCTGGTCTCTGACCAATATTCGAACGAGGCGCGCGCTTCTGCCGCCGAGGTCGCGACGCGGGGATCGGAGCAGGCGCGCTCGCGCGCGGCGCGGGTGATGGCGCTGTCGAGTTCGTTCAAGCGCGCCGAGGTCCATCCCGCGCGCAGAAGTGCGCCGCGCGCTTGGGCAGCGCCGGCCTCCAGAGCATCGCGGACGCCACCGGAAAGGACCTGGCAGCGGGCGTCGATCTGGAGCAGGCCCTGGCGCTCAACCAGGGCAGCTTGCGCATTCGGCGGATCGGCCGCGGCAGGGGCGGCCGTCAAGCAGACGAGGGCGGCGACAAAGAAGAGGCGCATGGACGAGGCAATGGTTAAGCTGGGCGAAGTTGCAGTCAGGTGAACGGCGTTGATTCTTCCGGAGCTGAAGACCGATTTTTGGGTGAGTGCGCTGTTGCGGCGCGCCCAGGGCGGCGGCGCTTTCGCCGGAATTACCCGCAAAGGCGATCCCGACGCCGGAGCGGTGCTGGTGAAAGTGGCGACGCTGGATGGCCGCGCGCGGCTCTATGCGCCGGCGCGAGACGGCGATGGCGAGCGCATCTGGCTCGATCTGTCGGCGGGTTCGCTGGGGGATGAGGAGCCGAAGGTGGATTCCTACGCCCGCAAACGGGCTGACGGCGATCCGGATGTCTGGGTCATCGAGATCGAGGACAAAAACGGGCGGCATTTCCTGCAGGAACGGATCGACGCCGCGTCCATCTGAGCCGCTATCGCACCCGTTCGTCTTGCACCCTTTGACCGCGCCGCGTAAACGCGCCGCTTCACCCGAGAATTGCTCATGACCAACCCTGCTGCTGAGGCTGCGCGCCGCAGAACGTTCGCGATTATTTCGCACCCGGACGCCGGCAAGACGACCTTGACCGAAACGCTGCTGCTCGCGGGGGGCGCGATCCATTTGGCAGGGGCGGTGGCCGCGCGCGGCGCGGCGCGGCGCACGCGTTCTGACTGGATGAAGATCGAGCGCGAACGCGGCATCTCGGTGTCGTCTTCGGTGATGATGTTCGAGCATGACGGCATGGTGTTCAACCTGCTCGACACGCCGGGCCACGAAGACTTTTCCGAAGATACGTATCGCACGCTGACAGCGGCGGATTCCGCCATCATGGTGCTCGACGCGGCCAAGGGCATCGAACCGCAGACGCTGAAATTGTTCGAGGTCTGCCGTCTGCGCGACATTCCGATCACGACCTTCATCAACAAGATGGACCGCGAAGCGCAGGATCCGTTCGCGCTGCTGGATGAAATCCATTCCAAGCTGGCGATGGATACAGCGCCGATGTATTGGCCGGCCGCTTCGGGCCAGCGTTTCGCCGGCATGCTCGATCTGAATACGGATGAGTTTGTGCCGTTCCGCCGGCTTGAGCATGGCGAAGAAGGTCTGGGCATCGACGAGCGGCAAAAGCGCGGCGCCAATTCGTTCATGGCGGAGGTGCGTGACGATGTGCGGGCCGAACTGGAAGAGGGCGTGGAGCTGGCGCGCGAAGGGCTCCCGAAATTCGATCTTGAATCCTACAGAGAAGGCCACCTGACGCCGGTCTATTTTGGTTCGGCGCTGCGCCGTTTCGGCGTGCTGGAATTGCTGAAAGGTTTGGGCGCGCACGCGCCGGCGCCGCAAGCGCAAAAGGCGATGGTGAAAAGCGCGGAGACGGACGTCGAGCCGGGGCGCACTGATGTTTCGGGCTTCGTGTTCAAAATCCAGGCGAACATGGACCCCAAGCACCGCGACCGTGTCGGCTTTTTCCGTATCTGCTCGGGGCGGTTTCAACGCGGCATGACGTTGAAGAGCGCGGCCGGCAAAGGTTTCAACGTGCACAATCCGCTGATGTTCATGGCGCAGGAGCGCGAAATCGCGGACGAGGCGTTTCCGGGCGATGTGATCGGCATACCGAGCCATGGCGGCTTGCGCGTTGGCGATTCACTCTCGCAGAGTGGCGACGTAGTGTTTCGCGGCATTCCCAATTTTGCGCCGGAAATCTTGAAGCGTGTGCGCGTGCGCGATCCGCTGAAGCAAAAGCATTTGCGCAAGGCGCTCGATGCGCTGGGCGAAGAGGGCGTGACGCAAGTGTTCAAGCCGGTGCAGGGCGGCGATCTGGTGGTCGGCGCCGTGGGCCAGCTTCAGTTCGAAGTGCTCGATGAGCGGATGAAGGCCGAATACGGGCTGGAAGTGATTTTCGAAACCTCGCCCTATCAGGCGGCGCGCTGGGTCAGCGCCGATGCGCGCGCGGATTTAGAAGCGTTCGTCAACAAGTCAGGCTCGCAAATGGCCGAAGACGTCGACGGCGCGCCGGTGTTTCTCGGCAAAAGCGATTGGGAAATCGGCTACGTGCAGGAACGCAATCCGAAAGTGCGCTTCAGTTCGTCGAAGGAACGCGCGGCTTAAGCCGCGCGGCTGTTCGCGGTTTTGCGAACTTTGAAGAAGCGCATGGCGCGCTGAGCCGCTTCCACCGGAACGGAATTATACATGCGGCCGAACTCTTCGGCTTGCGCCATCGCTTTATCGCCGCCGCAGGCGAGCACGGCGAGAGTCACGAACAGCGGACGCTCGATGTCGGCGGCGCGGCAGACCATGGCGAGGCCGTCAATATCCTTGCGCTCGATCAGCTCGGCGGCGGTGTCGTGATCGAGATTGGTCAGTTCGGCGAGGCCATAGAGGAAATAGCTCTGCTTGGCTTCGCGGTAGAGCGAGACGAGCAGGCGCGCATTGAGTTCGCCGCTATTCTTTTTCTGCTGGATGAAGGTCATCGCCTTCTGCGCTTCGGCGGACATTTCGCCGGCCGATTGGCGCAAGCGGTCGCGCGTGCGTGAGAGCGCGGCGTCGAGCGTGGCGGGATCGACGCTGGCGTTGCGCTGCAGAATTTGATCGCGCAGGCCGGCTTCGACGACGAAATAGAGTTCGTTGAGCAGGTCGAGCGGGATGTCCTTACGGCGCACGACGCCGGCATGCAGCATGTCGTTGCGGCGCGCACGGTCGACGGCGGCTTCCATGCTGGTGCGGGAAATTTTGGCGCCGTCATTGCGGATCAGGGCGTCGAGGGCGTGGTCGTCACCGAAGCGGACGATGACGGCGGACACGGCCTCGCTGATGGTTTCGCGCTGCGCTACAGATTTGATGTGCTGCTGGCTCTGATAATTGACGACCTCCATGAGCGTCTGGTCGTCGAGCGCCTTGCTGCGCTGAAGCACGGGCGCGGCGATTTCAAACGAATGGTTGGCCAGGTCGCGCATGAGGCCGACAGGCGCATCGTCGGCGTCGGCGAATTTCTCGGCCAGTTCGGCCAGCACGCCATCCTGCATCTCGGCTGCGACGAGTTGCAGCACTTCGTCGAACAAAGCGCTCTCGCGGTCGCCGCGTGCGCCGCGGCTTTCAAAGAAAAGATC
This sequence comes from Alphaproteobacteria bacterium, assembly GCA_030430715.1. Classification (GTDB taxonomy): domain Bacteria; phylum Pseudomonadota; class Alphaproteobacteria; order Caulobacterales; family Aquidulcibacteraceae; genus Vitreimonas. The sequence goes on from JAUIJZ010000067.1 coordinate 8,277, forward strand.
AGTGACTTCCCGCAACAATTCGCGTCGCTGTTCGCTGTCCGAGGCTTTCGCCAGATCGACCAGCTTGGCAAAACGCGATTGTGACATGAGGGCTCGGCTCCAAATCAGGGAGGGAAGATAGCGAGCGGACGTAAACAAACGTTACCTATGCGGTGCGATTTTTTCGCGGCATGAGTTAAGGCGCGTTTACGTTTCGCGGGCGAGCGTCTCGCGCAACAATTCGATGTCAAGCCACTCGGCTTCGGCGCTTTCGAGTTCAGCGCGCGCCGCTTCGAGGCGCGCCGCATCGGCGGCGAAGCTCTCCGGGTTGGCGGCAAAGGCGTCGGCGCCGGCCAGGCGCGTTTCCAGTGCAGCGATTTCGGTTTGAAGCGCCGGCATCAGGCGATCGAGTTCGCCGGCGCGGCGCTCGTCCTTATAGCTCAGCTTGCTCGGCTTGGCGGGGCGCGGCGGCGCGGCGGCGGCGGGGCGCGAAGCGGTGGGCTTAACTTCCGGCTCGCGCGGAAAGGCGCGTTCGAAATCGGACCAGCCGCCCGGCGCTTCCGCCCAGCGTCCTTTGCCCAACGGGCCGATGATTTGCGTGGCGACGCCGTCGAGGAAGGCGCGGTCGTGGCTGACCAGCAGCACCGTGCCGTCATAGGCGGCGAGCGCGTCCTCCAGAACGTCCAGCGTATCCATGTCGAGATCGTTGGTGGGCTCGTCGAGCACCAGCAGATTGGCGGGCTGGGCCAAGGTGACGGCCAAAGCGAGGCGATTGCGTTCTCCGCCGGAGAGCGCGGCGACAGGCTGGCGCAGGTATTCGGGGCCGAACAAAAAGTCGCGCGCATAAGCGGCGACATGGCGTGGCTTGCCCCGCACCATGACCTGATCGCCGCCAAGCGGGGTGAGCGTTTCCCATAAGGTGGCGGCAGGATCGAGAATGGCGCGGGCCTGATCGACATAGGCGATGTCGAGATTGGCGCCGTGGCGCACTTCGCCCGCATCCGGTTCGCGGCGCTTCAAGAGCAGTTCGAGCAGCGTGGTCTTGCCCGCGCCGTTTGGGCCGACAATGCCGACACGGTCGCCGCGCATCACGCGTAGGGAAAAGTCTGAGATGAGTGGACGCTCGCCATAGGCCTTGGCGATGCGCGTTGCTTCAATCACGAGTTTGCCGCTCTCGCCGCCTTTATCGGCTTGCAGCGCGGCTTTCGGCGTGGCTGTCAGCGCCAAGCGGTCGCGGCGTTCCTGGCGCATGGCGAGCAGGCGCCGGCGCCGGCCTTCATTGCGCGAACGCCGCGCCGTGACGCCGCGCTGCAGCCAATGCTCTTCCGCTTCGAGATGGGTTTCGAGGCGCGCCAGCGTGCGTTGCTCTTCGGTCTCCAGTTGCGCGGCCCAATCGTCGAAGGCGGCGAAACCGCGATCGAGCTTCAGAACTTTGCGCTGGCGCAGCCAAAGCGTGGTGTTGGTGACGCGTTCGAGAAAGCGCCGGTCGTGGCTGACGATCAGGCACGCGCCATTGAAGGCGGCGATGCGTTTTTCGAGGGCTTCGATGGCGGCGATGTCGAGATGGTTGGTTGGCTCGTCGAGCAGGAGGATGTCGGCGTCCGGAGCAAGTGCGCGGGCAAGCGACGCACGGCGTGCTTCGCCGCCCGAGAGGCCGGAGGGCGTACGATTGGGATCGAGCCCGAAGGCTTCCAGCGCTGCTTCAGCGGCATGGATCGGTGCGGGCGCGACGCGCAGCGTCGAGGGCGTGCAGGCATAGTCGCGCAACGTCTTGGCATCCGCGAAGTCGGGCTCTTGCGCTGCGTAGGCGATCTCCGCGCCGGAGGCGAAGCCCAGTTCGCCTTCGTCGGCTTCCGCCACGCCCGCGAACATGCGCAGCAGCGTGGACTTGCCGGCGCCGTTGGCGCCGACGAGCGCCGCCCGCTCGCCCTTGTGCAGTGTAAAGGAGACGCCCTCGAACAGAGGCGCCGCGCCCATCGACAAATGCAGCGCGCGCGTGTGCGCTAGAACCGGTCCGCCGACCATGATTAGCGGAAGATGTCGCTGAGCTGGTCGATAAAGCCTTCTTCCTTCGGTTCGCCGAAGGCGTCGGCGAGGGAGTCGAAGAAGCTGGCCATTTCCACTTCGCGCGGGCTGTAGGCGGGTTGCTCTATGCCCGGTAGCGGATGCGCTTCGATATCGCGGTGCGCGACGCGCATTGTGTCGGTCCAGATTTGCGCGGGCAGGGTGCCGCCGGTGGTGCGGCCCATCGAGGTGAAGTCGTCGTGGCCAACCCACACGCCGGCCGCGAGGTCGGCTGTGTAGCCGACGAACCAAGCGTCACGCCAATCGGAACTGGTGCCGGTCTTTCCCGCCACGTCACGGCCCGCCAATTGCGCGCCCGTGCCGGTACCGCGCAGCACCACCGCGCCCATCATGCTGTTCATGTGATGTACGATGTCTTCGTCCATCACGCGCGGGCCTTCATATTCCGGACGTTCGTATAAGATTTCGCCGGTGGAATTGGAGACCGTCTGCACGATATGCGGATCGGTGCGCCGGCCTTCGTTCATGTACACTGAAAAGGCCGAAGTCATTTCCCAGAGCGTGGTTTCAATCGAGCCAAGCGAAATCGAGGGCGGCGCAAATTCGTTGCGCTCGGGCATGTTGCTTATGCCGAGGCGCCGCGCCACGTCGGCGACGCGGTTGGGGCCGATTTCGTCGGCGACACTGGCGGCAACAGTGTTGACTGAATTGGCGAAGGCGCTGCGCAACGTCATCGCGCCGCGATAGCCCTCATCGTAATTGCGTGGGCGCCAGCCATCGATCACGACCGGTTCGTCATAGCGCACGTCTTCTGTGCCAAGCCCCGCTTCCAACGCCGCTGTGTAGACAAAGGTCTTGAAGGTGGAGCCGGGTTGGCGGCGCGCTTGGATGACGCGATTGAATTTAGAGGTGGAATAGTCGGTGCCGCCGATCAGGGCGCGAACGGCGCCTTGGCGGTCCATTACCACGAGCCCGGCTTGCAGCGGACGGCGGCCAAAGGCGCGGTTGCCGAGGCGGCGCCGCACGGAATCGGCTGCGGCTTCCTGCACGTCCGGATCAATTGTCATTTGAATGACGAGGTCCGGCGCTTGCTCGCCGACGACGCGCCGCGCTTCTTCGACGGCGAGGTCGAAAGCGTAGCCCATCGTACGCTCCACGGCGGGCCGTTCAACGACATTGATGGTTTCGGCGCGTGCGGCATCGCGCTGTTCGGCGGTGATGAAGCCGGCCTCGACCATAGCTTCGAGCACGACATGCTGACGCGCCGTGGCGCGTTCAAAACTTTCTGTCGGCGCAGAACGCGAAGGCGCTTTGGGTAGGCCTGCCAGCATCGCGGCTTCCGCGAGCGTCAGTTCCGAAGCGGGCTTGCCGAAGAAGCGCCGCGCGGCAGCATCCACGCCGAAGGCCTGATCGCCGAGATAGACGCGATTGAGGTAGAGCTCGAGGATCTCGTCCTTGGTGAGGCGTCGTTCGATGCGTGACGCCAAGACCATCTCGCGCAGTTTGCGGTTGATGGTTTGCGCGGGCGTCAGAAACAGATTGCGCGCGAGTTGCTGAGAGATTGTCGAGGCGCCCTGAACGGTTTCTCCAGCGCGGAGATTGACGAGTAGCGCTCGCAGGATCGCGGTGCGATCGACGCCTTCGTGCTCGTAGAAGCGGCGATCCTCAATCGCCAGAAATGCTTGCGGCACATATTCCGGAATTTCGTTCAGATGCGCGCGGCGCCCGTAATAAGGGCCGCGTACGCCGATGATGCCGCCATTGGCGTCGACGAACATGGCTGATTGCTGCCGGTTCAGCGACCACAGCGTTTCGGCGTCTGGAACACGGGGCAGGCCCCAATAGATCCAGATCCAAAGGGCCACGACCATGAGCAGAACCGCGCCGGCTGCGCCGCTGGCGATCGTGCTCCAATTGACGCGCCGCTCGCCCATCATACGGCGCAGGTGATCCCGCGCCGTGGCGGCGCGTAGCTTCGCCCAGTCGATGCTGTTGCGGAAATTTGGCCGTTGATCGGGCAATGAGAACTCCGGAAGGGCGCTTAGTCTCTATAGTGGTATGGCCGAATGTTGGCTAAGTCCGGACTGCAAACTTGGTTTCAGCGCCACAGCGAGCGCTTTCAAATCGAAAACGGACACCGGAATCAAGAACGCAGCATGCGGCATGCGCCTGAATCTGGCCTGTAGAAGCCGTGGAATGAGCCGAAAGTGATCCTTCGGGGCGGCAAATGGCGGATTGGCGGGCCTCTATCCCCGCGCTTGGGCCGGTAAAATGCGGCTCTGCCCCGATTTTTCGGCAATCAATCCGACCCGTCCGGCGCGCAGCTATATTTTGGGCATGCTCAAGAAGCTGACGAGGTCGGGGCGAGCGGCGGCAAATATGGGCCGCTACGTGCAGGCGAGCGCAGCGCCGATCCATGTGCGGCGCGGACGCTCCAGACCGCAAGCGCGCGTGATTTAGCGGAAGGTTCTCATGTTCGAGTGGTGGAGAAAACTCCGCGCCAATGGCGTGGAGCGCAAACTGCTGGCCTGGCACGCGCCTGGGCGGCCGGTGTGGTCGTCGCGCGACCCGGCGGCATTCGCGCGCGAAGGCTTTGCGCGCAATGCGGTCGCGTATCGCTGCGTGCGGCTGATCGCGGAAGCGGCGGCAAGCGCGACGCTGAAAGTAGGGCCGGCGGAGCATCCGCTGGGCGCGCTGCTGGCGCGGCCCAATCCGGAGCAAACGGGTGTTGAATTGCTGGAGGCGTTTTACGGCCATTTGCAAGTGGCCGGGAACGCCTTCCTCGAAGCCGCAAGCTTGGACGACGAAGCGCCGAGCGAGCTTTACGTGCTGCGACCGGATCGCATGAGCGTCGTCCCCGGCGCCGATGGCTGGCCGGTCGGATGGGAGCATCGCGTCGGGGCGCATGTGCGCCGCTTCGAGCGTGATCCGGTGAGCGGCGATGCGCCGATCCTGCATCTGAAATTGTTTCATCCATCCGACGATTGGTACGGTTTGTCGCCGATGGAGGCGGCGGCTTACGCGATCGACATTCACAATGCGGGCGGCGCTTGGAACAAGGCGCTGATCGACAATGCAGCCCGGCCTTCGGGCGCGCTTGTGTTTACGGGCGCGGGCGGCGCGGACCGTCTGAGCGAAGAGCAATTTCAGCGTCTCAAGAACGAACTCGAAGACATGCATGTCGGCGCTGCGAATGCGGGCCGGCCGCTTCTGCTGGAAGGTGGGCTTGAGTGGCGTCCCATGAGCCTTTCACCGGCCGAGATGGATTTCATCGAAGCGCGGCACGCCGCCGCGCGCGACATTGCGTTGGCGTTCGGCGTGCCGCCCATGCTGCTCGGTATTCCAGGCGACAACACCTATTCGAACTATCGCGAGGCCAATCTCGCTTTCTGGCGCCATACGGCGCTGCCGCTCGCATTGAAGGGCGCGCGTGCGCTGGAGGCGTGGCTGGGGCGGCGTTGGACAGAGTTCGGCGTGGCGCGCGTGGCGCTCGATCTGGAAAGCGTGCCTGCGCTTTCGGTTGAACGCGAAGCCTTGTGGGCGCGCCTCTCGGCGGCGGACTTTCTGAGCGCGGAAGAGAAGCGCGAATTTGCAGGCGTTGCGGCGCCGGCGGGGGCGCGCGCATGAAATTCGATCCACGCATCACCTACGCGCTGATCCTGGCGCTGTTTCTGCAAACCGCGGGCGGCTTGCTCTGGGCGGGACGCGCAATGGCGCGTCTCGAAGAAGTGGAGCGTGCGGTTTCCGTTCAGCCGGAAGTCGCGGACCGTTTGGCGCGCTTGGAAGAGCAAATCGCGGAAGCGCGCCGCTCGCTGACGCGGATCGAGAACCGGCTCGACGCGCGATGAGGATTGAGGGCTATGCCGCGCTGTTTGGCGTGGCGGATTCGATGCGCGACATCGTGCGCGCCGGCGCGTTCGCTGCGAGTCTGGCGCGGCGCACAGAGCCGCTGCCGATGCTGGTGGAGCATGAGCGGCGTGTGTTGGCCGGATATTGGGACGAGGCGCGCGAAGATGGGCGCGGCCTGTTTTTGTCGGGCGCCGTGCGCGCTGAGCTTTCCGGCGCCGTGCGCGCCAAGCGCATGATGGCGCGCGGCGTTGACGGGCTCTCGATTGGCTTTGTCCCAATCGTTGCGCGCCGCCACGGCGGGGGCCGCGTGCTTGAAGAAATAGAACTTCTGGAAGTGTCCATCGTGACGCATCCGATGCAGCCGCTGGCGCGACTTCGGCAGTCGCCAGCAGGCGCCGCGCGAGTGCTGACTGCCGCCTAAGGAGAAATAAGTGAGAAAAGAAACCAAAGCCGCCCCGCCAAATGGCGCGGCGGACGCGCTGATGCGCGCGTTTGAGGAATTCAAAGCCGCCAATGATGCGCGTCTGGCCGCGCTTGAAAAGGGACGCGGCGATGTGCTGCTGGAAGATAAGGTCGATCGCATCGACCGCGCGCTTTCGGAGCAGAAATCTCTGATCGAACGCGCCGCGCTCAATGGCCGCCGGCCCGCGCTTGGCGCCGACCCGGTGCAGAGCGAACACAAATCGGCGTGGAATTCCTATCTGCGGCGCGGCGATATCGCGGCGCTGACGCAGTTTGAATCGAAGGCGCTCTCCGTGGTCGGTGATCCGACGCCCGGCGGGCAAGATGGCGGCTATGTCGCGCCGCCCGAACTCGACCGCATGATCGAAACGCGCTTACGGCAAGTCTCGCCGATGCGCGCCATCGCCACCGTGCGCACGACGGGCGCCAATGTGTTCAAGAAGCCGATCAGTTTGACCGCCGCCGGAACCGGCTGGGTGGCTGAAACGGGCGCACGCACGCAAACCAGTACGCCGACACTGGCGCTGATGGAGTTTCCAACCGCCGAACTCTACGCCAATCTCGCCGCGACGCAGACGCTGCTCGATGACAGCTTCGTCAATCTCGAAGACTGGATCGCCGCGGAAGTGGAAGAAGCGTTCGCGGGCCAGGAACGCGCGGCGTTCGTCAATGGCGACGGCGACAACCAGCCGCGTGGTTTTCTCGATTATGACCTCGTCGCCGAGGCGTCGCATGTCTGGGGCAAGATCGGTTACGTCGCGACGGGCGTTGAAGGCGCCTTCGCGGCGTCCGATCCGGTCGACGATCTGATTGATCTCATCTACACGCCCAAGCCGCAATTCCGGCAGAATGGGCGTTTCGCGATGAACCGCAAAACCGTCGCCGCGGTGCGCAAGCTGAAGGATGCCGACGATCGCTATATCTGGGAGCCGAATGAAGCGGGCGGTTCGACACTGCTCGGCTATCCGATCAGCGAAATCGAAGACATGCCGGATTATACGACGACAGACGCGCCGGCGATCGCGTTCGGCGATTTTGCGCGCGGTTATCTGATTGTCGATCGCGCCGGCGTGCGTGTGCTCCGCGATCCGTATTCAGCCAAGCCCTACGTGCTGTTCTACGTGACCAAGCGCGTCGGCGGCGGGGTGCAGAATTTCGATGCGATCAAAGCGCTGAAGTTCGGCGAAAGCTAAGCCAATGGCGATCAGTATTGTGACGCCGCCCGCCAGCGAGCCTGTCTCGCTGGCGGAGGCGAAGCTGTTTCTGCGCGTGGATCACAGCGCGGAAGATTCGCTCATCGCGGATCTGATCGGGGCTGCGCGCGAGGCGGTGGAAACCGGCTGTGGACGCGCGCTCATCACGCGGCGCGTGCGCGAGAGCCTCGACATTTGGCGGCGCGAGGCCGTCAACGGCGCCGTGCTTGGCATTGGCCCGGTCACGGATGTCATCGCTGTGCGTCTTCTCGCGGACAATGGCGCGCAGAGCGTGATCGATCCGGAGCGCTATTGGCTTGAAGGTCAGCGCGACCGGCCGCGCCTGGTCTTTCCGTCCGGCTTTCCGGCGACGCTGCGCAGCGCGGGTGGCATCGAGATCGAATATGATGCTGGCTTCGCCGATGACGCTGCCGACCTGCCAGTCGCGCTGCGTCTCGCCGTACTGCAGATCG
>JAUIJZ010000167.1 GCA_030430715.1 Alphaproteobacteria bacterium
GGTCGAGCGCTGGGGCACCCGCTCGCAGGAAACCAACCGCACCATCACCGAACTCCTCGCGTAGGAGGGAAGGAAAAGGGCGCACGTTGCGCCCACACGAAAGTCAAACGAAAGGCCGCGAGCTGGCGCTCGCGGCCTTTTTGTTGTCGTCAGTGCGGCGCGCGCACGCGCTCTAAGACGCGGACGCTACTAGCGTGATCCGTTGGTTGTGTTGCGCCGCTTGCGCGGCGCGCCTGGGCTGGTTGGCGGCGTGGGCGGGTTGTGCGCCCAATTCCCGGTGTAGGCGTCGCTGAATGGAATGTTCGCGAGCGCCAGCCATTCCCTGGCGCGATCAATCAGGAAGTCGCACGGATCGTCTCCTTCGCGCGGCTGCCACGCCATCAGCGCGCCGCTGAGATGTGCGAGGTAAGCCTTGCAGGCCGTTTCGTGCTTGATCTGTGTCTCCGGCATGCAGCGTCCGATCGCGGCCAAAAGGGCGGCGATCCGCTTCTCTTCCAATGCGGCCAAATCGTCGCTGAGAATGTTCCCGCTGAACACGGCTGTCATCGGCGAGGAATTGACGCTGTGGCCGATCAAGCGGCCAAGGAAGGCTGCGATTTCGATGAGATTGTCGCCGCTGGGCGTCTTTGGAAGCCCATCAAGAAACGCTAGGAAGCGATCGACATTTGCATTGATAACCCTGAATTTCAGCGCTTCCGCGCTCTTGAAGCGCAGGGTGATGGCGGCGCGCGAAAGGCCGACTTCGTCACCGACTTCCGACAGCGTAAACGCATCGTGGCCACGGCGCACGAGGACCTGATGCGCCGCACGAATGATTTCCTCGTCGGCCGCGGATTGTGGGCGGCCCATCTGTTTTCGCTCCGGATTCATCGGCATGTTACTAACGTTGATGTTACTATTTTTCCGCGACGGCGAATTGCAAGCATGGTTTGGCAAAAGTCTGCAATAAGTTCGTGGGACGCAGCGGTAGAAGCACCACCCATTTTCCGTGTGTGGGAAAGGCGAGCTTTTGGGGCGCTGGTGCGGCATTGTATGACGAGGATGCGCCTTCAAATGGGGGCGCGCGGATGGAAACGCTAGAAAGCTAGGCGGCGAGACGAATGAAAAACTTGCAGAAACCAAGCGTGGCGCGTCGGACCGCCATTCTGGGCGGTGCGTGTGCGGCGCTTTGCGTCGTATTGCTTGGCGGGCTCAGCGTCGCTCAATCCGAGCGCGCGGTAACGGAGCCTGATCCGGTTGGCGCGCCGCCGAGCGTGCGCCGCCTCACGGAGGCTGAGTATCGCGCCACCGTCGCGGACATCTTCGGACCGGACATCTCCATCGTGGGCCGTTTCGAGCGCCCGCTGCGGGAGGAGGGACTGATCGCCGTCGGCACCAGCCACTCGACCATCTCTCCCTTCGCCATTGAACAATACGACGCCTCCGCGCGCGGCATCGCCGCCGCTGTCGTCAGCGAAGAACGGCGCGAGGAATTGGTGCCGTGCACGCCGCGTTCGCCGACGCGCTTTGATCGCAACTGCGCACGCGAGTTCGTTGACCATTACGGCCCGCTCATCTTCCGTCGCGAAATGACGCGCTCTGAGCGCGATCATTATGTTCAGGTCGTCCGTGACGCACAGCAGCGTCTGGATAACGATTTCTACGCCGGTCTCGAGCTGTCGCTCGCGGGCATGATGATGACGCCGGACTTTCTCCTGCGCATTGAGCGCACGGAGGCCGATCCGGCCAATCGCGGCCAGTATCGTCTGGATGGCTATTCCAAGGCTTCGCGTCTCAGCTTCCTGCTGACGGGCGCCGCGCCGGATGCGGAATTGCTGCGCGCCGCCGGCGCCGGTGAATTGCACACGGCCGACGGTCTCAACCGCCAAGTCGAGCGTTTGATCGAGTCGCCGAACTATGAGCGCGCCGTTCGTGCGTTCTTCCGCGACATGATGGAATTCGAGCTCTTCGACGAACTCGCGAAGGATCCGGTGATTTATCCGGCGTTCAACTCAAGTGTCTCCGAAGATGCGCAAGAGCAGACGCTGCGGACCATCATCGATACGACGGTTACGCGGAACGAGGATTATCGTCAGATTTTCACGACGCGCCGCACCCATTTGACCCGTGCGCTGGGTGCGATTTATCGCATGCCGGTCGCGACCCGGAACGGCTGGGAAGCTGCGGAATATTCGCAAAGCAGCGGCCGCGCCGGCATTCTGACGGATATCAGCTTCGTTGCGCTTCACTCGCACCCGGGGCGTTCTTCGCCCACGCTGCGCGGTGTCGCCATACGCGAAGTGTTCCTGTGCCAGATCGTGCCTGATCCGCCGGCCAACGTTGACTTCAGCGTTGTGCAGGACACCACGAACTCCTCGATGCCGACAGCGCGCGAGCGTTTGACCGCTCACCAGAACCAACCTGCGTGTGCGTCTTGCCACCGCCTGATGGATCCTCTCGGGCTGACGCTTGAGAATTTCGATGGCGTCGGCGCGTTCCGCCAGCGTGAGAACGATGCGATGATTGACGCCAGCGGCTCGCTTGACGGCCGTGAGTTCGAAACGCCCGACCAACTGGGGCAGGCGATCCACGATCACCCGCAAACTTCGCGCTGCTTGGTGGACAAGATGTACCGCTCAGCGGTGGGACGGGCCACCACGCGCGAAGAGCGCCCGTGGATGGATTATTTGAACCAAAGCTTCCAGGCCAACGGCTATCGCTTGCCAGACCTCATGCGCACGATCGCCACAAGCCGGACTTTCTACGCAATATCTGCAGCGGCCGATGAAGAGACGTCGGACCAAGCTGCACTTCAACTTCAACGCAATGGAGAGCGTTCATGAGCAAGTTTAACCGCCGTACGATGCTCCGTGGCGCTCTTGGCGGCGCTGCTGTAGGTGTTGGTCTTCCGTTTTTGGATTGTTTCCTGGATGGCAACGGCCAGGCGCTTGCGGCGACTGGCCAGCGTATTCCGGTCCGCTTCGGCACCTGGATC
>JAUIJZ010000068.1 GCA_030430715.1 Alphaproteobacteria bacterium
AAGTCTAACGCGATTCAGAGTGTCCTTGGGATAACTCGTGGGAAACAACAAAAACTAGTGTCTCATTGTCACTCTGTAGGGGCACTGTTTCAGGCTTGGAGCACCTCGAGCGTAAGCTCGATCGGGGTTCGCGCCTGATCGTCGCCCGCTAGGGGACAGACAATGGAAGGGCCGTTCCGGGATTCCGGAGCGGCCCTTTTTGTTTGTAAAAAAAATGGGGCGGGATCGCTCCCGCCCCAGGCCGACCAGCGGAGCAAAACCTTTTAGATCGCGACAGGCTGTGGTTCAGGCGCGCGGAAGAAACCAAAGCCCGCCATCAAAGTGGCAGCCAAGCCCGGCGCGGCGAATGCGCCCGCACCCGCCATTTCGATCATGTCGCCATTGCTAGCATACAGCATCGAACCGCCCACAAGAGTGAGCGCGAGCCCGAAAACCAAGAGCGCGCTCAAGCCAAACGCCTCGACCGGACGGCCAAAAACACGCTTCATGCTTTCGACAAATCCTAAGCGATTGCGCATCTTGGAGATGCGCCGATCACGGCCCGGCATAGCGATCCGCCGAGCGGCAGGCTTGGCGTGAGCGGTGATGAGTTCGTCGTCCTGCTCTTCCTGCTCTTCAGTCACGACTTGCGTGAGGAGCAAGGCCTCGGTGGCGGGCTCGGACAACAGAATTTCCGTGAGACGCTGTGCGGGGCAAACGACGATATTCTCAATCGTTTCCCGCATCGGCGGAGACACAACGATGTCGCTTTGCGCAACACGCGCCGCATTCAGCGCGGGCGTTGGCGCATAATCGACCGGAGCGCCAAGCACCTGGGCCGCATAATCGAGCTTCGCGCGCATCACCATCGCCGGTGCAGCCGCGTGCGGCGCATCCTTCAGGAACAGCGCCTTCTCAGCCGCGCGACGGCGCACCAGCGCGTCAACCACAACCAATTCGCCCTCAATTTCGAGCTTGCGCCAGGCATCCATCGCGCCCGCGGCGGCGACATGAGCACCGGCATTGATCCGCCGCAGCACTTGGCTGCGCGCGAACGCGTCCACGCCTATAGACATGACGAAGGAAACCAGCGCGTCGAATTGAGATTGCGTCAGCGCGACCTTCACCTGAGCGTTAATAGCGGCCTCGATCGGCGCGATATCCATATCCAGCAAAGAGGCGGCCTCGGCCTCACTGACAGGCGCACCGGCCTCGCCGACGCGGATATGGCCGAAACCCACCACCCAATTGCCGTCGGACAATTCCGCCGGTTCGGCGCGAAAGCCCTCAAATTCCTGGACCAGGCTGAGGCCCGCGGGAGAAATAGACTGCGTCATGACTTGCCTTCCGGGCGGTCAAAATCCAAGCCCCGTGCCAATTTGATGCTGGCTGAAACCGGGACTTCCCCAAAAAGGCAAGTCAGGCGCCAAGTGCGCGCTTTAAGGGTGAAGCCGCCCTGCGCGCCTAGCGCGCGGGCCTTGAGGTCAGATCGTCGTTAACGCCTTCGCTCGGCATATCGACGACGAAAGCCGGCAGAGCGTGAAACCAATATTGTGTCGAGATGGACGTGCACCGGCCCGTCTCCGGATCGCGATGACCGTCCGCGAGTTGCTGCAACGCCGCCCATACGCCCTCACACGTACGCCCCAGCACCGCCGCCGCGCCTATGGCTGAGTTTCTTCTGCGTTCAAACGGCGCCGGGTCCACACCGTTAAAATCCTTGCCGTTCCGAAAGCCGTAATCGACATCGTACATCTCGACGATCGGCGTGTAGCCGGCAATGTAGCCCTCAAGCGAGCCGTCGGCGGCGAAGGTCGCGCGCATCCGCGCATCGCGCAGAGGCCGTTCCAGCCGCATCCCATTCAGAACATGGTGAAAGCGCACATCCACCGGATCCGTGGTCAGCACGCCATCGACGATGCGCCCACGCGCGACAGCGCTGAAACGCGGGTCCTGCTGAATAGCGTAGGTGACGTAGGAGACTGGTTCGCGATTGCCGCTGAGCTGGATCGGATCGTTGTTGGCGTAAATGCCCACTTCAACCGCATCGTCATTCGCAATGTCATCGACCCCGCTCACGGAAATGAGAATGCCCCAGGCCCCCGTATGCATCTCAACGGTCAGGCCGCTGCCCCGCCGGCGCGGCGAGGCCGCCACCTGCTGCTGGCGCTGCTCTTGCGCTTGCGCCGCCTGCGTGCCGCCGCTGCATCCGACTAATCGAATGTGCTGATTGTCGATGCCGCGCGCGCCCCCTGGCCCGCGGAAATCATTGTGAGCGCAAGTACCGCCCGCAGGCTGCGTGTTCGCGCGCGAGTCCTGTCCATCGAGATCGATGCCGAACGCGAGCACGTTGGCATCGTCCATGGTGCGATAATGCGGGTCATGGCCCAGTTCGGGGCGCATGCACAGGCTTTCCCCGTCAACGATCGCCAATGCCCGCCCTTGGCGGTCAAGCCTGCGCGCATAATCTTCTTCGGACTCGCCCTCGCGGCGGCGCCCTTCCGGCGACCGTTCGTAGATCTCGCGATAGCCCATGGATCTGCCATCCGGACAGACCGTATTGCTGGCGGCGCCTGCAAAGCCAATGTCGGCGACGACAAAGCCGGCGCGCCCATCAGGAAACCCCGCCGCCTCGCCGCGCACCTCTGGCGCCATGGTCAGCCCAAGCAGCGCCAATCCAAACACTGCAAGCGCAGCAACCGCACACCGCGAAACAATACCGATTTGCATGAGCGCACCCTATGGTTGCATGCATGCTTAGCTTAGAAGTATGAGCGTGGCGAGGCCCAGGAATGCGAGGAAGCCGACGATATCCGTGACGAACGTGACAAACACCGAAGATGACACGGCCGGATCCGCGCCAAGACGCTTCAATGTCAACGGCACAAGAATGCCGGCCAAACCCGCGCAAGCGAAGGTGATGAGTATCGCAAGCGCGATCGCAAGCGCCAATAGCGGCGGCTGCGGAAACCAGAAGCTGACCACAGCAGCCAAGACGACGGCGAAGATCGCGCCGTTGGACATCGCCGTCATCGCTTCGCGCAGCACGTAGCGCGGCGCGGAAGATTCCGTCAGATCGCGCGAAGCAATGGCGCGCACGGCGACGGCAAGCGCCTGGGTCGCCGCATTGCCGCCCATCGACGCAACAATCGGCATCAGAATGGCGAGCGCGAGCAGCTGATTGATCGAGCCTTCAAATTGCGAAATCACCCAGGACGCCACAACGGCGGTGCCAAGATTGACCAGCAGCCAAGGCGCACGCGCGCGCACGGAACGATAGACGGAATCGGTTTGCGCGGCTTCGCTCACACCGGCGAGCGCGAGCAAATCTTCCTCGCCCTCTTCGGTGATGACATCGACGATATCGTCCACCGTCACCATCCCGGTGATGCGGCCCGCATCGTCCACCACCGGCGCGGACGCCATGTGGTATTTCTGGAACGTCTGCGCCACCTCTTCCTGATCCATTTCCGGGCGGATCAGGATGAGCGGCGCACGCATGATGTCGACCAGCGGCGTCGCGCGCTTCGAGCGCAGCAATTGCGAGACGCGCACCGCGCCGATCGGGCGCATGGCGACGTCGACCACGTAGATTTCAAAAAACTCGTCCGGAAGCTCGGCGGCTTCCTCGCGCATGCGGTCGATGACATCGCCCACGGTCGCGCCTTCCGGCGCGGCCGCGTATTCGCGCTGCATCAGACGCCCGGCCGTCTCCTCGTCGAAGGACAGCGCTTCCTCGACCGCGAGACGCGTATCCTCGTCGGCGGCGGCGAGCACCTCATCGAGTTGGTCCTCGTCGATGTCGGCGGCGACGGCGGCGGCGTCATCGGTGTCGAGTTCGCCCAGCGCGCGCCCGACATATTCGGGCGGCAGCTCCGGCAGGATTTCCTCGCGCCGCTCCCATGAGAGTTCCGGCAGGAACTCGGCCGGCAAATAGCGGCCCACCATTTTCGCGATGGTGCGCGCGGCCTCCAGCGGCACATGCTCGATGACATCGGCCAGATCGGGCGGCGAAAGCTCTGTGAGCAACCGGCGCAGCAACGGCGCATCGTGATCGCCCGCGGCGCCGATGACGCTGGCGATGAAGTGCGGATCTTCGGAGGGCGGCGTGTGCGTGGCTTCGGCCGCCGTTTCGTTTTCTGTGTTCATCGGCGGACGCTTCGCTGGGCTAGGCCTTCCCCAAACGCTGCGTCGCGCCTCACGTCAACCCACGCATGGCAACGAAGTGAGGGCTTGCCCTATACCCCCATAGGGTATTAAAGGCGGATCATGCATGACCGCTCCCACCTCGTGAATCGCCTGAAGCGGGTCGAAGGACAGGTGCGCGGCGTGATCAGCATGATCGAGGACGATCGCTACTGCATCGACGTGCTGACCCAATTGCGCGCGGTGAAAGCGGCGCTCGTCAAAGTGGAAGCCGGTCTTTTGAAAGATCACCTCGGCCATTGCATCGAGAGCGCGATCGTTTCGGGAGACGCCGCCGCGCAACGGAAGAAGGCGGCCGAGCTGATTGAACTTTTAAGCTGGAGCGAACGATGACGCATTGGACAGCCTGGACAGCGGTGTCGCTGGCGCTCTTGGCCACGCCCGCTCTGGCCCAGACGCATGACGATCACGGCATGCAGGACCACGGCGATCATTCCATGCATCACGGCGATGACCAGGCCGGTCATAGCGATCACGCCGGCGCAAGCATGCGCAGCGCGCTTGGACCTTACGCCATGAGCCGCGACGCATCCGGCACATCATGGCAACCCGACGCTTCGCTTCATGGCGGCGTGCATGGCGAGGCCGCCGGCTGGCGCTGGATGGGACACGCCCTGTTCAACGGAACCTACGCTTGGTCAGACGGGCCGCGCGGCGACGAGAAAGCATTTCTCGCTGGAATGGTGATGGGCGCCGCGCGCCGGGATGTGGGAACGGACGGCACGCTCAATTTGCGCGCCATGCTCTCGCCCGATCCGTTCATGGGCTCGAACGGTTATCCGTTATTGTTGGCGGCGGGCGAAAGCGCCGACGGCGTTACGCCCCTGGTGGATCGCCAGCACCCGCACGATCTCTTCATGGAGCTTTCGGCGTCATACGCGCACCGGCTTGATGAGAGCGGCGCCGTGTTCATTTATGCTGGCCTGCCCGGCGAACCCGCCTTCGGCCCGCCCGCCTTCATGCATCGCATGTCCGCGATGGACTCGCCCGAAGCGCCGATCACGCACCATTGGCTCGACTCGACGCACATCACCTTTGGCGTCCTCACCGCCGGCTACATACGTGACAATTGGAAGATCGAAGTCTCACAATTTCGCGGCCGCGAACCCGATAATTCGCGCTTCGACATCGAAACGGGCGAGCTTGACTCAACATCGCTGCGCGTGAGCTGGAATCCGAACCAGAATTGGTCGCTGCAGGCATCGTGGGCGGACGTCGAAAGCCCCGAGGCGCTGCATCCGGACGACGATGAAGAGAGATGGTCGGCAAGCGCGATCTATACACAGCGCCTGGCGAACGATGGCTGGTGGTCCGCGACGCTCGCCGCATCGACCAAGGACCACGGACATGGCGAAATGCTCGATGCTTGGCTCGCCGAGGCGGCGCTGCACCCAAATGACCGGTGGACATTCTTCGCCCGGGCCGAGGCGATTGAAACCGAGGAACTCGGCGGCGCCGGCGTCCAGGACGCCGCCCGGCTCAGCCTTGGCGCGATCCGCGATTTTCGCATCGGCCCGAATACCGTTCTGGGTGTCGGCGCCGCCGCCCAACAGCATTTCGTCAGCGATGGGCTGGAAACGAGCTATGATGGCGACCCCGCTGGAGCCATGGGCTTCGTGCGCTTAAAGATCGGCTGATGTCGGGATGCATGTCTCCCGCACGTCTTTAGGACGACATCAGGGAGACACCATGAAAGCGAGCGCATCTGTTTGGACCGGCCGCGGCTTGAGCGCGCTGTTCGTCCTGTTCATGCTCGGCGCCTCGATCGCGCCGAAGCTCCTGCAAATGCCGATCGCCGAAGAAACCATGGCGCAACTCGGCTGGCCGCCTGGGCACGCTTTCTGGATCGGCTGCATCGAACTTGCCTGCGTGCTGCTCTACATCTTTCCGCGCACCAGCGTGCTCGGCGCGCTGCTATTCACGGCGCTGTGCGGCGGCGCGATGGCGACGCACATTCGCGTTGAGAGCCCGCTCTTCAGCCACATCTTGTTCGGCGTTTATCTGTGCCTGTTCATGTGGGGCGGGCTGTGGCTGCGCGATCCCGCACTGCGCGCGCTGTTTCCGTGGCGACGCTAAAGTCGCGCTTGCATGGCGCGCGGCTGCGCTATCTAAAAGCGCAGTTTTTTCGGGAGCCACGTCCATGCGTTTCGTCTTTTTGCTTCTTTGCTGCGCCACGCTGGCCGCCTGCAGCACCACTCAGCCGCCGCATGCGAATACGACGTTTGACGCCGCTCTCGCGGAGCGGCTGGGCGCCAATGAGCGCGGCATGCGCCAATACGTGGTGGTCATTCTGAAAACCGGCCCACGCACTGAATTTGCCGAAGGCGAGCGACAGCGCCTGTCTGAAGGGCATATGGCCAATGTTCGGCGTCTCCGCGCGGAACGTCGCCTTCTGATCGCAGGGCCATTCTCGCCC
Organism: Alphaproteobacteria bacterium; assembly: GCA_030430715.1. Classification (GTDB taxonomy): domain Bacteria; phylum Pseudomonadota; class Alphaproteobacteria; order Caulobacterales; family Aquidulcibacteraceae; genus Vitreimonas. Next base: position 6,602 of record JAUIJZ010000068.1, read on the forward strand.
AATGATGACCAGTATCGCGGCATGTTCATTTTCGATGTGCGTACGGTTGAGGAAGCCGTCCAACTGGCCGCCACCGATCCAGCCATCGCCGCCGGCGTGTTCGCGATCGAGGCGTATCCCTGGACCGGCTCGGCGGCGTTAATGGAGGCGCCTGCAATCCACGAGCGGGTGGAGCGCGATGCACATTAGCGCGCGCTCAAGCGCCCGCTTTCGATCTGGCCTGCGTGATGCTTTACGTGTTTCCACGCACGAGCGTGCTCGGCGCGGTGCTGTTGACGGCGCTGTGCGGCGGCGCTGACGTTCAGCGCCATTCCAGCCGCGATGCGCCGCGCGGAATGAGCACCGGGTCGTAGCGGCCGGGCGTCCGCGACATCGTCACTTGTTCTGTCACACCCTGATAATCGCCCATGGGCGTCACGGCGCTGAAGGTCTCCGGATCGGGATAGGCATGCGGCTCGCTGCTGCCGGCGGTACGCTGCGCCCATTCTTTATCGAACAATCCGAGCGACATGATCCAAAGCGCGATGCGCGAAAGCGAAACGTGCACGTGATAGGAGCCGCCCTCCTCGGCACGGCGGCGCAGCGCCGACACCACGCCCGCCTGCGCCAGCCACGAGGCGAGATAATCGTTGACGACGATGATCGGCGGCAGTCGCGGCTGCTCGGGCGTGCCTTCCAGCGCCATGATGCCCGTCACCGATCCTGCCGATTGGTCGAAGCCCGGGCGCTCCGCCCACGGGCCTTCGACGCCATGCAGCGAAAAGGAAACATAGATGAGGCCCGGCCGTACACGCGCCGCAGTCTCTGGCATCAGATCAATCTCGCGCAAATAGGCGAGCCTGCGGTTCTGGAAGAAGATGTCCGCGCCTTCGAGCAACTCGGTCAGACGGTTGCGGTCGCTGCGCGGATCGAGCCAAGCCGAGCGTATCCCGACATTCGCCGACGCGTACACCGTTTCCTGTTCGCCCTCCCCAGGACGCCAGAGATTGAGCACGTCGGCGCCATGCAGCGCCAGCGAACGGCCAAAGCCCGCCCCGGCAATCACATGCCCCATGCCAAGCGCGCGATAACCCGCGAAGGGCAAATCCGCAGCAGGACGCAGCGGCTCGCGCGCGGACTCGCCGATCTTCGTCACCTCGATCAGCGGCGCTTCGGCGAGCACATCCTTGTATTGCGCCTCTTCGAGGAATTGCGGCAGCGTCCGCACCATCGGCATGACAATGCCGGCGCGCTCACCTGCCGCCTCAAGCTCCAAGCCGTCCCACTTGCCGATCGCTTCGTTCACCGCTTGCCACGTCAGCGGCACGCCAAGCAGATCCTGCGCACGCTGGCGTAGATTGGGATACATCGCCTGCGGCAGCACCCAGCGCTCGTCGCGCGTCTTATAAAAGAACGCGCTCATCGCGTTGCCGAGCTCAAGCGTGAAACGGACCGGATAAAGCCCCAGCCTTTCCCACCTGCCTTCGAAGAACGGGCTCAAGCGGCGCGGCGCACGGCGCAGATCGGCGCTGATGTCTTGGCCCGGTCCGCCGCGCCAGCGATGCAGCGCCGCCGCCGCGACCGATTTGGCCAGAAGCGCAATCGTCGCCGCCGCGCCAATGCGCAGCGGACTGGCCAGCACCGGGTCAGCGCCAATATGAGAAACCGTACCGCCTGCATCCGCAGCGGAGAGGCCAACGCCGCCCAACACATCATCGAGAGCCGCGGGCAGATCGAAATCCGCCGAACTGGCCGGCGCCTCATAGGCGCGAAGGAGCCGCTTGGTCAGGTCTGACATGAGCGTCCCTAACAAGAAGACGCCGTCTTCGCCACTTGAACGCCTGACTGGCTAAGGCATTCAACGCAAAGATATTGGTGCGCTCGAGAGGACTCGAACCTCCACGATGTTACTCGCTACCACCTCAAGGTAGTGCGTCTACCAGTTCCGCCACGAGCGCGTGGGGCGTGGCCGTAGCAGACCCGTCGCAAACGAACAAGGGCCGGAGCGTCTGCTCCGGCCCTTCGCCATTGTCGCGGGCTAAGCCAGGTTACTGGCTGTTGACCTCGGAAATGTGGAGTTGGGCTGGCTGCAGGCTCGCATTGCCGTAGGTGCCGACCCAAATGTCGTATTGACCGCTCGCGGGCGAGCCGAACCGCAGCGAGGGGTTCAGGCCCTGCACGCCGCCGTCATCGTCGCAATACCAGGAGCCGTCCGGACCATTGACCACCAGCGTGGTGTCTGAATTCGAGTTGACCGAGATGATCAGCGGATAAGACCCGGCGCTGTAATTGAGACGCACGTCCGGCGCATTGGCGATGAAGCCGCGGCAGGACGAGCTGACGCGTTGCGCGTCGATCTGGCCACCGGATTGCAGCGGCATGACTTGTGGGTCGGGCAAGAAGCCCGCGCTTAGGTTAATGGTGCCGTAGGTCGGATTGAGACGATAATCCTGCGCAACAGCAACGCCAGCAGCGGCCGCCGCAAGCGCGATACCAGCCGCTACGGTGCGGACAAACATATTCATGGCAAACCCCCTCTGGGACATCACGCCGGGCTCAGGCGTGTGGTGATAGCTATGGCGTCCCGCGCCTGAAGCGCACATGAACAGAACGATAAGATTCCGTCCAGTCCGAAAGGCCTCAAATGCCTAGGCGGCCTCGAATTCGTGCACATCCGCGGCTTCTGTCACGGTGATGCAGAGGCGATCGCCTTGAATGGTAATCTCTCCACGCGCGATCGGATGCCCCGCGGCGAGTATCCAAAGCTGATCCGATTCGCGCGTATCGAGAGGAATCACAGCGCCGCGCCCCATCCGCAACAGATGCTGCATCGGCATGCGGCACCGGCCCAGAACGACGGACAGTTCAATCGGAACGTGCTGCACTTGGTTTTTGTCGGACATGGTTTTTCCCGGACTTCCACAGCAGGCGCGCGCGCCCCATCTGATTCCGGCATAGTCGAACCGGAAAGGGTTGCGAGCGCGTGAACGAAGCGGACAAGCGGATCGGTTGGGCGACATCGCCAGGGCGCGTCGGCTATGAAGCGGCGGTCGCGGCGATGGAGCGTCGTGCGGCGGCGATTGCGGCGGGCGAGGCCGGCGAAATCGTTTGGCTGCTCGAACATCCCCCGCTCTACACGGCTGGCGTCAGCGCCAAAGAGAGCGATCTGCTGGATGCACAGCGCTTCCCGGTTTTCAAAACCGGGCGCGGCGGCCAGTTCACCTATCACGGCCCCGGCCAGCGCGTGGCTTATGTGATGCTCGACCTGCGCGAGCGCGGCCGCGACGTCACGCGCTTCGTGACCGACCTAGAAACTTGGATCATCGGCGCGCTGGAACGCTTCAACGTGAAGGGCGAAATTCGCCCGGGCCGCGTCGGCGTGTGGGTTGAGCGCAAGGGCGCGGGCTGGGCGCGCGAGGATAAGATCGCCGCCATCGGCATCCGCCTGCGCAAATGGGTGAGCTTTCACGGCATCGCCTTCAATGTCGAACCGGAGCTCGAACATTTCTCCGGCATCACGCCATGCGGAATCAGCGCGCCGCAATTCGGCGTGACCAGCCTCGTGGATCTCGGCCTGCCGGTGACGATGGCGGATGCGGATGCGGCGCTGCGCGCTGCGTTCGAAAATGTTTTTGGGCCGACGCGCAATGAAGCGGCGCCCTTGTGACGTAGCGCGCAAGAAAGACACACGCTCAGGCTCTTTACACTAGAACGCCGTTCTAGAACTTCCGGCAGATTTGCATGAAGCCTTCGCGCGTCTAGCATTCGTGCATGGAGTCGCCGATGCAAACCCCTGCCGACCGAATCGCAAAACGCTTGAGCGCCGCGGAGCTGCGTGAACGTGCGGGCGATAAGATCGTCCCGCTCGGGACGCTTACAAGCCGCTATGCGCCGACAAGTGCGCGCCCGCCGGCTGACCGGGTCGCGGTGCGGGCTTAAAGCCCGCCGCAACTAAGTCCTAAGCCAGCTCAATCATCACTTCGTCGGCGGCGACGCTGGCGCCCGCTTCGATATTCACCTTCGCCACCACGCCATCGCGCTCGGCGCGGATGATGTTCTGCATCTTCATCGCTTCGACGACGGCAACGCCCTCGCCGGCCTTCACTTCCTGGCCGGCCTTGGCGTCCACCGAAACCACGAGCCCCGGCATGGGCGAGACGATCAGCTTCGACGTATCGGCCTTTTCCTTTTCGGGAATCTTCTTGTGCAGCTCGGCCCCGCGCGGCGTCGCCACCAGCGCGCGCAGCGTCACGCCGCGATGGCGGAGCGTGTAGCCTTCGGGCGCGGTTTTGATCTTCACCGAGAACGGCTTGCCGTCGAACTTGCCTTCGATAATGCGCGCGCCTGGACGGGTCACGGTATCGAGACGGTGCTTCTTGCCGTCGATGTAAACGTCGGCGCCGGCATCATCGAGGTCGACATGCGTGAGGTGGTGTTCACGCTCGATCACCACCACCCAGTCGCGCTGCGCGCCATTAGCGGGGGCGATGCGTCCGCTGGTCTGACGCGCGCGATGCGCCGTGAATGAGCGGGCAACCGCCGAACAGGCGATGAGCAATTTTTCCTGGGTCTTGGTGGGCGGGACGCCGTTAAAGCCCTCGGGGAATTTTTCCTTGATGTAAGCGGTGGTGAAGCCGCCCTTGCGGAAATCGGTCTCTTCCATCACCGCGCCGAGGAACGGGATGTTGTCGGCGATCCCTTCAATCAGGAAATCATCCAGCGCGGCGGCCTGGGCGTCGATGGCGGCGATGCGCGTCGGCCCATGCGTGACCAGCTTGGCGATCATCGGATCGTAGAACATCGATATCTCATCGCCTTCGCGCACGCCGGTTTCGTTGCGCAGCGTGATGTCGCCCTGCTTGCCCTCGGCGGGCGCTTTGTAGATGCGCAAGCGGCCGATGGAGGGCAGGAAGTTGCGATAAGGATCTTCGGCGTAGATGCGGCTCTCGATGGCCCAGCCTTTGATCTTCAAGTCCTTCTGCTTCATGGCGAGCTTCTCGCCCGCCGCGACTCGGATCATCTGCTCGACCAGATCTACGCCGGTGATCATTTCCGAGACCGGGTGCTCCACCTGGAGCCGCGTGTTCATCTCAAGGAAATAGAAGCTCTTATCGGCGCCCGATGCGACGAACTCCACCGTGCCGGCGCTGTCATAATTCACGGCGCGCGCTAGCGCACAGGCCTGCTCGCCCATCGCCATGCGGGTCTTCTCATCGAGCAGCGGAGACGGCGCTTCTTCGATGACTTTCTGGTTGCGGCGCTGGATCGAGCACTCGCGCTCGAACAAGTGCACGACATTGCCGTGCTTATCGCCCATCACCTGAATTTCGATGTGGCGCGGTGCGGTAACGAATTTTTCGATGAAGATGCGGTCGTCGCCGAACGCGCCCTTGGCTTCGGCGCGCACCGCCGGGAAGCCTTCCTGCACGTCCTTGCGATTGTATGCGACGCGAATGCCCTTGCCGCCCCCGCCGGCCGAGGCCTTGATCATGACCGGATAGCCGATCTCTTCGGAAATCTGCACGGCGTGGTCGACGCCTTCGATCTCACCGATAAAGCCGGGCACACACGAGACGCCCGCTTCAGCCGCCGCCTTCTTGGACTCGATCTTGTCGCCCATGGCGCGGATGGCGTGTGGGTTGGGGCCGATGAACGCAATCTTCTCGGCCAGCAGCCGATCCGCGAACTCGGCCTTCTCGGAGAGGAAACCGAAGCCGGGGTGGATAGCCTGGGCGCCCGTCTTGCGCGCGGCGTCCACGATCTTGTCGATCACGAGGTAGGATTGCGCCGCGGGCGGGGGGCCGATGAACACGCCCTCATCGGCCATATCTACGGCCAAACTATCAGCGTCGGCCTCCGAATAAACCACTACGGTTTTGATGCCCATGCGCCGCGCGGTGCGGATGATGCGGACAGCCACTTCGCCGCGGTTAGCGATCAGAATTTTATCGAACATAGACAGGGGTGTTAGCGGGCTTATGGCGTAAGCTGCAACCAATGAATCGCCGCAATCTCCTTCTGGGCGCGGCCGCGCTCGCAGCGTGCGCACCTGCAGCGAACGGCCAGGCGCCCGCCCCCTTTCCCATGCGACGCGGCGTCAATCTGGGCAATGCGCTGGAGGCGCCCCTGGAAGGCGAATGGGGCTACCGGATCGAGGAAGCGCACTTGGCCGCCATCGCCGGGGCGGGATTTGACGGCGTGCGCCTGCCCGTGCGCTGGGATCAGCACATGAGCCCCAGCGGACGCGTCGCTGACGCCTATATGGCGCGGGTGTCAGAAGTGGTGCGCTGGGCGCTCGACAACGGTTTGAAGACGCAGCTCGACGTGCATCACTACGATGCCTTCATCCAGTCGGGCCCGGTTTCCGGCCGGCGCAGCCGCTTCATGAGCCTGTGGCGGCAGATCGCCGATGCGTTCCAAGGCGCGCCCGGCGACCTCATTTTCGAGCCCTTGAATGAGCCGAACGGCGAAGCCTGGAGCGGTGCGGCGCTTCGCGATTTGCAGATCGAGATTGTCGGACTGATCCGCGCGCGCCATCCGAACCGCTGGATCGTGCTCGGCCCCGGCAATTGGCAAAATATCGACGCGCTGCGTGATTGGCACCCGCCCGAGGGCGAGAACATCGCCGTCAGCGTCCATTATTATGAGCCGCACGCTTTCACACACCAGAACGCGGAATGGCTTGGAAGCGACGCGCCGCGCTACGACCGTGAATGGGGAACGTCACGCGATCAAAACGCCGTGCAATCGCATATCAGCCAAGCCGCGCGCTGGGGACGCGAGCGCGGGCTCGCCATGCAATTGGGTGAGTTCGGCGTGAATCGCGCGGTAGATTTGAATCAGCGCGCAGCCTGGACACGGACAGTGCGCGACGCGTGCGAAGCCGAAGGCATGGGCTGGTGCGCTTGGGATTTCGCCGGCGCGTTTCCGGTTTGGGACCGCGATGGGCAGCGTTTCATTCAACCGATGCTGAGCGCTTTGATCGATTAGGTAGCGACATGAAAGAAGAGGCAGAGACCAAACAGGGCTATCGCCTCGTCACGAACGGCGCACGAGGACAAGGCGCGGCCTACCTCTCCTTGCCAAAACATCCACGCACGCAGGGCTGCGTCTCTAGGACGGTGAGCCTGCGCGACATGCTGCCGAATAGCGGCCCCGAGATTAATCTCGACCTTGACGCCACCGGCGCCGTGATCGGGATCGAAATTCTCGACTAGCTTAATAATCGAACATCTTGTCGTCGCGTTCGGCGCGTTTCTTCGCCTGGGCAACGATGTGCGCGACAAGCTCGGCTGCATCCATTTCAGCGGTGACGCCCGATGGGTCGAGATTGTGCTCGGCCACCAAGCCCTGCAGCGCAGCGAGATCGAGTGCGACCAGCGCTTCGGTGAGCGCGTCTTCGCCTTTGCGTTTGTACAGACCCGCCGGATTGAGATCAGGCGCGGGCCCGATTGGCGGCGGCGTGGGCGTGGGCGGCTGCGGCGCGGCGGGAATGATCGCAGGCGGGGCATCTTCTGCACGCGCCACCGCTTCCACGATCTCTTCGGCCACCTCCCGGCGTGAGTCGTGCAGGCGCAAAACAGCGTCGAGGCGATCAGCAAAATCGGGATTGCGCTTCGCCTCGCGGCGAACCTCGTCGAACAGGCGGTCGAGCGTCTTGTTGAGGCTCATCGCGTGGGCGCGGGCTCCACTTTGGCGACAAATTCCTCGCCGAGCTTTTTCACCAGCGAAGCCATCGCGCCGTATTTCTGTTCGAACGTGCGCGGCGTCTCCGACCATTCGGCCGCCTTGGCGATGTCGACGTGCTGGGGAATGCGCACGTCGAACATGGCTTCGCCGAGATTGTCCTTAAGCAATTGCGCTTCCGAACGGTGCAGCGAAAAGCTCTCTTCGTATTTGGTGGCCACCACCATGAGCTGAGACGGCCCGCCCCGGCGCTCATTGATCAGCCGCAGCGCGCGCTTGCGGAAGGTGATGAGACCAAGCCGCGAAACGTAATCGGGGATCGACGGCACCAGGATCGCATCGGCCGCGATCAGCGCCGCTTCGGCGAAAAGCGAAATGCCGGGCGGGCAATCGATCAGGATGTAATCGTAATCGTTGATGACGTTCTTCACGCCATTGGCGAAGCGCTCGCAGATCCATTTCTGGATCATGTCGATCTGGAAGCCGCGTTTGACGAAGCTCTCGATCATGTCGCGCTCGACAATGCGGAACTCAGGCGCGGAAGCGCACAGCGCAAGGTCCGGCTTGCCTTTGAGGTCGCTGACTTTTTGCTCGATCAGCGATTTGAACGGTTTGGGGCGCTGCTGAACGATGTAGCTCTCGAAGAAGAAGTCGAGCGTGCGCTCGGCCTCGCGCAGCGCGTTCCACTTTTCCGGCCCCGCCGCCATGATCGAGGCGTTGGTTTGCGGATCGAGGTCGATGACGAGCACGCGCCTGCGCTGATGCACCGCCAATGTTTCGGCAAGCGAAACGGTCGTCGTCGATTTACCGACGCCGCCCTTCATGTTGATGACCGAAACTAAGCGCGCGGGCATTCTTGCTCCCAATTCATCTAGCGCCGAAGCGAACCTCGACCGTCGCGGCGGAGGGTTAGTTTTTGGTGAATCCGGGTCAAGGCGCAGCCGCAGCGTATCCACTGCTATTCGAATCGAATGCTCAGACCGTGTTCAGCCGCACAGTTCCAATCTCAGCCGCGAGGGATGACGAGAAGGAACGGCGAAGATCGCCCTGGAGCACTCAAGTCCATGAAAACAAGTTTGTTTGCAGCCGCTCTGGCGGCGCTCACGCTCGCGACCGCCGGCGCTGCTTCGGCTCATAATTTCCGCGACGCCGATTGGCGCCGTAACGCGGAGATTACCGTGCGGCTTTCAAGCGGGCGCACCATCGTCGCAGAGCGCGGGGACCGGCTATTCTATCGCCTGCTCGACCGCCCCTATAATTTCCGCGCCGGCATGACGTACTCTTATACCGACCGCTGCAATCCGCGCGGCTGCGTCGCTTTTGTGTATGACCAGCGCAATCGCCGGCCGGTCGACCGGATCTTCGCGCCGCATCTTGAGCACCGCGCCTATGCGTGGCGCCAAGGACGCGATTTTGATCGCGATTATAGCCGCTACGGCCGCTATGAGCGTGACGACAATCGTTGGAACAATCAGGACGACCGCGACTATCGCGATCAACGCGACGGACGCCGTGACGATAGCGGCTTGCGCGGAGGCCCGCGCTAATCCCCCGCCAGTTGAACCCAACGCCCCCTCATCGAGGGGGCGTTGTCATGCCGGCGTTTCGCTATCTTGGCTGACCGGTTCGCCCATCAGCACCAATTCCTCGGCGCCGGTCGGATGCACAGCGCATGTTGCGTCCCAATCGGCCTTGGTGAGCCCAGCCTTCACCGTGACAGCCGCAAGCTGAATGAGTTGGTAACCCAGTACATGGAAGAGCTCAAACAGGTGGAAGGCGCTGTTGAAGTCGGGCTTTCCACCCAGGAACCCAAACCCGAACTGCAGGTGAAAGTGGACCGCGGCCTGGCTTCCAGCCTGGGAATCTCCATGAGCGATGCCGCCAATGCCCTGCGGGTGGCATTCGCTGGCGTGGAAGTGGGCGACTGGGTGG